>JBNJFJ010000021.1:0-23681 GCA_051746745.1 Bacillota bacterium | reverse complement strand
TCAAGCTTAGGACCATAGAATGCCGCTTCACCTTCAGCCTCAACATAATCCAGGTTCATGTCTTCCATTGTTTCTTTTAAGAGCGCTTGTGCTTTTTCCCACATCTCATCATTATCGACATATTTTTCTGTGTTATCTTTATCTCGGTAAGATAACCGGAAAGAATAATCTTCAAAGCCAAAGTCACGATACACGTGTTGGATGAGTTCGACAACGCGAATGAATTCATCTTTTAATTGATCCGGACGCGCGAAAATGTGCGCATCATTTAGTGTCATCGCCCGTACACGTTGAAGACCCGCAAGTGCACCAGACATTTCATGACGGTGCATCATACCAAGCTCTGCGATACGTACTGGTAAATGACGGTAGCTGTATAATTGGTTTTTATAAACCATCATGTGGTGCGGACAGTTCATTGGACGAAGCACTAAATCTTCATTGTCCATTTCGAGTGTCGGGAACATGTCATCTTTATAGTGATCCCAGTGACCACTTGTTTTATAAAGCTCCACACTACCTAAGACCGGTGTATACACGTGATCATAACCGAGACGTTCTTCTAAATCGACAATATAGCGTTCAACCATGCGACGGACTGTCGCGCCTTTTGGTAACCATAGCGGCAGGCCTTGGCCGACTTTTTGTGACACAGTAAAGAGCTCAAGTTCTTTTCCAAGTTTACGGTGGTCACGTTCTTTACGTTCTTCAAGGACATGTAAATGATGCTTTAAGTCTTCTTTCTTAAAGAAGGCTGTGCCGTAAATACGTTGAAGCATCAAATTGTTGCTGTCGCCGCGCCAGTATGCACCTGAGATACTTAATAATTTAAAGACTTTTAATTTGCTCGTTTGTGGCACGTGGACACCACGACAAAGGTCAAAGAACTCACCTTGTTCATAGATGGTGACCGTTTCATCCGCTGGGATCGCTTCTAATAGTTCAAGTTTTAAGTCATCACCAATTGCTTTAAAGCGATCATAAGCTTCTTGACGCGAGACTTCAATGCGCTTAATTTCAATATTTTCATCAACAATACGTTGCATTTCTTTTTCAATTTTCGGTAAGTCTTCTGGTGTCAGTTGGTGCGCCATATCAATGTCGTAATAAAAGCCTTCTTCAATCGTTGGACCTACACCGAGTTTGACATCGTCACCGAATAAGCGTTTAACTGCCTGTGCCATAAGGTGAGCGGTTGAGTGACGTAAAATCTCTAACCCTTCAGCATCACGCGATGTGATAATCGCAATGTCACCGTCGTGTGGTAATGGACGACGTAAATCGAGTAATTCACCGTCTAACTTAATTGCGACCGCTTGCTTTCTTAAACCTGGTGAGATTGACTGTGCAACATCTTCACCTGTAGTACCTTGATCAAACAGTTTTTCGTTTCCATCTGGAAAGATTAATTTGATTTGTTCTGCCATGTCTTTCACTCCTCTTATAATAAGTTAATCACAAAGGCCAATATAAAAACGCCTATCCCTTTGCGATTACAGCAAAGGGACAAGCGTTATGCTCGTGGTTCCACCCTCATTCCCAAACATTTCTGTTTGGCTCATTCAAACTCATGTAACGGTGAGTATCCGCCAGCTTCCTAATTAAGTGACTTGTTCAGAAGTGGAGTTCAGAGGTGGTAATTTATAAGCGTGTGTATAGAAAACTTTCAGCACAAGGTTTTCCTCTCTAGTTACACAGTGACCAAAAATATTGTCCTCATCAAAACTTTTACTTTTTAATTATGCTTTGTATTATAGTCTTGTCTATTAAAAAAATCAAGAGGTAAAAAAAATTAACTTTCCCGCCGATTATTCGCATGAATTAAAATAGGTGTGCTCACTTGTTTGATCCTTTCAATAATCCGGCCCGCTTTTAACTCTTCAATGTCCCCACGCGACGTCTGCGCTAAGTGAGATTCAAGTTGCGTTAAATTATAGTTTGAACTAAAGAATACAGGAAGTCGCTCCATCATTCGGTACTGAAGAATAGAGCCAAGCACCTCGTCTCTAAACCAACTTGAAAGTGATTCTGCCCCAATGTCATCAATCATTAATACGGGAACTTGTTTAAACGTTTCGATTTTTTCAGACGTTGAATCATCTTTAAAAGATGACTTTATTTCCCTGACAAACTCAGGCATGTAAATTAACATCGTTTCAATCCCGCGATCAGCAAATTCATTCGCAAGGGCACCTAAAAAATATGTTTTACCTACGCCAAAAGGACCGTGGAAATAAAAACCGCGTTCGGGTAGCCCCTCATCGATTTGATGCACGTACTTTAGTAAGGATTTGATTGCTTCGTGACGATCAGTGTTTTGGCTATCAATCGATTCAATCCGGGCATCTAAAATATCTTTCGGCATATACAAACTTTTAATTTTAGCTTGTCGGCGCTTTTGTTCTTCTTCAATGCGCGTATATTTACACTTTTCATAGGTGAGGTGGAACGTGTCACCTTGTACATTTAGAATTGGTTTATACCCGGGCAAAACATTGTTAATGCAGCCATGATCCGGACAATTGTCACAATCCCTGTTTTGTGAATAATATTCATACAACGTCATTAACTGTCGGTCAATCGCCTTATCATCAATGGCCTCATGTGCTTCAATAACCGCTTTTATCTCAGGGTCTTGTAAGATTTCTCGTTTCATTTTTTGATACGTTTCTTGAAAGGATTGGTTCTTTTTCATCCACTTTTTCAACGAAACATTAATCGGTTCCATCGTGTCACCACCTCAATTTCATTTACCTACAGATTTTTCAGATCATGATTTACTGCTTCTTTTTCTTTGATTGGAACGCTTTTAGCAACGCATCAATTTCTTGACCGTCAGCAGATGATGCTTGATCAGTCTGTGATGGTTGTTGATTGCTCTTTCCGGGTTCAGCCTTTTGTTTTTTAAACCAATCAGGTACGACCGCTTCACGACCTGATTTTTTCCTTGGGTAACTCTTTTTAAAATCTTTCGATTGATACTTCGTATGTTCTTCTTTTGCAAGCGCCATTGCTTGTGCCACTGTTTTAATTTGTTTTCTCGCCCAATGACTCGCAATCTTTTCCATATAGGCGCGCGATAACTTCATATCTGATTTTAACATAACATAGTGAATCAAGACATTCATCACACCTGGCGTGAGTGCTTGTTTTTCCATAATATCCGCAATCATTTTGATGTCTTGCTTAGAGGCCTCAGCCTCACCTGATAAGTCTTCAATTAATTCCTTTGGACTAAGTGTCTCCATTTGTTCAATAAACCGTGCTTTTTTTGATTGGGGAGCCGCGGGATTTGAGTCCGACGCCTCACTTTTTTTCAAGCGTTCACGTTGCGTGATGACTTGTTGTTTTGACGGTTGGACATCAATCGCATCTAAACACGCTTCTTTAAAAGCCTCTTTATCAAGGCGATGCTCAGAGTCAATCGACCACTGTAATAACTTGTCCACTTCAGAGTTGGATAAATTATAAAGGACGGCCATCTGATTTATAAAGCGTTGATTCTCTCTCGATAAAATAACGTCATCATTCAGCATGCGTGACTGTAAATTTTGACTCAGCCACTCAAAGTCAACGACTGTATCTGACATCCAGTCTTTTGTTTTTGATTGGTGGTTGATTTTAGTCGCTTCTTCTATTCCATCCGCTTCAATATTAACAGGTTGATGTAAAAACACATCAGAAAATGTGTGTGTAATAGGCTCACCTGAAGGGGTAAAAGCTGTACGTTCCATTATTTTCGATTTCAATGACTGAAATTTTTGCTTACCAATTTGATGATACAACATTTGACTTAACACATCATCCGCAATAAAGCTAACAGGTGTCATCGGTGGTTTTAAATGAAAATCATACAGTGTTTGTTGATCATCTTCATAACGGTATGTTTCCAGTAACCCTATCGCTTCAATTTTAGTTCTGGCGTCATAAATGGTTGTCAGCGATTGATTGAGTAGCTGCATCAGATAGTGATGGGAGTGACGATCGTGGAAAGCAATTTGATGATAGAGCGTCATATATAAACTAAGTGCTTCAACGCCAATGATGGGCTGATACAACTGATACAGCGCTTGATACTGTTCATCCGACAAGTCAAACATTTTTGTCGTCCGATAGCCATCAGCCGGCAATACTTTTCCAATTGATTGATGCATCGCACTCTTCCTTTCTTCATGTAATCTAAGACCAGTCATTCACTTATGATACAGCGTGAACGATTGTTTCCCTAATGAAAAATGAGCCGAGCGGCTCATTTATTGTTTTATGACGTGTGAATTATGTTGTCTCATCGTCAGACAAACGATCAGATTCACCTTTTTTATCTTCATGAATCAATTCTTTAAGTTCGTCTAAAAAGACATTAATATCTTTAAATTGTCGATACACAGAGGCAAACCTCACATAAGCAACTTCATCAATCTGACTAAGACCTTCCATCACAAGTTCACCAATATCATTGCTGTCTACTTCTGATTGTCCACGACTTCTTAATGTGCGTTCAACATTAAGCGCTAAATCTTCAAGTTGTTCTAACGCAACTGGTCGTTTCTCACAAGCTTTCATAAGTCCTCGCACCAATTTCTCGCGACTAAAAGTTTCCCGAACGCCTTCTTTTTTAACGACGATTAAAGGCATTTCTTCGATTCGTTCAAAGGTCGTAAATCGATGCGCACAAGCTTCGCATTCGCGTCGACGTCTAATCGCTTGATTATCTTCAATTGGTCGTGAATCTAATACCCGTGTATGTTTATCATGGCAGTTAGGACACCGCATCGTTTAACAACCTCCTTTTAAAGTGTTTCATTTCATGATTGAGACCCAATCAGTCGACGAGTTCCATTTCTTTTTTTAAATCATCATACAGTTTCGTAATCAAATTATGACTGAAACCTAAATCAAATAGACCACCTTCTGTTGTTACTGAAAAATCTACCGATGTGCGGAATGGCTTTACCATAATAATGGTCGCTACAACAAAGGCGCGGCGCTTCCCTTTATAATTAATGGTAATTTCTCCGCGTTCTTGTGAGGATGCTTTGACTTCACAATTTGGATTCTTTTTAAAATAATTCATAACCGCATCGAATCCGCGGTCTTTTGTTGTTTTAAAATACTTACTTTCTAACTTTTTATCCCAATGTTTTTCCGCTGTTTCGGAATGGTTGATAAAATACTTATTAAATGCTTCTTTAAATCCCATCATTACACCTCATCATTTACTTTTTCTTATTCTCTTACGCATATGTATTTTATATTTTAACATGTTTAGCATGAGAAAACGATAACAATGTTTGTATTTCCATGTTCTTTACACAAAACAATCGAAAATTTTGTCAAGATGCAAAAACTCCTCTTAGTAAATGATTACTAAGAGGAGTGACTATTAAAGTGCTTCTGATTTTGGTACTTGGATCGGACCAAGACCTCTTGGTACTTCTACACGCTCTAGACGTTTTGAGTCTAAACTTTCAGCGATATAATCACATGCGACGTTCGGGTCAATAATATCTCCACACGTATAAACATCGATACTTGCATATCCGTGTTCTGGGAAACTATGAATTGTTAAGTGTGATTCAGAAATAATGACCACACCACTCACACCTTGCGGTGCAAATTTATGAAACGCGACTTCTCTAATTTCAGCACCTGATTTAAGTGCCGCATCGACAAAGATTTGTTCAATCTTTCCCATATCATTTAAAATATCAATGTTACAATCCCACATTTCAGCAATAACGTGTCTTCCCATTGTGTCCATTATAAACACTCCCCCTACTTCTTTTTTGTAAAATGTAAGCCTAATTGCCACGGGGGAAAGTTAGTCCAAAGAGGTCCTAACCCTTTAAGCAATCAACTGCACACTTTCATATTGTTGTACATCATATCAAAATGCACGCGCAGGAAAATTATATATCGAAACATGTCAATACGCAACTGTTTTTTTGAAAAAACTTATTAATTTTCCACTCGTACAACACCTTACTCATGCATGCATACTTAACCACTATTTCTTTATGACTTTTTTCCTTGCGATAGATACGACTCGTAAAGCGTCCCGCATTGTTGATACGTGTAAGCAAGTGACCCATTGTTATCAATCACATCCGTCGCTAATTGTTTTTTCTTCTCAATGGACCACTGCGTCTTTGTTCGTTTTTCCGCTTCTTGTAAAGAGAGATTATTTCTTTTCATTAATCGTTTAAGTTGCACTGCTTCTGTCGTGTAGACAACGAGGATACGGTCGACTAAATCCGTAAGACCACCTTCAAACAATAACGGAATGTCTAAAATAATGAGCGGCTTACCTTGTTTGATGTATTCATCGCGCCAGAAAATGATTTCCTCAACAATAGTAGGATGCATCAGCTCATCGAGCGTTTGCCTTAATGTTTCATCATTAAAAATCATTTGACCGAGTAAAGCACGGTCAAGCGAACCGTCTTTTTGAATAATGGCTTCACCAAACGTCTCTTTTAGACGCATTAATATTGGCCGGCCAGGCTGAACAATCTCACGTGCAATTTGGTCAGCGTCAATCACTGGGACTTGTTTCGTTTTAAACCATTCGACAACCGTACTTTTTCCGGTCGCAATGCTGCCTGTAAGGCCTACTACACAAGACATATTTTCACTCCTCAGGCTGTTTGATGACTTGGCACACCGGACAATAATGCGTGCCTCGTCCAGATACCTTCGTTTTTTCAATCGGTGTATCACAGACTGGACATGGTTTGTCCGTTTGACCATAGACATTTAACGTTTGTTGAAACATGCCCATATTGCCATCAGCACTCGTATAACTCCTAATCGTTGTCCCACCTTGCTCTACTGCCTCATTAATCACCGCTTGGGCTTCTGTTAGAAGCGTCTCAACCTCTTTTCTACTTAAGGCTTGCCCCTTTGTCAGTGGATGGATTTTTGAGCGAAACAGTGTTTCATCTACATAAATATTGCCTAAACCAGCGAGCAATTGTTGATCGAGTAAAATATTTTTAATTGCACGGGTAGATTTTATGATTTTAGGATACAAGTGATCGACCTCGACTTGATCTAAATATAAGTCCACCCCTATTTGTTTCATCGGTAATGCTTCGAGTGCTTCACCTTTACGAAAAACATGCATCGTACCAAACTTTCGAACATCGTTATAATGCAAACTTGTCCCGTCAGTAAACGTGAAAATCACATGGGTATGTTTATTCTCCGGTTCGCTATAAAGTCGAGTGGCAAACTTCCCTTCCATTCGTAAATGTGACACCATTTCAACATCATCTAAGATAAATAAGAGAAATTTCCCCCGACGCGAAATATCACGGATGGTTTGTCCTTTTAACATCATTTCAAATGCGTGAACATCATCTGGCTTTTTAATCATTTTAGCGAAGCGAACATCGACGGACTCAATCGTTTTATCTATGATTAATGTCTTAAGTGTACGCCTTACTGTTTCAACTTCTGGTAACTCCGGCATTGATCATTCTCCATTCTTATTTTGCATCGTACCACGTCGGTCCATGCGCATAATCGACTTTGAGTGGAACAGATAGTTCGACTGTCTGTTCCATCACCTCTGGTACGATTCTTTTTAATTGGTCAATTTCTTCTTTAGGCGCTTCTAAAATCAGCTCATCGTGTACTTGCAGTAACATATTCGCACGTAAGCCTTCTGCAGTTAAACGCTCAGCTAAATCAATCATCGCCTTTTTTATGATATCTGCCGCACTGCCTTGAATCGGTGTGTTCATGGCGGTGCGCTCCGCAAAGCTTCGCTGGTTAAAATTACGACTTGTAATATCCGGTAAATAACGACGGCGGTGCATCAGCGTGGTGACATAACCTTGTTGTTTAGCTTCTTTTACGATCTCATCCATATAGGCTTTCACACCAGGATAACTTTCAAAATAACGCTCTATAAAGGCTTGTGCTTCTTTACGGGTAATCCCTAAGTTTTGTGATAAGCCGTAATCACTAATCCCGTAAACAATCCCAAAATTGACCGCCTTTGCTTGGCGACGCATTAAACTATCCACCGCCTCTTCTTCCACGTGGAAAACATCCATCGCCGTTTGAGTATGAATATCACGGTCATCTTTAAATGCTTGAATTAATTTCTCATCACCGGCAATATGCGCAAGGACACGCAACTCAATTTGTGAGTAGTCACAGGCAAACATCTCCCAATCTTTCTCGCTTGGAACAAACGCTTGACGAATCTTTCGCCCTTCTTCCAATCGAATCGGAATGTTTTGTAAGTTAGGGTCAGTTGATGAGAGGCGCCCTGTTTGTGTTAAAGCTTGATTAAAACGAGTATGCACTTTCCCGTCTTCATGAATCACTTTAAGTAATCCTTCCAAATACGTTGACTGCAGTTTTTGGAGTTGACGATACAATAAAATATCTTCAATGATTGGGTGTTTTGTTTTTAACTGTTCTAACACATCCGCTGCGGTTGAATAGCCTGTTTTTGTCTTCTTAATCACAGGAAGTTCTAGTTTTTCAAACAACACAACACCGAGTTGTTTAGGGGAATTTAAGTTAAATGATTCACCGGCTGTCTCATAAATCTTTTCCTCTATCGCCTTCAATCGTTCTGCTAAATCTTGTTGCATCACTTCTAATTTTTCTCGGTCAACCATGACACCGAGCTCTTCCATATCGGCTAATATTTTACTTAGTGGGAGTTCAAGTGTTTCGAATAACGACATTTGTTCATTCGTGACTAAACCTTCTTCAATCGTTGATTTAAGCGCGTAGACGACATGGGCTTTTCTCACTATATGGTCACGTAACACATCTTCATTAGGTACCGCAAGTTTTTTTCCTTTGCCGTAGACATCATCGTCTTCTCTTACCCCAATCGAGTCATACCGCGCGGCAATCGATGGGATATCATGATTATTTTCTGATGGGTTTACTAAATAAGATCCTAACAATAAATCGAACACAATCCCTTTCACATCAATGCCTAAGTGTTTAAAGGTGACCAACACTTTCTTCGCATCAAAGGTATACTTTTTCATTGATTCATCTTTTAGGTACGCATGAAAAGCGGGATCTTGTTCAACAACATCCTTACTTAAAAAATAGTGATGGTCTTGATTGCTCATCCCAACACCAAGCAGTTCATCAGTATGATATTGTTCTGTTAGATAATCAACGACCAGACTTTCTTCTCCTGTAAGACTTAGTTGATTAAAATCGTCAACGATTTCAACCGTCATGTCTTTTAAGGTGTCCGTTTCGTCAATTTGGTCAGCATCAATCATCGACATCAGTGATTTAAACTCTAATTGTTTAAATAAATCGCGTAACTGTTTCATATCATATCCGTCATATTCGGTCTTATCTAGTTCAACGGTAATTGGAGACTCACGATTTATCGTTGCTAGTTCATACGACATAAACGCATCTTCTTTATGTGTGGCTAACTTTTCTTTTAATTTTTTACCGCTGACATCATCAAGTCCGTCGTATACTTTTGACAACGTTTCAAATTGTTTTAACAATTTAATTGCTGTTTTCTCACCTACTCCCGGTACACCCGGTATATTATCAGAAGCATCTCCCATCAATGCTTTCATATCGATAATTTGCTCAGGCGTTAGCTCCAATTTTTCGTGCAGATAATCTGGCGTATAACTTTCTGTCTCACTGATCCCCTTTTTTGTCAGGTGCACAGATGTTTTATCAGATACGAGTTGAAGCATATCTTTATCACCGGTAATAACCGCAACACCAAAACCTTTCGCTTCTGCTTGTTTTGATAATGTCCCGATGATATCATCCGCTTCATAATTTTCTAACTCATAGTGGGTGAGTTGAAACGCATCAAGCAATTCACGAGTAATATTGAATTGTTCAGATAGTTCAGGTGGCGTTTTTTGTCTCCCGCCTTTATATTCTTTGTACGTTTCGTGACGAAACGTCGTTTTACCTGCATCAAAAGCGACTAATGCATGGGTTGGGGCTTCTCGTTCTAAAATCGTTAACAACATCTTCGTAAAGCCAAAAACTGCGTTCGTGTGTACCCCTTGTGTATTTGAAAGTAATGGCAAAGCAAAAAACGCCCGGTACAAGACACTATTCCCGTCAATCAATACTAATTTTTTATCTGACATTCATGTCAACTCCTTATCCTCATTATGTATCAGCTTATTTATTACGTCCTCACGCATCGTGAGGATCAACTTTCCTTGGTAATTAACCATGGAAACTATTCTTATCTTATCATGTTTTCGTCATTTCCAAAAATAATACTCACTTTCACCACAGCAAAAAGAACAGACACTTATGCCTGTTCTTTCGGTAACATAATCGTAAATGTAGAGCCTTCATCGACCACGCTATCGACAAAAATCTGACCGTCGTGCGCTTCTACTATATGTTTCGTAATCGATAAACCTAATCCGGTACCACCTGTGTTACGACTTCTCGCCTTATCGACGCGATAAAAACGCTCAAAAATACGCGGCAAGGCTTCTGGCGCAATTCCCATACCGTTATCATTCACTTGAATTTTAATATAACCAGAGGAATCAAAGGCGGATATCGTCACTTTCCCACCATTTGGTGTATAGTTAATCGCATTATAAATAAGATTCAATATAACCTGTTTTAATCGGTCATAATCCGCTGATAGCTCGAGTCCCTCTTCACCTGTAATCGTGAGGACAATACTTTTTTCTTTCGCTTGCACTTTCGCCATTTCAACAGATTCTCTCATGAGATGATCCACATGAATGTTTTGATAATTCAAATGAAAATCCGCTTTTTCTAATTTAGATAGGTCAAGTAAATCTTGAATCAACAGCTGTAACCGGTGACTCTCTTTATGAATGATCGAGAGAAAATGTTGTTCTAAATGCTCGTCTAATTCATCTTCTAACATCGTTTCAGCAAAACCTTTGATTGATGTAATCGGCGTTCTTAATTCATGTGACACATTCGCGACAAAATCCTTACGCATTTGTTCCAAACGTTTGAATTCGGTCACATCATGAAAAACAAGCACCGCTCCGCGCAAATCATGTTTTTGGTTAAAGTAAGGTGCCCCAATCACTTCTAAATAATAGGTCGTCAAATCTTTTGTGAGGGTCATCTCATTTTTAATTGGTTGTTCATATAAAAAGACTTCTTGGACTGTTTCATGGATTTGACTTTGGTCGAGAACATCATAGTAAAGTGAGTCTGTATAGCGTTCTCTCGTTAATCCAAACAAATCAACGAAACGTTTATTTACTAAATGCACGTAACCTTGTTGGTCAATAAGCATCACACCACTCGCCATATTTTCGATCACACTATTAAGCTGACGGGCATGCATTTTCTCTTGCCGATTCAAGTCTTGTAAATGACGGGCGAGTTCATTAATGGCACCTTGGAGGCGCCCTGTGTCCGCATGAAAATCTTCGTGCACCCGCACTTTATAATTCCCACTCACAAGTGATTCAATCGTCTCAACTAAATGTTTAACGGGACGGACATAATTTTTATATACTTGATAAAACAATAATATAATCGCAAAATAAGCACCGGTAAGTAAAAAGAAAACAATATATTGTGCGCTACCTGAAACAAGCGGCACAATCCCAAATACAAGTACGAAAAATAAGGCACTTACTGACAGCACTTGAGTTAAAAACAGCCGCCGATTCGGTGTCATATCTTCGGCTCCTCCATCTTATAACCAAGTCCACGTATGGTTTTGATATAAATCGGTTGTTTTGTATCTGGTTCGATTTTTTCACGTAAATGACTGACGTGGACATCGACAATTCGGGTGTCTCCAGCAAAATCATAGTTCCATACAGCAGTAAGTAATTGATCCCGTGAGAGGACTTTTCCTTTATGTTTCGCTAAGTAAAATAATAGTTCAAATTCTTTTCTCGTAAAGGTTAAGGCTTCACCACTAAGTGTTGCTTCATACTGTTCCGGATAGATGGTTAACTCACCAATCGTTAAATATAAGGCTTCTTCTTCCTTCGGTTTATTCGTCCGACGTAAAATCGCCTTAATACGTGCGACAACTTCTTTTGGACTAAACGGTTTCGTTAAGTAATCATCAGCGCCAAGTTCTAAGCCTAAAATTTTATCAAACTCATCATCTTTTGCGGTTAGCATTAAAATGGGACTATCTATCTTTTCTTGACGCAGCGCTTTGGTCACGTCAGTCCCTTCCATTCCTGGTAACATAAGATCTAACACAATTAATTCATAGTCATTTTTTATCGCTTTAGCCAGTGCTTCTGTACCTGAAAAGGCTACATCGGTACTAAAGCCCGCTTTCTCTATATGGTATTGTAGCAAGGTGACAATCGATTCTTCATCATCGACAATTAAGATTTTTTTACTCAACCTTTATACCCCCTTCATGTTTCGTTCATATTTATCATAGCCGTTTTAGTCGATAAATGAAAGTCAGACCATTAAAACAATACGTTAAATTTCATTTACATAGTAAAGTTTTTGTAAAGAATACACCATTGATTAAAATGAATCCAGTATGATGAATGAAAAATCGAAAATAATTAAACAAGAGCCACTGGTTAAAACAGTGACTCAACGTGAGGCTATTGTTTTAAGAATACTTGTTCTTTGCGCGTTTGAAGTACTTTTAACAACGATTGATACGCGCTTGTTTTTAGCTCTTCTGTCGCGTCTTGGTATGATTCAGCGATAGCCCATGTTTTCGTTTCATCTTCTAATACCGCAAATCCTTCAATGTAAGCTTGATTATCTGCTTCTGGCACGTCACGATATAAGAGGTTTTCTAAATAGAAGGGCATCACTTCTTTTTTCGGATCTATAAAAAAGTTGGGCACACCATTCTCACTTAGCATCTGACTGTATTTATTTTCGGATAACACATCAAAATGTTCCTTCGTAAAAAGATACGCATCTACATTGTCCCTATTAAGTTCATCTAATGCTACTGTTTGAAACGTCACGCTCGTGTCTTCAAGATCAAAGTCAGGTAAGCTATTATCTGACAACACACCAATGATTAAAGGCACCCCTTGATAACGCAATATTATTTGATTGTTATCCTCCGTTCCATTAGTTAATACAACAAACAATGTGATACCAGTAAGAACGATGACTGCCATGATACCAATCCACTTTTTACTCATCCTAACCCCTCCTAGTTATATGGTTGATTACCACTAATCTCATCATAATTGTAACACATTAAAACAAAAATTACAAAAAAAGGTTATTATATGCCGTGTCATCATTTTAGTTTCAACACTAAAAAGCGTATAACGACAATAGCCGTTATACGCTTAATCACAACATTACTTGTCCATGTTGTTAATAAGTGCATCTGCAAATTCACTTGTTTTTACTTCTGTTGCGCCTTCCATGAGACGTGCAAAGTCATAGGTCACAACCTTAGAACCAATCGTGTGATCCATTGATTTTGTAATCAAGTCAGCTGCTTCATTCCATCCTAAGTGTTCAAGCATAAGCACACCTGAGAGGATAACTGATGATGGATTCACTTTATCAAGTCCAGCATATTTAGGTGCTGTTCCGTGTGTCGCTTCAAAAATCGCATGGCCTGTTTCGTAGTTAATATTTGCCCCTGGTGCAATACCAATACCACCGACTTGAGCTGCAAGAGCATCTGAAATGTAGTCACCGTTTAAGTTCATCGTCGCAACAACATCAAATTCTTTTGGACGTGTAAGAATCTGTTGTAAGAAGATATCCGCAATCGCATCTTTAACAATGATTTTACCTGCTGCTTCAGCATCGCTCTGAGCTTTGTCAGCTGCATCTTTGCCTTCAGCTTCAACGATTTTATCATACGTTGCCCACGTAAAGACTTGGTCTTTAAATTCTGCCTCCGCTAGTTCATAGCCCCAGTTTTTAAATGCGCCTTCTGTGAATTTCATAATGTTCCCTTTATGCACGAGTGTGACGCTCTTACGCCCTTCTTTAATCGCATAATCAATCGCGGCACGCACAATTCGTTTCGTTCCTTCTTCAGATACTGGTTTCACACCAATACCAGATGTTTCTGGGAAGCGAATATTTGTGACACCCATCTCATTTTGTAAGAAGTCGATGACTTTCTTCACGTCATCAGAACCTTTTGCCCATTCAATTCCGGCGTAAATATCTTCTGTATTTTCGCGGAAGATGACCATGTCTGTGTCTTCTGGACGTTTAACCGGCGATGGTACCCCATCAAAATAACGAACCGGACGTAAACATGTGAACAAATCTAGTTTCTGACGCAATGCGACGTTTAATGAACGAATCCCACCACCAATTGGGGTTGTAAGTGGACCTTTGATCGCAATTTTATATTCACGAATGGCATCGAGGGTTGCTTCTGGTAACCATTCTCCTGTTTCGTTAAAAGCTTTCTCACCTGCGAGTACTTCTTTCCAGACAATTGATTTTTCGCCATTATAAGCTTTATTTACAGCTGCCTGAAGTACGCGACTTGCAGCATTCCAAATATCAGGACCTGTTCCGTCTCCTTCAATAAATGGAATAATCGCATGGTTGGGTGTAATAACTTTCCCTTGTTCTACGGTAATTTTTTCACCTTGTGTCATTTAGATTTCCTCCTTGAGTTTTATATATAGGTAAACGTTGATTAACGTTCATTCACTGGTTTAAATGTTTGATTCGTTGGGCCAACATATTCTGCCCGTGGGCGTATGAGTCGATTGTTGGCATACTGTTCAAGCATATGAGCAATCCATCCAGATGTTCTACTCATTGCGAAAATCGGGGTGAATAGATCATGTGGAATACCTAAGGCATGATACATGGAAGCTGAATAAAAATCGACATTAGCGGGTAAGCCTTTTGTTTCTTTTACATAGCTTTCAATTTTTTCTGACATCTCATACCACTGCGGCATGCCTTTTTGTTTTGTAATTTCTTTTGACATTTCTTTTAAATGTTTGGCACGCGGATCGCCTTGTTTATAAACTCGGTGGCCCATTCCCATGATTTTTTCTTTATTTGCTATTTTTTCTTTCACGTAAGGAATCGCAGCGTCTACCGTTTCAATTTCCATTAACATTTTAATTACTTGTTCATTGGCCCCACCATGAAGTGGCCCTTTTAACGCACTGATAGCCGCTGTTAAACCAGAATACAGGTCAGATAAGGTTGCCACACATACGCGTGCCGTAAAGGTTGACGCATTGAGTTCATGATCAGCATGGAGGACAAGGGCTTTATTAAAAGCCTTACTTTCCAGTGGATCAACATCTTTTCCGTGTAACATATACAAGAAATTCTCAGCGTAGCTTAACTCTTGTTTAGGTTGAATCAGGGGGGCCTTGTTTCTTAATCGATGAAACGATGTAATAACCATCGCCATTTTCGCTTGTAAGCGAATTGACCGGTCTATATTTGAAGCTTGATCTTCGTGATCGTGCTCAGAATCATATAGACTGAGCATTGAAACGGCTGTTCTTAGCACATCCATCGGATGAGCATTGTCCACATGCATATGTTTTAACTGTTCAATAAATGATGGACTAAGTGTCATCTCATCAAACAACTGGGCCTTAAATTTATGTAACGCATCGTCATTAGGTAAGTGTTTATGCCATAATAAATAAACAACCTCTTCAAATGATGCGTGTTCAGCAAGGTCATCAATACTGTAACCAACATAACTCAACTTTCCTTCTTCGATTGACGTAATATCTGTTTCCGCAACAATGATACCTTCTAAACCTTTTGAAGTTGACATCCTTCTTCCTCCCTTGTTTTATTTATAACAACTTTATGACGTGATCAACGATATTCATAATCATATAGGCAATCCCTGCGCCAATAAGCGGACCAACAGCTACCCCTTGTAAGAAAACAACCGCTAAAATTGTTCCCATCACTAAAGCTGTCGTTAGGTGAGGATCATTGGCAAGTAAATCAAGGCCTCCTCGCGCCACTATCGACACAAACAAACCGGCGCCTAGTGCAATCCAACCATAATAATTTTTGACACTTGCAATTAAATCAGAAAAACCAATTTCTCCTGTCGCAATTGGGATCAAGACTGAAAGGGTAATGATTGTCACACCTATGCTCATCCCTCGTTCTTGAATGATAGGAAATAGTTTCGTATCTAGTTTAAATAACTGTATGCCTAAAAGGACATAGACAGAAATAATAATCGCTTGGTTTTTACCAAAATAACCAAGCAAGAGTAGGATGATTAAAAATAATGTGGATTGATTAAACATAACTTTCCAAACCGCTCCCTGTTCACCATTTGTTCTTAATTAGTATCAATCGATAACATAACCAGATACATTCACCGAATAATCTTAACATAAATCGCATAAAAAATATAGTCATCTGGTGCTAATTTAAGCAAATATAGCGAAATATCAGAATCTTTATCGGTTAAATATTCATTTTTTATACAATGTATCCAGAGGACGATTCCCTGGATACATCGTTAAAAACGACGATAGGTAATAACTTGACCATTTCTCACCATCTGTTCAATTTGACGCTTCAATAGTTGTTTTAGCGGCCCTCTCGTAAAAGGTAATAACAAACTAAAACCGATGGCATCAGTAATAAAACCTGGCGTTAATAAAAGTAAGCCACCGATCAAAATACAAATCCCGTCAAAGATTTGTTCGCCAGGCATTTCACTACGCTGCATCCGCTCATTGGCTTGTTGTAAGGTTTCTGCTCCTTGTTGTTTGGCTAATACGGCCCCAATAAAACCTGTTAGTAAAATAAAACCAAAGACAGACCAGCCTCCAACCATTGAACCCGCCCATAAAATAACAGCGAGTTCAAGCGCTGGCATAATCATAATCGTTAGTATGATCCACTTCCACATAGTATCCCCTCACTTATCTGTTCAACGTACTTCTCTCGTTCTTATTGTTTTGTCATTGTTTTTTTATTTGTTGTTATTTAGAGCTTCACATTCATAAACATAAAAAAGACAAAAAGAAGAGACCGAAGTCTCTTCTTATTATAACAAATCTATAGATGGTTTGGCGAATTAAAGGATGCTCGCGCGTCCTGCGTAAATATCACCTTTTTTAGCATCGATGGTAATTTCTTTACCTTCTTCGATGACATCCATCGCATTATCAACACCGACGATGACAGGAATCGCTAGGTCAAGACCAACAACAGCTGCGTGTGAAGTTAATCCACCTTCAACTGTGATCACACCACTTACTTTTTCAAGTGCTGGCATCATGTCTTTATCTGTCCCTAAAGTAATTAAAACATCGCCTACTTTTACTTTTTCATTTGCTTCTTCTGCGTTTTTCGCAAAAACAGCACGGCCGATTGTTGAACCTTTACCAACACCTTGGCCACTTGTTAATACATCACCAATGATATGAACTTTCATCATGTTCGTTGTACCACGTTCACCAACAGGTACACCTGCTGTAATGATGACACGGTCACCACGATGGAATTTCTCAGTCTCAAGACCACGTTCAATTGCTAAGTCAAGCACTTCATCTGTTGTATAAGCGAATTCACCTGTAATCGCACTTACACCCCAAGATAAAGCTAAACGACGACTTACTTTTTCGTCAAATGTTACCGCAACGATTGGTGCTTTTGGACGGTATTTAGAAATCATACGCGCTGTTTGACCACTGTTTGTTGGTGTAAGAATCGCATCAACATCAAGGTTCATAGCTGTATGGTTAACTGATTGACTAATCGCATCTGTCATTGTCATTTCACTTGTTTTAGAACGACGATCTAAAATCGCTTTATGATCAAGAACGGATTCTGTTTTAAGCGCAATACGGTGCATTGTTTGAACCGCTTCTACTGGGTAATCCCCGGCAGCTGTTTCACCAGATAACATGATTGCGTCTGTACCATCAAAAATCGCGTTCGCAACGTCAGAAGCTTCCGCACGTGTAGGACGTGGGTTACGTTGCATTGAGTCTAACATTTGTGTTGCTGTGATAACTGGTTTACCAGCATTGTTACATTTTTGAATCATGTCTTTTTGTACAACAGGTACATCTTCAGGTGGGATTTCAACACCTAAGTCACCACGAGCAACCATTAAACCGTCAGCCACTTGAAGAATCGCATCTAAGTTATCGACACCTTCTTGGTTTTCGATTTTAGGGATGATGTGGATGTCTTTTCCACCGTTGTTATCTAAGTGCTCACGAATCATTAATACGTCAGCTGCACGACGGATAAATGAAGCCGCAACAAAGTCAACGCCTTGTTCAATACCGAAAAGAATATCTTTAGCGTCTTTGTCTGTCATACCTGGTAAGTTAACACTTACGTTAGGCACGTTTACACCTTTTTTATTTTTAAGCAAACCTGAGTTTAATGCTTTTGTTTTTAGTTCGTTTTGATCTTTAAGGATCTCCACAACTTCAAGTTCGATAAGACCATCATCAAGTAAAATTTTAGAACCTACATGAACATCGTTGATTAATTCAGGGTAAGTCACCGCAAATTTATCAGTTGTTCCTAAGAAAGATTCATCCATTGTAATGTTGATATGTTGATTTTTAACGATATCCACTTGACCATCTGTCATCGTACCTGTACGAATTTCTGGTCCTTTTGTATCTAAAAGAATAGCGACTGTCTTACCTAACTTTGCCGCTGCCTCACGAATATTTTTAATCCGGGCACCGTGCTCTTCAAAGTCACCGTGTGAAAAATTTAAACGGGCAACGTTCATTCCAGCTTCGATTAACTGCTCTAATTTCTCAGTTGATTCTGAAGCCGGTCCAATTGTACATACAATTTTAGTTCTTCTCATTTGATAAATTCCTCCTTGAAATTGTAACAACACATTTATCTATTAATAATTAGATAGATATTTCACTCATTAATTGGTAAATTGACATGTCCAAGTTATGCTTTTGTTTTAAAGCCTCGATAATGTCATGATGGACAAGTTGGTTGTTTTGAATACCTACCATACGGCCACCTTGGCCTTCTAGTAGTAAATCAACCGCTTTACCGGCTAAACGACTTGCGAGTACACGGTCGGCACCTGTTGGGCGTCCACCACGTTGGATGTGTCCTAACACGGTTACACGTGTTTCAAAACTTGTCGCTGCTTCAATCTTCTTACCATAATCAAAACCACTACCAACACCCTCAGCAAGGATTATGATACTGTGTTTCTTACCGCGCTCTGATCCGCGCTTCAAACGATCCACGACGTTTTCAAATGGTTCGTGCTTTTCTGGGATAATAACCGATTCGGCACCGTTGGCTAGACCTGCCCATAACGCTAAATCCCCTGCGTCACGACCCATAACTTCAATCACATAGGTACGTTCGTGTGATGTTGCCGTATCTCTGATCTTATCGACCGCTTCAATAATCGTATTCAGCGCCGTGTCAAATCCGATGGTATAATCCGTTCCTGCAATGTCATTATCAATTGTACCAGGAATACCGATACATGGGAAACCTTTGGCTGTAAGTTTCGCTGCACCTTGGAATGATCCGTCTCCACCGATGACGATAAGACCTTCAATACCAAATTTCTTTAATTGTTCAATCCCTTTATTCTGACCTTCATCTGTTTTAAATTCTTCAGAACGTGCAGAGTAAAGCATTGTACCACCACGTTGAATGATATCACCGACTGAACCTACGTCTAACTGTTCGATTTTACCTTCCATTAGACCTTGATACCCATTATAGATACCAAAAACCTCCATGTCATGGTAAATCGCTTTACGAACAACAGCACGAATAGCCGCGTTCATACCTGGAGCATCGCCCCCACTAGTTAAAACTCCAATTCTTTTCATACTTTCACCTCAATTAGCTTCTTTCTCTTTTAAAACTCACTCATTATAACATACATCATGCATGAATGTAATTTCATCTATGATTATACATGAAAGCGGTCAAAATCTCACCCCTAAATCAAGAGATTTAGGGGTGTTTTTCAAGATTATTTCATATTTTTACGAAGTTTTTAGATATTTTCATGCGTTTTGCCTGACAATGACCTCAACTATTCGGTTATTTCTCCTATTTTTTTATATTTCTCCCACCTTAAATCAGGTAAAGTCAACCGGTCAATTTTCACTAAATAAGTGAGTGATTTTTCGATATACGTATCAAGGTATGCGACTTGCATCGCAAAATCACGATGTGCCCCGCCTTTTACTTCTGGGATAATCTCATCAATAATCCCGAGTGCTTTTAAATCTTTGGCGGTTATCTTTAAAGATTTGGCCGCTTCCTCTGCTTTGGTCGCGTCTTTCCAAAGAATACTGGCAGCCCCTTCTGGTGAGATTACGGAATAAGTCGCATTTTCTAACATATGCACATGATCAGCAAGGCCAATACCTAAGGCGCCACCACTCCCGCCTTCGCCAATGACGACTGCGATGATGGGCACCGTTAAATGGGCCATTTCCATTAAATTGCGGGCAATCGCTTCTCCTTGTCCGCGCTCTTCAGCACCCTTTCCAGGGTGCGCTCCTTTTGTATCAATAAAACAAATGATGGGCCGGTTAAATTTCTCCGCTAGTTTCATCTGTCTAATGGCTTTACGGTAACCTTCTGGATGCGGACTCGCAAAGTTACGGTGAAGATTTTCTTTTGTATTTTTCCCACGCTGCTGAGCAACAACGGTCACTGGTGCGCCTTTATATTTCGCGATACCAGTAATAATGGCTGGGTCATCACGGTAGAGTCGATCACCATGTAATTCAATGAAATCGGTAAATAATTGCTCAATATAATCAAGCGCAGTGGGTCTTTCAGGGTGTCTGGCAATCTGAATCCGGTCCCAGATTGATAAGTGATCATAAATCTCTTGTTCTAATCGCTTAAGGCGCTGTTCCATCGTGTTGATTTCATCATCTAATGTCAGATTGTTTTCTTCTGCCATTTTTTTTAATTCTTTAATTTTTTCTTTTAATTCAATAATTGGTTTTTCAAAAGAGAGTACTTGCTTCATAACTATGCACGTCCTTTCGGTTGATGTAAATCAAGGACGGTCGTTAACAGTGTTTTTAATTCATGACGATGGACAACTTTATCTACTTGTCCGTGTTCGAGTTGAAATTCGGCTGTTTGAAAATCATCCGGTAATTTCTCGCGAATCGTCTGTTCAATAATACGTCTTCCCGCAAAGCCAATCAAAGCTTTCGGTTCAGCAAAATGATAGTCACCTATTGAAGCAAAACTCGCGGTGACCCCACCGGTTGTTGGGTGGGTGAACACATTAATGAGACAACCACCACTGCGATTAAACCGATCGACAGCCATGGATGTTTTCGCCATCTGCATTAAACTGATCATGCCTTCTTGCATTCTCGCCCCACCTGAAGCAGTAAAAATAATCATCGGTAATTGTTCTTCACGGGCATTTTCCAACGCACGGGCGATTTTTTCACCAACCACGGCGCCCATACTTGCCATTCTAAAAAATGGATCCATGACGACGATAGCTGTTTCATAACCATTGATTGTACCTGTTCCGGTCACAACCGCATCCTTTAGTCCGGTCTTAGCTTGGTCTTTCTTTAACTTTTCTTGATACTCCGGGAACTTCAGTGGATCGGTTGTTTCCATTGACTGATCCCATTCAGTGAAGCTCTCTTCATCAAGTAACGCTTCAATTCGCTCATAGGCGGTTAAGCGGTGATGTATCCCGCAATTAGGACACACTTTTAACTGTTGTGACCACTCTTTCTCATAATATATTTTTCCGCATGACCCGCACTTTTCGACAAGGCCTTCGGGTATTTCTTGTTTCGCTTTTTCTGTTGGAATTGACGCATACTTTTTCTTTTTATGAAAAATACTTTTAAACTGCATCATCCATTCCTCCCTTAATCTTCCGTCGTTTGAACGCCAAATGACTCGAATAAATCTTTGACTGTTCGTATATGTTGTTTATCCTCAATGGATAAGTAAAAGGCATACAGTAAATACCAAATCTTTTCTAACAATTGATTATCAATCACCGAAAGAATCACTTCAAACGTTGCTTTGTAGCCGCGTTTTTTCCAATAATCGTAACCGTGGCCCGACCACTTATTTTGAATAAATGCGCTACCACGGGTGTGACCTAAGTCAATGATCACATCTTCAATCATAACAAGCGTATCATCGACATTGTCTTTTGTTTCTCGGTCTTGAAAGATAAAACCGGCGAGTAATGACAACGTTTGATAAGACTGGTAGGGACGTAAAAACGTCCCCTCTCCTCGCCTTGTTTCGATCAATCCAAGTAATTCAATCGCTCTTAGGCCTTCGCGAATCGTTGACCGACTTAAGTTTAACTCTTCAGCCATTTCACGTTCAGACGGAAGTTTATCCCCCGGTTTTAATTGATCAATCTGAATATAATCCTTTATTTTTTCAAGCACATTTTGATAGGCTTTTGTGTTTGAATTAGTTTTGGTCAACATGCTCACCTTGACTAACCCCGCTTTTAATCGCCGCTTCACTGACAGCTTTCGCAACAGCTTCAGCCACTTGTTCATCAAAGGGGTCAGGAATCACGTAATCTTCATCTAATTCCGTTGCTGAAATAATCCCGGCAATCGCATGAACGGCGGCCACTTTCATCTCCTCATTGATATCTGTTGCTCTTACACTGAGAGCCCCTTTAAAAATACCAGGAAAAGCAAGGACATTATTCACTTGATTAGGATAATCACTGCGTCCAGTTCCAATGACACGAGCACCTGCCTGTTTTGCCCGTTCAGGCGTGATTTCCGGGTCTGGATTGGCCATCGCAAAGATAATCGGGTCACGTTTCATCGATTGTACCATTGCTTCGTCAACTAAATCTTTCAGTGAGACACCAATAAAGACATCCGCATCTTTCATAACCGAACGCAAGTCACCTGTTTCGTTCGACTTATTTGTATAAGCTAATATCGCTTGTTTTTCAGCATTCATCCCGGCGCCTCGTCCTTCATAGATAGCTCCTTTTGAATCACAAAGAACCATATCTTTAACGCCAAAGTAATGAAGTAATTTCACAATCGCAATACCCGCTGCACCGGCACCGTTAATGACGACTTTAATCTCATCAAATGATTTATCTACAAGACGTAACGCATTAACTAAACCGGCCAATGTGACAATAGCGGTACCGTGTTGATCGTCGTGAAACACCGGAATATTCAGTCGTTCTTTTAACGTTTGTTCAATATAGAAACATTCTGGTGCTTTAATGTCTTCTAAGTTAATCCCACCAAACGTCGGTGCCATCAGCTCGACCGTGCGGATAACTTCATCAGGGTCCTTAGTATCTAAACAAATGGGAAAGGCATCAACATCGGCAAAATTCTTGAATAAGACGGCTTTTCCTTCCATCACTGGTAACGAGGCTTGCGCCCCGATGGCACCAAGACCAAGGACCGCTGTCCCGTTGGTGACGACCCCAACCATATTTGATTTCATCGTATACGTATAGGCAGCTTTCTCATCACGTTCAATTTCAAGACACGGCTCAGCCACACCTGGTGAATAAGCTAAACTTAAATCATGTTTATCGTTAATCGCCACTTTTGACTGTACTGTGAGTTTACCTCGGTTAACTTCGTGCATCCGTAAAGCTTCTTCTTTTAATGTCATCTGTCATGTCCACCCTTTATGTTTTATTTTCTACTGGTCTGACCACTCTAAAAACTATCTTACACTAAATTAGTACCTAGTGTAAATAACAACCCAATGAATTC
>JBNJFJ010000020.1:12737-24258 GCA_051746745.1 Bacillota bacterium | reverse complement strand
AGTCTTATTCATAACGCTTCAGCCACAGCTCTAAAATAATCCCGTACACAATACCCGCTAGAAAACTAATCACATCAATATAGCCACTCGTCGCATAAAAAGCAAACGACACGAGAAGGCCAAGTACTGCACCTCGTAAGGCTACTTGTTTCTTAGTCACTTTCGGCCAAGCGGCACCAATAACAAGCCCCATTAAGACCCGGTTATACCAAAGCGCAAAGACAAATACGACCGATGCATCAAAGCCTGAACGAATATAAGCACCGGCAACACAAAATAACCCTAAAATAATCCCACCTATCAACGACATTTTTAAACGTTTTGTTATCACGCCAATTCACTCCTCCATTTTCTTGAACCGTTATATTTAAGTATAGCCTCTTGATATGGATTCAAAACAAAAAAGCCACACTCTATGTGTGACTTTACCTTTAACCTAAGGCAACATCTAAAACCATCATCACAGTAAAACCAACCATTAACGCCATGGACGCTAAATCTCGGTTGCCGTTTTCTTGTGATCCTGGAATAACTTCTTCTGCGACAACGAAAATCATCGCACCAGCCGCAAAACTAAGCGCTAACGGTAAAATTGGTTCCATCCATGTCACAAGTAACACACCAATGACTGCCGCAATTGGCTCGACCATCCCGGAGAACTGACCATACATAAAGCTGCGTGTGCGTGACATGCCTTCACGTCTCAGTGGCATTGAAACAGCCGTTCCTTCTGGGAAGTTCTGAATCCCAATCCCAATACCAAGTGTGACAGCTGCCGCAAGTGAACTCGTTTCAAATCCGGCCGCAACCGCACCAAAGGCAACCCCAACAGCTAAGCCTTCCGGAATGTTGTGAAGTGTAATCGCAAGCACTAATAACGTACTGCGACGCCGGCGATCCGGGTGAATCCCTTCTGCTGTTTCTAGTCGTGCATTCGGGTGAACGTGGGGAATGACTTTATCAATCCCCCATAAAAAGATCCCCCCTAACATAAATCCAACTGCCGCCGGTAACCACGCAGGCCATTTATCTTGTTCTGCCATTTCAATCGCGGGTGCTAATAGTGACCAATAACTGGCCGCAATCATCACACCACCCGCAAAACCTAACATCGCATCAAGAAACTTTTGATTCACGCCCTTTGTGGTAAAAACAAGGGCTGCCCCGAGCGCTGTCATCCCCCACGTAAACAGTGTCGCAATGAGCGCCTGCATCACTGGTGGTAACTGAGTAAAAAAATCTACCATACGAGTAACTCCTTTCTCTTTCTAAAAAAACACTTTGTTTACTTGCTCTACTTTTTTATTTTTCGCTTCTAATATGGATTATACCAATAGTTTTGCCTTAGGTAAACTTTTTAAAGGCAAGTTTTACTTTTTTGCTGTCACTATTCATAATTTATTCACACTTTTTCTATTCGTGCACCCTTTCGTCAATCATTTACATCCTTGACCAAGCTCGTGTTGTAACTGTCGGTTCACAGGACTTTGTCGCATGGTCTATGTGAAACCTTTACCCACAACAAATGCCTCAATACTATGAAAGTATTGAGGCATTTGTTGTTTCATCTTCTTGCCTTTGACTATTTAAAAACTTTGACCCGCTCATCTACTGATTGGAATGTTTTTTCACCCGGTGCTTCTACCGGCTTACCAAACGGCATTTGCGCTTGCAATGTCCACGCTTTTGGAATATCAAAGCGCGCTTTGACATCATCGTCAATCAACGGGTTATAATGCTGCAAGGACGCGCCTAGCCCTTCTGCTTCTAACGTTGTCCAGACGACATATTGCAAGATACCTGATGCTTGTTCCGACCACGTTTCAAATTTATCTTTATACAACGGCATTTGTTCACCCAAGCCTTTGACTACCTCAGTATCTTCAAAGAATAACACCGTTCCATATCCTGCTTTAAACGAGTCAATCCTTGCTTCTGTTTTATGAAAATTTTCTTCTTTTACGAGTGGCCGCAAATGTTCTTTCGTTAGATCCCAAAGGGCTATATGATGGTCATTAAACAAAATTACCACCCGGCCACTTTGAGAATTAAACGCATACGGTGAATGTTTCACCGCAAATTGAACGACTTCTTCAACGTTTTCTTTTGACACAATCTCTTCATCGCTAATCGCGTAATATGACCGGCGCTCCTCAATAGCTTGTCGTAATGATTTTGACATAGAAATATCTCCTCCTTCAGTATGATATAACTTATCCTGTTACCTATACTATTACCGAACACTCTCTCCTTTAAACACTGATGATTTTCACCCTATTCATCTGCAAGTGTTTTAAATAATGCTAACTAAAAATAGCGTTAATATGCTAAAACAAAAAGCCCTACAAGCACAAGGCTTGTAGGGCTTGGTCATTCTATTTAAGATTGTGGGATCGCGATGGTTTTTTCGCGATTTAAAATCGCTTCCGCGTTTTTCACTCGGTCTTCAGTCGGTGGTTCAACACCTTCTAATTGATAATCTAAACCGAGGTTTTCCCATTTATACACACCTAACTTGTGATATGGTAACACGTCAATGCGTTCAACGTTAGAGAGCGTGGCAATAAAGTCAGATAAGCGCTGTAATAACACATCATCATCACTACCGCCAGGAATTAGCACGTGACGTACCCAAATCGGGACATTCTTTTCATCTAAATAACGGGCCATGTCTAAAATATGATCATTTGAAACACCCGTAAGAACTTTGTGTTTCTCAGGATCAATTTGTTTTAAATCGTAAAGGATTAAATCAGTGACATCCATTAATTTATCGAGTGTTTCAATAAAGCGAGGGGCACGACTGAAACATCCACCTGATGAATCGATACATGTATGAATATCATGCTTCTTCAGCTCAGTAAACAATTCAAGTAAAAACTCTGCTTGAATTAATGGTTCCCCGCCACTTACTGTTACACCTCCGCCTGATGAATCGAAAAAGTCCTTGTATTTCACAATATCTGTGACAAGTTCTTCAACGGTCATCTCTTTACCACCCGACATCTTCCATGTATCTGGATTATGACAAAACTGGCAGCGTAATAAGCAACCTTGTGTAAAAATAATATAACGTAAACCTGGGCCATCTACTGTACCAAGTGTTTCAATTGAGTGAATGCGTCCTTTCATGTGAATACCCCCTGATGATAAAAGATATAGGAGGAGACAAGTCTCCTCCTATACGATTATACCTTATTTCAAACCGACTTACATGCTTTCGTGGAAAGTACGGTTAATAACATCGATTTGTTGTTCTCTTGTTAACTTGATGAAGTTAACAGCATAACCTGATACACGGATTGTTAATTGTGGATACTCTTCTGGATGTTCCATCGCATCAAGTAATGTTTCACGATCAAACACGTTAACGTTTAAGTGGTGACCGTTTTTCTTCGCATAACCATCAAGCATTGCTGCTAAGTTAGCTTTTTGTGTGTCAGCATCTTTACCAAGTGCTTTTGGTACGATTGAGAATGTGTTTGAAATACCATCCATTGCGTACTCATATGGCATTTTAGCCACTGACATAAGTGACGCTAATGAACCATTTTCGTCACGTCCGTGAAGTGGGTTAGCCCCTGGTGCAAATGGTTCACCTGCACGACGTCCGTCTGGTGTGTTACCTGTTTTCTTACCATATACAACGTTTGATGTAATTGTAAGAAGTGATTGCGTATGCGTTGAGTCACGGTATGTTTTGTGTTGTTTTACTTTGTTCATAAAACGTTTCACTAAGTCTGCCGCGATATCATCGACGCGATCATCGTTGTTTCCGTATTTAGGGAAGTCGCCTTCGATTTCATAATCAACAGCTAAACCGTCTTCGTCACGGATTGTACGAACTTTTGCATATTTGATTGCTGAAAGTGAGTCAGCTACAACTGAAAGACCAGCGATACCACATGCCATTGTACGGAATACTTCACGGTCATGTAGAGCCATTTCAATTCTTTCATAGCTGTACTTATCGTGCATATAGTGAATGATATTAAGTGCGTTCACGTAAACGCCTGATAACCAGTCTAACACTGTGTCATACTTACTCATGACTTCATCATAATCTAAGTACTCAGAAGTAATTGGTGCATAAGCTGGTGCTACTTGTGCTTTAGATTTCTCATCCACACCACCGTTGATTGAGTAAAGTAATGCTTTTGCTAAGTTAACACGTGCGCCGAAGAATTGCATTTGCTTACCAATACGCATCGCAGATACACAACAAGCAATACCATAGTCATCGCCATAGTGGCTGCGCATTAAATCGTCATTTTCATATTGGATTGAGCTTGACTGAATTGACATTTTCGCACAATATTTTTTATAGTTTTCTGGTAAGTTTACTGACCATAAAACAGTTAAGTTTGGCTCTGGAGCTGGACCTAAGTTGTCTAATGTGTGTAAGAAACGGTAAGAGTTCTTAGTCACGAGTGGACGACCATCTTCAGCCATACCACCAAGTGATTCTGTTACCCATGTTGGGTCACCAGAGAATAATTCATTATATTCAGGCGTTCTTGCGAACTTCACAAGACGTAATTTCATAACGAAGTGATCGACAAGTTCTTGTGCTTCTTCTTCTGTCATCACACCATTAGCGATATCACGTTCAATGTAGATGTCTAAGAATGTTGATGTACGACCAAGACTCATTGCCGCACCATTTTGTTCTTTAATCGCTGCTAAGTAACCAAGGTATAACCATTGGAAAGCTTCTTGAGCATTTTCAGCTGGGCGAGAAAGATCAAAACCGTAAGTCGCACCTAATTGTTTTAATTCATTTAAAGCACGGTATTGTTCTGAGTGTTCTTCACGATCACGAATCACATCATCACTCATCACACCGTTACCACCGATTAAATCAAAGTCAGCTTTTTTAGCCGCCATTAACTTATCAATACCATAAAGAGCTACACGACGGTAGTCACCGATGATACGTCCACGACCATAAGCATCTGGAAGACCTGTTACGATACCAGCACGACGTGCGGCACGAATTTCCGGTGTGTAAGCATCAAAAACACCTTGGTTGTGTGTTTTACGGTAATCGGTAAAGATTTTTTCTACTTCTGGGTCTAACTTATAACCGTAAGATTCAGCTGAAACTGATGCCATACGGATACCACCAAATGGTTGTAAAGAACGTTTGAATGGTACGTCTGTTTGAACACCCACTACTTTTTCTTTATCTTTGTTTAAATATCCAGCATCATGAGAAGTGATTGTTGAAACAATCTTTGTATCTAAGTCATAAACGCCACCACGTTCGCGTTCTTCTTTTGTAAGTTCCATAACTTGATCCCAAAGATCTTTTGTTGCCTCAGTAGGACCTGCTAGGAAATCTTCATTTCCTTCATATACAGTAAAGTTTTTAATGATAAAGTCACGAACATCAATTTCTTTTTTCCAGCGACCATCAACAAATCCGTTCCAAGCGCTATTCTTTGTTACTTCTTCTACAGTTTTCATTTACGCTGCCTCCTTGAGTGTATATATCATTTAAAATTGTGAATGAATTAACTTATGCTTCTAGTATAAACCCCTGAACCAAAAAAATAAAGTGAATTCCCTCACATTTTTGAACTGTTATAGTCAATGTTCATAATTTGTTCAAATTTTATCAGAGTAAAGGATTCAGATAAAACAGACAAAAGTAAATAGCTTAGAACCTTGATAAATAAGGATTTTAACCTTTTCAGACGTGTGCTACAGTTATAAGGAAATTGTGACAGATGAAATCTGTACCAATCTGTTATAGTATCACCCACACCTTATTGTATTACAGTAAATCGCTTACATATACAAGGGTTTATTAACATTCTTAACATCTTTGTTTAAATATCCTAAAATTCCCTCATTGCATATGACTTTACTTCTTTTTCTGAACGTATCATTATATAGGATAGGAGGCGATTTAGATGAACAATTTTACGTATCACAATCCAACAAAACTTATTTTTGGTGAAGACACTTTAACAGAATTACCAAAGCTATTAAACGGTAAAGGCAAAAACATTTTACTCGTATACGGTGGCGGGAGCATTAAGCGAAATGGTTTATACGATAACGTATTAGACCAATTAAAGGCAATCGATGCGAACGTGGTTGAATTGAGCGGCGTCGATCCTAACCCACGACTCACAACGGTACGTACAGGCATTGAGCTTGTCCACGCCCACGGGATTGACTTTATTTTAGCTGTCGGTGGCGGAAGTACGATTGACTGCACAAAAGCGATTGCGGTTGGTGCGAAGTCTGACGCAGACATTTGGGATATTATCACGAAAAAGAAATCAGCGAAAGGCGCTTTACCTTTCGGTACAGTCTTAACACTGGCAGCAACAGGTTCAGAAATGAACGCCGGTTCTGTTATTACCAACTGGCAAACGAATGAAAAAGTTGGCTGGGGCAGTCCATACAGTTACCCAACATTTTCTATTCTTGATCCAAAGCATACATTTTCTGTACCAAAGAACCAAACGATCTACGGTATGGTCGACATTATGTCACATGCGCTTGAACATTATTTCCATCACGAAACAACACCTCTTCAAGACCGGATGGTTGAAGGGATTTTGAAAACAGTGATTGAAACTGCACCAAAACTACTTGAAGACCTAGAAAATTATGAGCACCGCGAAACCATTCTTTATGCGGGTACGATGGCTCTAAATGGTATGGTCAGCATGGGTTATCACGGTGACTGGGCAACACACAACCTAGAGCATGCCGTGTCAGCGATTCATGATATTCCGCACGGTGGAGGGCTAGCTATTTTATTCCCTCACTGGATGGAACATGTCCTAGATACGAATATCGATCGCTTTAAGCAGCTAGGCCTACGTGTCTTCGACTTAGAACAAGGCACTGAATCTGATCGCGATTTCGCTTTACGTGCAATTCAAGCGTTACGTGATTTCTGGACATCTATCGGTGCACCAGCAACACTCGCTGATTATGATATCGATGCTTTATCGATTGAAGATATGGCCGACAGAACCGTTCAACTAAGTGACACATTCGGCGGATTCAAATCACTTAACCGTGATGATGCCGTCGCGATTTATAAAGCTAGCCTTTAATTATCATAAGTTAATAAGCTCTTGTTAAAGGGAAAGCCCCCTTGTCAACCTAAACTGACAAGGGGGCTTTTTGGTATATAAACATTTAAAAAGGGAAACGAGAATTAACCTTTAAAGGCGTTACGGTATACGTCAGCAAGTTCAGTTACAAGTGGTAACTTAGGGTTAGCTGTTGTACATTGATCTTCGAAAGCTTTGTCTGCTAGGAAATCTACTCTAGCTTCAAATTCTTTCTTATCTACGCCGTTTTCACGAATAGACATTGGGATATTAAGTTTTTTCGCTAAGTCATAGATTGCGTTGACTAAGCTCTCAACACCTTCTTCCGTTGTGTTGGCTTTAAGTCCTAAGTGTTTTGCGATGGCCGCATAACGCTCATCAGCGATAAAGTGCTGATATTTAGGGAATGAATTAAACTTCGATGGTTTTGTCGCGTTATAACGAATCACATGTGGCATAAGGATTGCGTTCGCACGGCCGTGAGCGATACCAAATTCAGCACCTAATTTGTGCGCTAAACTGTGGTTAATACCTAAGAAGGCGTTCGCAAATGCCATACCTGCAAGTGTTGATGCGTTGTGCATTTTTTCACGAGCAAATTCATTTGAACCATCTTTATATGCCATCGGTAAGTTTTCAAAGACTAACTTAATCGCATGTAGTGCTATACCATCAGTGTAATCATTTGCTAACACTGATACGTACGCTTCAATGGCGTGTGTTAACACATCCATACCAGTATCGGCTGTGACAACCGGTGGTACAGTCATAACGAATTCCGGATCAATAATCGCCACATCTGGTGTTAATTCGTAATCAGCTAATGGATATTTAATGTTGTTTTCTTTATCTGTGATAACAGTAAATGATGTTACCTCAGAACCTGTACCTGATGTTGTTGGAATCGCAACAAATTTCGCTTTGTGACCTAACTCAGGGAACTTATACACACGCTTACGGATATCTAAGAATTTTTGTTTGATACCGTTAAAGTCTGTTGTTGGGTGTTCGTGGAATAACCACATACCTTTCGCGGCATCCATTGCAGAACCACCACCAAGAGCGATAATCACATCTGGTTGGAATTCATCCATCGCTTTTGCTCCGCGCATAACCGTTTCTTTTGATGGATCTGGCTCAACGTCAGAGAAGATTTCACAGTGAACATAGTCTGCACGCTTACGTAAGTGATATAACACTTTATCCACGTAACCAAGTTTCACCATCATTGGATCTGTTACGATAAATGCTTTAGTGATCTTCGGCATTTTCGCTAAATATTGTACAGAGTTTTTCTCAAAGTAGATTTTTGGTGGAACTTTGAACCATTGCATGTTGTTGTTTCTGCGCGCCATTTTCTTCACGTTAATCAAGTTAGCTGCCCCCACGTTTGTTGATACTGAGTTACCACCATAAGAACCACAACCAAGTGTAAGTGATGGAATGTATGCATTGTAAATGTCACCAATCGCCCCTTGTGAAGATGGTGCATTCAAGATAATACGACCCGCCTTCATACGGCTAGCAAAAGCATCTACGATGTCTTGGTTATTTGAGTGGATAACAGCTGAGTGTCCTAAACCACCAAACTCAAGCATTTCTTCCGCACGATCAATACCTTCTTCAGCACTGTTTACTTTATATGCTGCAAGTACTGGGCTTAATTTTTCACGAGATAGTGGGTGATCTGGTCCGACACCTGTTAATTCAGCAACTAAAATCTTAGTATCTTCAGGTACTTTAACGCCTGCCATTTCAGCAATCTTCACTGGCTTCATACCAACAATCGCTGGGTTAACCGCGCAAGTATCTTCATTAATGACTAACTTTTCAACTTTAGCTTTTTCAGCTGGTGTTAAGAAGTGAACTTTATTCGCAATCATTTCTTGTTTTACTTCATCATAAATTTCTTTATCAACGATCATCGCTTGTTCTGACGCACAAATCATACCGTTATCAAATGTCTTAGACATAATCAAATCATTTACGGCACGTTTCACATCAACTGATTTCTCGATATAACAAGGAACGTTACCTGCACCTACACCTAGAGCTGGTTTACCAGAGCTATACGCTGACTTAACCATACCAGGACCACCTGTAGCTAAGATTGTTGCCACACCAGGGTGCTTCATTAGCCCTTGCGTTCCTTCGATTGATGGTTTTTCAATCCACTGAATACAGTGTTCAGGTGCACCTGCTTTAACTGCTGCTTCATAAAGAATACGCGCAGCTTCAGAGCTACATTTTTGAGCTGAAGGGTGGAACGCAAAGATGATTGGGTTCCCTGTTTTAATTGAGATTAAAGCTTTAAACATTGTTGTTGATGTTGGGTTGGTTACTGGTGTAACCCCTGCAACCACACCAATTGGTTCAGCAATATTGACGATACCTTCATGTTCGTTTTCATCAATCACACCGATTGTGCGATCGTACTTAATGTTGTGGTACACATACTCAGTAGCAAAGATGTTTTTGATGATCTTATCTTCGTAAACACCGCGACCTGTTTCTTCAATCGCTAACTTGGCTAAATACATATGCTTGTCTAATCCAGCAAGTGCCATTTCCTTTACGATGTTGTTGATTTGATCTTGGTCTAACTTCTTCATTTCTTTTAATGCTTTTTGCCCGTTTGCTGCTAATTTGTCAATTGCCTCTGCAACGGTTGGTTCAGTTACTTCTGTGTTTTTCTTTTCTGCTTTTGTGACCATGTTAAAACCCTCCTAAGATTATATGTGAAATAATGAGCATTTAAACTCAAAAAAATTAAACGAAATTCATGACCGACGGGTTACGAGGAATCTTAATGAACGATACATCATTAAACATGCGTGTGTTGTTTTTAATGACAACAACATGTTGATCGGTCCAAATAAAATTCGGAATGTCTTTGCCTTCTTCTAAGCACATTGCTTCGAATCTGTCACCGACATGCTCTTCAAAACTCTCTTGCGTATAAAATTCAGCATCAGTACCAAAGTCTTTCCACTCTGTTAATATCATTTTATACCCCCCTCGTTCTTTCTGATTACATCATATCATCTGTATGCGCTTTCAAAACAATATAATTGTGACAGGTTTGTGAAATGATTCACATTAAACGCTTACATAATCGTTTAATAAGTATAAACATTGATATATCAACGTTTATCACTAAAAATGATTTATAAATCATTTATAAAACAGTAAAATACTGTCTCATTTTCATGTTAAATCCGAACTAATACAGACTGAAAACGCTTACATTTTATACTTTTTAAGTGAATTAATGAACAAAGTTTTGTTATCAATAAAAAAACACCCCATCAAGGCGATTACACCTTAATGAGATGATGCGTTGTTGACTTTACCTTGTTTTTCATCCAGCTTCTTACCTATATAGGATAAGATAAAGGATGATAGTGATACAATCATCACTATGTGAGTAGGTAAAGTATTGTCACTAAACAGACTATAGAGCAAGGTGATCAAAATAATCAACGACAAGAGTCGAATAATCTGCTTCATAATAGACGCCTCCTGAAAAATATTGATTGCTCCATATTCCATTTTATCACAAATTTAACAGGCAATACATCTCGACCGCGCTCACTTTTTAAATAAGTACGGGCGTCCATGTTGCCACATCATCTCTAATGGTAACTGAAAGAAGTTAGACAAACTTTCTTCAGTCAGTAACGCACGCCTTTCACCTGACTGAAAAACTTTCCCGTCTTTTAACATCAACACATGGGTAAAGGTCGATAAGATTTCATCAACATGATGCGTCACATATAACACTAAAGGTGGATTGTCTCTATTCATAATTATCTCAACCGTCTCAAGCAACTGTTCTTTGGCGACAAAATCTAAACCGGTTGTTGGTTCATCTAAAATTAACAGCTTCGGGTCCCGCATTAAACTACGTGCAATCATTACCCGTTGCTTCTCACCTTGTGATAACGTCTCATATGCCTGATCGGCATAGTGAAAGATACCAACATCTTTCAGTAATTGTTTCGCTTTATCACGCATGTGATCGGTCGGTGTTTCATAAAGCCCAATCGAGCTAAAACCACCACTTAACACAATCTGATACGCCGTGTCTTCTAAGTAAAAGCGTTGTTTTAATGTTTGTGATACAAGACCAATGTCTTGTCTAAGCCCCTCGCCAAGTGGATCTTTACCAAAGTGTCGACCTAATACCGTCACTTCACCAGTGACTGGAAAGTGAAACGCACTTAACATATGAAGGAGGGCTGTTTTACCCGCACCATTTAAGCCAAGCACAACCCACTGTTCGCCCGCTTTTACTTCCCAGTTAATATCCTTTAAAATCCATTGGCCTTGACGTAATAGACCGACGTGTTCTAACTTAATCATATCGCGCCACTCCTTTAATCGCTGTCATTTTAATTCATGCTTTTTCATTAGACTTACTCTCATATTAACATGAA
>JBNJFJ010000020.1:0-12637 GCA_051746745.1 Bacillota bacterium | reverse complement strand
CTACCCCCGCAAAAGAAGAACAAACACCAAAATCAAAACCGTCTTTTTTCGAAAAGCTGTTTGGGAAAAACTAAAGCCTAGCCGGATAGCGACTAGGCTTTTTTCTTATGCATGAACAGCCATTAAAACTTTCGTCAATCGTTTCATGCCTTCTTCAATCAATTCTGGTGAACTGTTAGTGAAGTTCAGGCGCATCGTCGAACGTTTCTTGTTATCAACGTAAAATGGTTGACCTGGGACAAAGGCGACACCGTTCTCAACTGCCTTTGGTAGTAAGCTTTCTGGGTCCATATATGCCGGTAACGTCACCCAGAAAAACATCCCGCCTTTTGGCTCTAAATACGTTAGTCCTTCAATATTTGCCTCATCCAAACAACGCTTCATCACTTCCATTCGTCCTTTATACGTTGAACGAATCTTCTCAATATGGGCATCTAAGTCGTAATCATTGAGTAAATGCATAAGCGCATGTTGACTAATTGAATTTGTATGAAGATCGGCTGCTTGTTTTGCTTGGGCGATTAAACGGACAATCTGATGTGGCCCGGTAATCCAACCAAGACGCATCGCTGGGACAACCGTCTTTGAGATTGTACTCGTATAAATGACATAATCGTTATCCTTGTCCATTGACGCTAAACTATCTGGCATAGAAGCTGGATCAAACTGAATATCACCATAGGGATCATCCTCCATAATCACCACATGATATTTCTCCGCTAACTTCAACAACATCTCACGGCGTGCTTGTGACCATACTTTTCCTTCTGGGTTTGAGAAAGTTGGGACAACATAAATACATTTTGGTTTATGTGTTTTTATCTTTTCTTCTAAGTCACGCTCAATCATACCGTCTTCATCTGAATCAACCGGGATGACCGTTGTTTCGTATGAACTGAACACTTGTAGTGCCGCTAAATAGGTTGGGTTCTCAGTAAGAATAATGTCGCCTGGGTTAAACATAACCCGAGAGAATAAGTCAATCGCTTGCTGCGAACCTGAGGTGATAAGAATATCATCAGGGTCTTTCTTGATCCCTTTTTTCAACATACGCTCAGCTAGTTGTTGTCTTAATTCAAGTAAGCCTTCTGTTTCAGCATATTGCAGTGCTTTATTACCTGAAGTGATTGCTTTATGAAAGGCAGCATCGACTGCTTCAACTGGGAAAAGCCCTTCATCTGGTAAGCCGCCCGCAAAAGAGATCACGTTCCCTTTATTTACTACCTTTAAAATGTCGCGTACCGCGGATGAGTCGAAATAACGGACACGATCTGCAAAACCATACTTCATTTTATTCCCTTCTTTCTGTTCTCTATCGTCACGCTTCTTATTCTATCATTTTTTTCTTAACCAAGTATCGCTCGGTCATTATCCATATCTGTCCCACGGATCCGTTTAAATTCTTGAAGTAACTTTTCAATCGTTAACGCTTGTTTTTTGGCGCCGTCGATATCTAAAATAATTTGACCCTTATCCATCATAATTAATCGATTTCCAAGGTCTAATGCTTGCTGCATATTGTGCGTCACCATTAAGGTAGTAAGGTTTGTTTCTTTCACAATCTCACCGGTGAGATTGGTGATCAACTCTGCTCGCGACGGGTCAAGCGCGGCGGTATGTTCATCTAATAGTAAGATATCCGGTTGAGTAAAGGTCGCCATTAATAGCGATAACGCTTGACGTTCACCACCTGAGAGTAAACCTACTTTAGCCGATAACCGATTTTCTAAACCAAGGTGCAGCCGCTTTAGTTCTTCTTTAAAAAGCGCTCGGCGTTTTTTATTCGCACCTGGCTTTAGCGTTCTTGTTTTATTACGCGCATAAGCGATCGCTAAGTTTTCTTCAATCGTCATTTTAGGCGAGGTGCCTGCCATCGGATCTTGAAAGACGCGGCCAATCTTTTTTGCTCGTTTATGTTCTTTTAATGTCGTCACATTTTGACCATTAATTTCAACGATACCAACATCCGGAAAGAGCGCACCTGAGATCATATTCATTAACGTTGATTTCCCTGCCCCGTTACTACCAATAACCGTCACAAAGTCACCCGGTTTGAGCTCCAATTGAATATGCTGTAACGCCTTTTTTTCATCTGGTGTGCCTTCATTAAAGGTAATCGATAAATCTTCTACTCGTAACATTATGCCCCCCTCCTTACTTGTTGATTTAGCGCTTGACGTTTCTTACGCTTTCGGTTACTTTCTTTTGTCGTCTCAATCACTTTCGGTACGACTAAAGCTAGAACGACAAGTAACGCCGTAATAAGTTTCGTATCCCCGTTATCTAAAAAGTCCGACCGAATCGCAAGGGTAATAACAATCCGGTAAATCACGGCACCAACGACAACGGCGAGCGTCGTTCGACCAATCGTCTTTGTCCCAACCACAGATTCACCGATAATCACCGATGCGAGACCAATGACGATCATCCCAATCCCCATATTTAAATCAGAAAAGCCGGTAAACTGAGCATACAAACCACCAGCTAAAGCGACAAGACCGTTTGAAACGCCTAATCCTAACACTTTTAAATGATCGGTATTCGCTGAAAAACTACGAATCATTTGTTCATTGTCTCCAATCGCCCGCAAGGCAAGACCAACCTCTGTCTTTAAGAAGTAATCTGTCACAAATTTAATTAGGAAAGTTACAACGAGCATAATAACAAGTGCGGAATAGGTTGACGGTAAGTTCTCCACACCCAGAGCGGCTAGCCCTTGATCAAAGAATTGGTCAATCCCAAGAGATTCAAAGATCGTGCGCAATTGAGTAAAAAACGTCTCTTGATTCAACAGCGGGATATTCGATTGCCCCATAATCCTTAAGTTAATCGAATAAAGTGCCGTCATCATTAATATTCCGGAAAGCAACGGATTAACTTTACCTTTCGTATTAAGTAGTCCCGTGATACTCCCGGCCACAAAACCGGCAAGTAACGCCCCTAATATCGCAACACCCGTTGGCATACCGTTCACAATCATTAAGGCCGATACAGCCGCCCCTGTCACAAAACTCCCGTCGACTGTTAAATCCGGAAAATCTAAAATCCGAAAGGATAAGTAGACGCCTAACGCCATAATCGCAAAAATAACCCCGGACTCTACCGCATTAAACATTGAAATAAACATAAGAACTCCCCTTCGTGATAAGAAAAATCGACTAAACACAACGATAAGCTTGTTTAGTCGACCGTTCTTTTTATCTTTTATTCAGTGGCCGCTTCTTCGTCCCAAGCGTCTTGCCATGTAATATTTTGTTCTGTTGCTGCTTCTTTATTAATAAATAATTGCATTTCCGGTGGGTATTCTACCGCGATTTCATTTGGTTGTTTGTCACCTGTTAAAATATCAGCGGCCATCTCACCTGAGCGGTAACCAATTGTGTAATAATCAATCCCATATGTCGCAAAACCACCACGTGCCAGTGAATCCGGCTCACCAACAATGAGTGGAATATCTTGTTCATTCGCTACCCCAACAACACTTTCAAGAGCTGATACGACGGTATTATCAGTGACAATATAAAAGACATCCGCTTCACCGACTAATGACGTGGCTGCTTGTTGTACTTCTGCTGAAGTGGATACGGTACGTTCAACAACGGAAAGACTTGTACCTTCGGCTGCTTGTTTGACCGATTCGATTTGAACGACCGAGTTTTGTTCACCCGTATTATAAATCATCCCGACTGTGGCACCTGCAAAATATTGATCAATAAATTGCACGGTATTTTGAACGGCATCTGGATGCATATCAACAACACCCGTAATATTATCACCCGGTGAATCCATCGCTGTTACTAACCCTGCACTTACCGCATCCGTTACTGATGTAAAGACGATTGGAATGTCTTTCGTTGCTTGTAAGGCCGTTAACGCACTCGGGGTCGCATTGGCGAAAATCAAATCAACTTGATCTGAGCTAAAGCTTTGGGCAATCGTTAACGCGTTCGTTTGATCGGCTTGCGCACTTTGAAAATCATACTCAACTTCTAACCCTTGATCTACCAGTGCTTGTTTAAAACCTTCAAATGCCGCATCAAGTGAGGGGTGTTCAACAAATTGACTTGCCCCAATTGTGTATGTTTGTTCTGTTCCTTGTTCATTTTCTGCTTCTATTTCTTCATCTGCAGCGCCACAAGCTGCTAGTGTGATTGTGGTAATGAGTAACATCACCATACCTAACCATTTCTTCATCTGTTGTCTCCCCTTTTATTGTTTGTCTTTTTTAAATTTTCAGAATATATGACGATTATTATAACACAGACCTTGCTGTTCGGGTACTATGTTTTTTAAATAATCTAAAAATTCACGATAATATAAGCCAAAGTTGAGTTAAAAGACAAAAGAAAACACACAAGCATGAATCACTCGTGTGTCAGTCTTTCATTCTTGTTTTGTTTCAACTGGTAACTCAGGATGACTAATCCAATCACTAAAACTCCCAGGATACAATTTTACGTTACTGTATCCGAGTGACTTTAACGCGAGGTAATTCATGCAAGCAGAGACGCCAGACCCACATGAAAGAATAATCTCCTCGTCTTTATTCAACTCTTTAAATACCTCTTCAAGTTCAGCGTTTGACTTAAAAGTGCCATCACTGTTTAAGACTTGCTGCCAGTCAAAGCATTTCGCCCCTGGAATGTGCCCTTTTTTATGATAGAGCGGTTCTGTTTGGCCAAGGTAGCGCTCTAGACTACGCGCATCTGTCAGCGTGATATTAAAATCATCTTTATGCTCGATCACATAATCAATATCAACAACCATGTCATTATTTTTGACGAACGGGGTCGATGATGTTTTTTTTCGTTTCACGACCGACGTGACAGGGTATTGAAGCTCTTCCCAGCGATTAAATCCACCATTCAGCACCTTTACTGATGGGTGTTGATAATAGTCAAATAACCAGTAGAGTCGAGCGGCAAACATCGCATTGCCTTGGTCATAAATCACGACCTTAGTATCAGGCGTGATACCGATGGCTCGTAATTTATCAATAAAAACCTGTTCATCCGGTAACGGATGATTCCCACCATGTGTCCCGGGCATACTTGATAAATCTTTATTTAAATCAAAGTAAACAGCGCCTGGTATATGAGAAGCTTCATATAGCGCTTGACCTTTTGTTTGGTCCATCAGTTCAAAACGCGTATCGATGATCGTGTATTGATCGATTGATTCAAGTAACGCCTCTGGTTCAATTAAAAATGACATTTAAGCAACCTCCAATGTACGAAACTTATTAATTCTAAAGAGAATCCTAACCTCAGAGATGATCAACAACACCGCGAAGACTAAAGCAGCGATGCCTGTCACCATATTGGGTAATAGGAGCGTGAAAATATTTAAGCCAAAACTCACACCAAAAACAAGTTGATAACTCCTCCTTAAATTTTCAACCCCATCGATTAAATCCTGATACTGATAAGATTTTGCTCGACTATGTAACAGTTTTAGTATTTCTAGCACAACAAAGAAATGAATGATACTCATGACACTCCAGCTAAGAGAGGCGAGGGTACTCGCAAAATTATAAAAGAGAAAGGTATCAATAAAAGCCAAAACTGCTCCTACAATCGGTAAGACAATCTGATACTCAGTTCCTTCCGTTTGATTGTATTGATACAAACTATAAGCAATCAGTCCATATCCGACTGTGTCGAATAATAAATCAAAACCGTTGATATCAATACTTAATAAGACAATGAGTTGACCAATCATTAACATCGTTATTATTTTCTTCATATCTGACCTCTTTCTCACACTTTTATTTTACATCTATCGATTAATCAATAATGACACGACTGGATTGCTTTAACTCATCAATCGTTTGATGCCCTAATCCAAACATTGCCATTTTAAGCTCGAGTTCTCTCACAGCCATTGTTTCCATCACTGCTTCAACCGAAGCCGTTGCCTCTTTCAATATACCACGTGCATAACCAACGAGATCGGCACCTAGTCCTAACGCTTTGGCCGCATCTACACCCGTCCGCATCCCACCTGATGCAAACACAGGTTGATGAGTATTTGCTCGAACAGCACGTAAACTTTCCACAGTTGGGATGCCCCAGCCAGTAAACGCTTCGGCCGCTTGTTTTTTCACTTTATCTTGCGAGCGTAATTTCTCGACTTGAGACCAACTCGTCCCACCAGCTCCGGCAACATCAATAAATTGAATGCCAATATCCGTTAGCTGCTTGGCTAAGTGACCATCAATCCCAAAGCCAACTTCTTTTACACCGACAGGGACATCGAGTGCTTTAATTAGTGATTCAATCTTCGGTAACAGTGACTCAAAGTTGGTGTCGCCTCCTGTTTGGATTAATTCTTGAATCGAATTAAGGTGAAGCACAAGCGCCGTCGCTTCTGTTTCATCGATGATGGTTTGACACATCGTTTTGGTAAAGCCATAGTTGAGCTGAACCGCCCCTAAGTTTGCGATAATCGGAATCGTTGGGGCGAATGGTCTGACTTTAAACGATTGACGAAACTGTTCATCTTCAATTAAAGCGCGCGTCGACCCAAGCGCGAATACCCAGCCCCGCGCTTCACACGCACGAGCTAAATGTTCATTGATACTACCCGCAAGGGCTGCCCCGCCTGTCATCGAACTAATTAAAAACGGTGTCTTGATTGTTTGACCAAATAAAGACGTCGAAAGCGACACATCATCAAAGTTTATTTCCGGTAAGGCATTATGAATGAATCGAACCTTCTCTAACCCTGTCGTAATCCCTTCCCCTAATACCTCATCCGTTAGGCACCATTTAATATGTTCAGCTTTTCGTTGGTGAATCGATTCTGTCATTTATGACTGCCTCCTCTCTATTTCTCATATTTACTATTCATTACTGATTAATTTGATTAAATAAGGTCAGCTTTCGTTTATCTGTCACAATCGCGCGTTTGTTAAAGACTTGGTAATCATTTTCTTTCACGACTTGAATAATCTCACGGTAGTAACGAGCCGCTAACTTTAACGTGAGCGCACTTTTTTTCGGATACTGCTCAACATAGGCTAGACCTTCGGTAAACCAAAGATCAGCTTGGTCAGTTAAATCATCAATGACTGCTTTAAATCGCTCATTAACTTCTTGGTTATGAAACATTGTTAATGTATAACCATGTCGGTCAAACACTTCAAGGGGCACATAGCGCCGGTTCAGTGTCATATCTTGCCCGACATCACGAATCATATTGACAATCTGCATGCCTTTACCTAGTTGAATGCCGGCCTGAATAAGCTCATCCGTTGGATTGGGGTGAAGAATTGGGATCAGCATTTCACCAACACTACCAGCCACTCGGTAACAATAATCTTCAAGTGCAGCCATCGTGTCGTATTCGGTTTGTTTAAAGTCTAACAACTGACCACTCATTTGAATATAGTAGGGATCTTTTGCGAGCGGGAAAGCGTCAAATGCCCAGCGCAGTGCCGGCCAAATAAAATGGCCTTCAGCTTTGTCTAACTGATCAAAGTGTCGCTTAATCTCATCAATCGTATAAACAGATGTTTCCGGTTCATCAACCGCATCATCAATCAAACGACAAAATGCATACACGACATAGACCGCTTCGCGTTCTTGTCTTGGTAAAAATTTAAACGCATGATAAAAGCTCGATGACCCTTGTTTCATCATGGTTTTCGCTTGCTCACGCAAATCTTTCGCTAAATACATGCCATACTCTCCTCTTTCTATTGCTTGTTTCAACAATCGGGACCCCGCCACCTGGATGAACACTAGCCCCTACCGCATACAGCCCTTTAATCGTCGGGTGGACAATCTGGGGCCGAAAGGCACCGGACTGTGACAACAATGGACTCACGCCAAAACTCCCCCCTAAATATAAACCATCTCGCTCAGCATCACGCGGCGTTCTTATCTTTTTCCACTCAATATGCTTCGTTAAATCTTTGTAAGCGGCTGCTTCTAACCAACTTAATTGCTTATCAACGAATGTGAGAAGCTCTTCTTCAGTAGGGTCAATAGCCGCTGGAACAGGAATCAGGACATACAATGTGCTATCTGATTGGTTTGGTTGTTCAATCGGGCTTGGGTTAAACACATAAAGTGACGGATCGCTTGGTAATGTCTCTTTTTCCATGACACTTTTCATATAGTGATTAAAATCACCTGACATGAAAAATTGATGGGGAAGCTGATCGCTGTATTGTTTCGATAAGCCTAAATAAACCATCACACAACCACTCGATGGTTTTAATGGGCGATCCAATACTTTATGATTATCAATTAGACCTTCTATCGTTGGATAATCGCCGTTATACACTACTTTATCATATAATTCAGACTTGCCGGAAGAAATCAGGCCTTTTATCTGATTATTTTCTACAATTATTTTGTCTACCTTCGTTTCTTTTTTTACGATAACCCCTTGGTCATGTAAATACGCTTCTAGTTTTGGAATAAGTGAATAATATCCGCCTTTAATATACCAAACACCAAAGGCATGTTCACTATAAGAAATTAACCCGTATAAAGCTGGGACTTGTTGGGGTGCCCCGCCAATATAGAGGGTTTGTAAACTATAGGCCGCTCTTAACCGCGGATCGTTAAAAAATCGTGACAAATAGTCGGTAACCGTTCGGTACGATTTTGACTTTAAGACAAACTTTAAATTGGTTAACGATAGAAAGTCACGTTTAGCTTGAAAGTCACGCGATAAAAACGCCTCTACGCCGAAGTCATACACGTCTTTCATTTCACGTAAATAACGTTCAAATCCGTCACCTTCACCCGGAAACGTCTGATCGATTTCCGCTTTTGTTTTAGCTGGATCGCGGTGCTTTCGAAAGGTAGTACCGTCTTTAAAATGAATATCATAAACAGGATCAACCGGGATTAATTCATATTGGTCGTCTGTAAATCCCACCTCACGAAAAATTTCTTTGAGTAATTCCGGCAACAATACAATCGTTGGGCCTTGATCAATTTCATAGTGACCCTGTCGTTCATACGTTAACCGTCCACCTAAACAGTCTGACTGTTCGTATAGCGTCACCTCATGCCCTAAACGCCTTAAATATAAACTCGCTGTGATACCACCGATGCCACCACCCACAACTGCTGTCTTCGTCATCGCTTTTGACAAATAACCCGTAGCTACTTGTCTTCCCCCCTTTCTATAGTCCGTGTCGAGATAGTGTAAAAACAGCGAGATAATTATCTCGCTGTTTTACCTTGTCACTTCATTAATAGAAAAGCTCAGTGGTCCTCTCTAATGACATATTGTTGATCTAATAACCGTGCACTAATCAGAGCGGACTGATAAATCGTCGGTAACCCGCTACCAGGATGCGTCCCGCCACCGACTAAAAAGACATGATCAACATCTTCAAATTTATTGTGGGGACGGAAACACATCATCTGCGACAAGTTATGCGCTAAATTAAACGTTGCCCCCTTATAAACGTTGTACTCATCTTGCCAATCTTGCGGTGTCACAATCTTTTCTATTTCGATATGTTGACGCAAGTTTTCTAAACCCGGCTCTTTTTCTAACCGGTCCAGTATTTTTTCTCGTAATATAGGCTATTCTTTTCTCCAGTCAATGCCTGCTTCTAAGTTAGGGACAGGCACTAAAATATACAGTGACGACTTCCCTTTCGGCGCCAGTGTTGGATCAAGTTTTGACGGATTATGGACGTAGATTGAGTCATCGTCCGACAAAACCCCACCAGACGTAACATTTTTAACATTTTGTTCATAATTATCCGCAAATAAAATCATATGATGTGGTAAATCAAGCGGTTGATCGACCCCTAAGTACAACATAAAAGTCGATAAGGACACACCTTTTTTGTCTAGCTTGCCTTTTTTATATTTTTTAAATCCTTTTGGTCAAATAACTGCGTCATCGCATAACCAAAGCCGGCATTAATAACGACATCATCACAGTACTTCTTTTCTCCACCAACTAACTCTACACCAATGGCTTTTTTATCTTCGACTAAGACACGCTTGACCGGGGTATATAAACAACCGTAAACCGTTTCAAATGCATCTAAGTGTGGCAGTGCCGTGATGGCTTCTTTGGACATATAATCCGTTAGCGAGCCAAACGGTTTTCTTAATAAGTCACTAATGACGTCAAATTTCTTTTTCTCTCGTTTTAAAAAGCGCCAGTAACCATCACCGTTACCAGGGAATAATCGTTCAATCTCTTCATACGTCTCTTGGTGATTGCGACTCGGTTTAAATGCAATGTCACCAAATTTCAACGTATACAAGGGATCAATTTCTGTCATTGGAATATAATCTTTAATATTGCGGCCACTCTCTTTAAATACTTCTTCTAAGACCGACGGCATCATATAAAAAGTTGGTCCTAAGTCAAAATGAAATTACCTACCGTTAACCTTGACGTTCTCCCGCCTACTTGTGCTGCTTTTTCAAAATATCCACATGATAAACAACTGCATCGCGATCGCAAGACCACCTGGGCCTGCTCCAACCACACTAACGGACTGATTTAACATCACACTTCACGCCTTTCTCCTTATTGTTCATCTATTCGGATGTGTTTTTCGTGACTTTTCTTTACAATCATTATATAATAATTGTATAACTTTTGTATAGAATTATACTTTATTTTGTCGAATCTTAATCTTTTTGATTTAAAAAGTTAAAAAAGAAGACTAAATCTCGTCTAAGCTCATGACAAACAAGTGGGATTTTTGTATACTTTTAATTGAAAAAGGGGTGGAGCTATGTACGGCATTAAACGCATCGCAGAACTCACGGGCGTCTCACCTATCACCTTACGGGCATGGGAAAATCGTTATGGCGTTATTTTACCAGACCGCACAGATGGTGGGACACGGGTGTATACCGATGAACATTTAGAAGATTTAAAGTGGGTCATTAGACAAAAAGAACAGAACCACTTAACCATTGGTCAAGCGATGCAAGCGCTTGAAGATAAACGCCAGCATATTAAAAAAGCAAAAATTTCAAAAGAAGATTACCCGCGCTTTATTGATGGGTTGTTTTTACTACTCAAACAACATCAATTAGATGAAGCCAGTAGCTACGTCGAAGAACTGAAGGAATTGATTGAAACCGATATTCTCTTTCACCATATTTTTATACCGATCTTAACGCGGGTTGGGCATGAATGGGAGCGCGGAGACTTATCTGTCGCCGAAGAGCACTACATGAGTCATTTTATCCAGCAACAAATCGCCCATTACTTTTATCATTACGAAGTAAAATCAAAACGCGCAACGGCCGTTGCTGTCTGCCCGGTCGATGAAATGCATCAAATCGGGCTGTTGTTATTCTCTATTTTCTTAAAGCAACACGGTATTGACGTCCTATTCATCGGTGAAGCCACCCCGCTTGAAGATGTGAAGCGAATGATCGCAGAAAACGATATTCGTTTAGCGGCTTTCTCACTAACAACGTCAAATGAACTAGAGGCCGTGACAGCATTTTTAGATACGTTAAATAAAGATTTCCCTCACGTTAAACTGGCCATTGGTGGACAACAAGCATCTGAATTACCCGAACGCTTTCATTCATACTTGATTAGTCCTGATCCTGTTGACTGGGCGGCGTGGGTAATGAACACAATGGCTTAATATTTTCACTTGTTACTTCAATTAATCACCTCGGTTTTTCCTAACCCGGGGTGATTTTTTATGGTGAGCGGGTATAGTACATACAGAGATACTAAAAAGACCGAAGAATATGTCGCTTTACTTAATTTTACTCAAACACTATCTGAAGGAGGGAAAATAATGAAAGTAACAGGAAAAGTCATCGTCGTCACTGGCGCAGGTGCTGGCATCGGCAGGGAGCTCGCATTAGAGTTACTTGAACGCGGCGCACACGTCGCACTTGTCGATAGAGACAGCGACGGCTTAACTCAAACAAAAATATTTGCGGGCGAGTATAAGGAACGTGTCTCCCTTCATCCACTTGATTTAACTGACCAAGACGCCGTGTTTCAACTACCGAGTCAAGTGATGGAAGCGCACGGAAGTGTCGACGGAATCATTAACAATGCTGGCATTATTCAACCGTTTGTTGATATTGTTGATTTAGAAATGGACACGATCAAAAAAGTGATGGATATTAACTTTTACGGGACACTCTATATGGTAAAAAGCTTTTTACCTATTTTACTCAAACGACCGGAAGCCCATATTTTAAATGTCTCAAGTATGGGCGGCTTTTTACCTGTACCGGGTCAATCCATTTACGGTGCGTCAAAAGCAGCGGTAAAATTAATGACGGAAGGGTTAATTAGTGAACTACAAGACACAACCGTTGGTGTAACGGTGGCTTTTCCAGGTGGCGTAGAAACAGATATCACAAAAAATTCAGGCGCGGATTTAAAGATTGATGAAGACAGTGAGAGTACGTACAAACTCCTTCAACCACGAGAAGCAGCTCAGATGATGGTAGATGCGATGGAAGACAACAAAGCACGGATTTATGCCGGTAAAGATTCTAAAATGATGAACCGCTTATATCGACTCATGCCAAAAAAAGCAAGTAACATGATTGCTAAAAAACTAAAAACAAGATGAGTCATGAAACAAGTACTTGACTTCTTTTCAATTAGAATTCGTGCTACACTTATGAAAAACACTTTGGAGGAATAACTC
>JBNJFJ010000019.1:21516-24957 GCA_051746745.1 Bacillota bacterium | reverse complement strand
TTTTTATAACGGGGTCTTTTTTAAGGTTAACGTTGCGTTATGAAAATTGACCAACTAAAGAAATAAAGGTATAATTTCTTTATAATTATTAAAGGAGGATTAAACCATGCCTAATATTAAATCAAGTACTGATTTACGAAATAATTATAACGAGATTTCTAATTTTTGTCGTGAAACACATGAGCCTGTCTATATTACAAAAAATGGACGAGGTGATTTAGCTGTTATGAGTATTGAAGCGTATGAAGCACTAAGTGGCAAAATGGATCTTTATCGACAGCTTGATGAGGGAAGAACAGCTGTTGAAGAAGGAAGAAAACGGCCATTGGATGAAGCTATGAATCATATTAAACAGAGTATAACTGATGGCGAAATATAACGTTGAATTAACAGAGATAGCTGAAAATGATCTGCTGGAAATTGTGAAGCATATTACTTTCCAGCACTCAATACCTAGTTCAGCGCATGAATTGATGAGAATATTTGAAGAAGCAATGAGAAGCCTTTCTATTTCACCAGAAAGATGTCCACTTATCGCTGATCAGCGCTTATCGCAATTAGGATACAGGAAGCTTATCGTCAAAAATTATATCTTCTTTTTTTCCATCAATGATAAAGAAAGCATAGTTGATGTAGAAAGAATACTTTATGCTAAACGTGACTGGCTTAGGTTTTTATAATCTTCATATAAAACATTTACTGGATATATACCGTCATTATCCTCAAAGTTCCAAGCTGAACTTTAAGGATGATGGCGGTATTTTTAGAGAATGGTCAAGAACTTTCGTAACATCAACATAGCGCAGCTTTAAAATTATGTTTAGATTTTTTAATTGTCTAGTTTAATAGAAGCAAGTCAACATTAAGAATCTTTTAATGAAATAATATAAATGAGTATAATCTACCTCGTTTAATATGAGAAAAAAGTAATGAATTTTAAAGGATTAAATGCTATTATGATAGTACAATAAACGTTTTTTAGACGATGAAGAATCTTTGTTTAGCTTATTCCCGCTAGTAAGAATATCTTTAGTTTTGCAAAGATAGATTGAGTCGCGGATAAAAAAATCATAATCATCATATGATGAATGAGGAATAACGGATCAACACACCGATATAGATGCTTAGCAGTCTCAATTGCTGGGTCATTAAGAGATACTGAAAAAAATTAACGGTGTACCTTTTCAAACATCCATTGAATCATGTTAATACATAATGTAAAACAAATACCCCCAAAAAAACAAACGAGAACCTTGTTATTTTGGGGGTATAATTGAATATAAGGCTTACGCTTATAGAGAAGCCTTAAACATTTAATAAAACGGTGAAAATATGGAATAAAAATAAGGTTAATAGAAAAAGGAGAAAAAGTGATGAACCTGGATACTCAAACGCTTATTTTAATCTTAAGCCTTATTCTAGTGACTCAAGTTATTGCTCTGTTTATTCAATACCAATTAGAAAATAAACCTTACCGTGGAATTGGCTGGTGGTTAAGTGGCGCATGTTTAATGGTCCTTGGTGTCCTCTTTATGCCTTTAGTGAACGTAGAGTCGTTACGTTTCCTCGCAATGGTGGCCAACCCACTCATGGTACTGGGGCAAGTGTTTTTTTATATTGGTATTGTACGTTTTTTTAATCAAAAAGAAAACCGGTGGTTACTTGGGACGTCATATGTTGTATTCTTACTTGTCTATTATTATTTTATATTTTTTGATAATAATCTTTCAGGTCGAACAATCGTCATTAATAGTGTATTAGCTGTTATTGTGTTTCTCACAGTACGAAAACTTTTATCTGTGAAAGATCAAACGAAATTCAATGCGGCGAAGTTCACGGCGGCTTCGTTTTTAGTCTACGGTATATTTTTAGCAGTAAGAGTGATCTTTACCATGAGTGCTCCGTCGGTTCAATCATATGTTGAACAAGGTATCCTTCTTAAAGCAAGCTTCATTGTGCCCGTTATTACGAGTAATCTTTGGACATTTGGTTTGGTTCTTATGATTAATCAGCGATTAAACATTGAAAATCTTTTAGAAAAAGAGAAAATGCGTTTGATTTTCAATACAGGACCAGATGCCGCGATGATTACACGATTACATGATGGGGCATTTGTCGATATAAATGGAGGATTTTCAACCATATTTGGCTACACGCGTGAGGAAGTACTACAAGATCATACTGCCGAAATATGCGTATGGAATAAAAATGATGACCGACAACAATTTATCATTAAGTTAAAAGAACAAGGGATCTGCGAAAACATGGAATATCTATTTAAAGATAAGAAAGGACAACAGTTTTACGGAATGATCTCGGCGAGAAAGATATTGATTCAAGGTGTGCCCCATAGTATTAGTGTTATTCGAGATATCACCAAACGTAGAGAAGTAGAACAAGCGCTTATGGAGAGTGAAGAGCAATATCGGTCTATTCTCAATGCGTCACCGGATGACATCACAATTACAGATTTAGACGGCTACATTCTAATCATTTCTCCGGCCGCTAAATATATGTTTGGATATGATATAGATTTTAATCAGTTCAAAGGGATGCATATACTTGATTTTATTGTATCCGAAGATATTGATAGAGCGAAAGCTAATATTCAAAAGATGCACCACAATGGTTCTAGTCGACCGAATGAGTACTGCGGGGTACGACAAGATGGAAGTACGTTTGCTATTGAAGTAAACAGCGGTTTTGTTCGCGATGCAAATGGTGAACCTATACGGATGGTGTTTATCGTTCGTGACATGACAGAACGTAAGTTAGCGGAGCAACAAATAAAAGCACTGGTTCAACAACTTGAAATCGAGAAAAATGCCGCTCAACTAAATTCAATGACCGATAGTTTAACAGGCTTATCAAATCGAAGATATTTTGATGTCGTTCTTAATACAGAGTTTTATCGATTGAAGCGGTCTAAAGCGACGTTGTCGCTCATTATGCTCGATATTGATCATTTTAAGAAATTTAATGATACTTATGGTCATCTAACTGGCGATGAATGTTTAAAACAGATAGGCAACACACTTAAAGTGATTGTTGGTCGAACAGCGGATACGGTCGCAAGATTCGGCGGAGAAGAATTTATTGTTATTTTACCTGAGACAGATGTTCACGGTGCCATTAATGTGGCAGAAAGAATACGATCAGGTGTAGAATCGCTTAAGATTAACCATTCAGCATCGGATACTGCACCATACGTTACGGTTAGCCTTGGGGTAGTAAGTGTCAATCCAGCTAATGTTCTCACACCAAAACACATCGTCGAAACAGCAGATAAAGCTCTTTATGCTGCGAAAAATAATGGACGTAACCGAATGGAAGTAATTGATGAGAGCAACACTTAATGGACCGATGATGGATACCTATATGATAATTAATGTAGAGTTTTTAAAAAGAAAGGTATGACCATTAATGATCTAGCCCTTCCTT
>JBNJFJ010000019.1:0-21416 GCA_051746745.1 Bacillota bacterium | reverse complement strand
AGAGCAACACTTAATGGACCGATGATGGATACCTATATGATAATTAATGTAGAGTTTTTAAAAAGAAAGGTATGACCATTAATGATCTAGCCCTTCCTTTTTAACGGAATGAATGGCCATATTATTTGATTTAAATAATGTTTGAAACAGTCAACTATTCATTGCTGCGGGTAGACTGTATAAGTGAACGATAGCTGAGGGTGACGGGGCGTTCATATGAACTTATCGACAGGCTACCTGTGGTAGGAACATACAAATAATAAGCAAGGCAGGTGTTAAACGTTTTGGAATTTATATTTGAGTTAATCATAGATTTTTTATCTGACGTTATATTTGATGGTAGTCAGGAATATGCGTTGACATCAAGGAAGGGAGCAAAACTTGTTCGATTGGTAATTTTTGCTTTTCTAGCTGGAATGAGTGGCTTGTTTATCGTTTTAGGTTTCATTATGCGAGAGGAGAAGGTAATGATGTATGTCTTTTATATGGTATCGTTATTTTTTGCCGCGATGTACGTTCGTTTCTCGCTGGAATTAAAAAAGAGGGGTCACCATTAGTCAATGATCGTCACTTAACACCTAACAAGTATTGAAGTAGCGACTTGCATAAGCCTTCATGATCTACTTGTCGTTGAGTAATTGATTATTAAAGAATTATATGAAATAACCCGATATAATAAAATGGAGACACTATTTGTTTTTACAGATTTCACCCCTTGTTTTTAAAAAAATAAAAAAGGATGCAATTAAATATGACAGAAAATTATTTAAAAAAAGAACTATATGATTTAATCCAAAGTGAACAATTAATTTTTGAATTCATCCAGTCTGGTTCGTTAGACGGAATTTGGTACTGGGATTTAGAACAACCTGAAAACGAATGGCTGAGCCCGAAGTTTTGGGAGACACTTGGCTATAATCCAGAAGAAAAGAAACACCTGTCTTCTGAATGGCAAGATATCATTAATCAAGAAGATTTAAAATTAGCAACAGAAAACTTTCATAAACATTGTGAAAATCCCAATCATCCTTATGATCAAATTGTGCGTTATGAGCATAAAGATGGCTCAACAGTCTGGATTCGTTGTCGAGGTCTTGCTATAAGAGATGAATCAGGTAAGGCTAAGCGGATGCTGGGGGCACATACGGATATTACAGATTTAAAAAATATTGAAAACGAGTTGTCACGATTAACGACAGAATATGAGAAAGTGTTTAACGGGACACAAGATGCGATGTTTTTAATGAAATTACTTCCAAATAATCGCTTTCTTTATGTCAGAAATAATTTAGCCCACCAAAATAAAACAGGGTTGAAGTTAGAAGATATAAGAGATAAAATGCCTGAAGAATTACTCGGTGAAGAAGTAGGGCAGATTGTATCGGAAAACTATCAAACATGTGTTAATAAAAGGACAAGTATAACCTATGAAGAAGAGCTCGATTTACCTGTCGGAAGACGCTTATGGCGAACGACTTTGACGCCGATTTTTGAAGAGGAAACAGTGATCAATATCGTCGGTTCATCGACAGATATCACCGAGCAAAAATTATTAGAGCGCGAACTAGAAAAACAAGCGAATTATGATAAGTTAACAGATTTGCCAAATAGAAAGCTGTTTTTTGAACGGCTCGAAAGAATGATTACAGAAACTGAGCGAGACCAGAAACAATTTGCTTTACTGTTTGTTGATTTAGATGGCTTTAAACATATTAACGATCAATATGGCCACCGCGCAGGTGATGACGTGCTGATTACGGTTGGTAAACGTTTAACTGAAAGTGTAAGGAAATCAGATACCGTTGCTCGAATGGGTGGTGATGAGTTTACGATCATATTAAGAGACACACATGACCGGGACAGTTTAGAAGAGATAGTTAAAAAGATTCATCAACGTGTAAAAGAAGCTATGCGTTTTGGAGATTGCGTTTGTCACGTTGATTCTTCCGTTGGCATTGCCATCTATCCTGATGACGGGTTAGATAGTGAGACACTACTTAAAAATGCTGATGAGATGATGTACAAGATTAAATACAGTGGTAAAGGAAGTTATGGTTTCTTTTCCGACTTTGAATGAAAAATCGACGTTTAAAGTGTCTTTGTAAATGATATTTTGTTTATGTTATAACAGGTTAAAAAACAACAATCCTATATAATATATAACGAATGAGGAAATACTACCTTTATTACCTATAAAATACATAGAGATTTTACGTCCTTTTTCCTGTATAATGCGAGTATAAAATCAATAAGGGGCGTTTTCTAGATGAAAAGTATTAGGACAAAATTGGTTGTTTACTTCTCAGTGATTATGACAGTGGCTTTAATTGCGTTAGGTTTTGTTATTATGAACGGTGCGAGTGACTCTATTCAAAATGATGCAGAAGAAAGTTTACTCTTGCTATCACATGAAGCGTCACGCGTAGCGGATAGCCGAATAACGAGTGAATTTATTTACCTTGAAGGACTGACAAATTTACCAGAAGTTCAACAAGACACGCGAGATATCGATCAAGCAATGAATGTATTTAAAGAACGGGTACAAGAGACGGGTTATTTACGGATCGGGATTGCTGACCTTGATGGTAATTTATATTTATCGGATTCTTACGGCGATGATGGGGATATCGTTGATATTTCTGAACGTGAGTATTATCAACAATCATTAAATGGTGACCGAGGGTTAATGCCACCATCTGAAAGTGTAAATGCAGCGGATGGTGACCGCTTAATCATGGTGACATCTGTTCCTATTATGGAAAATAATCGCGTCACGGGTGTCATTGTTGCTGTTGGTGATGCTGACTTTTTAAGTGTGATTGTTGAGGACATTACATTTGGGGAGCAAGGTTATGCTTATATGATTGATGGTACTGGTACCGTGGTAGCTCACCGAGATCGAGATATGGTTCGTGATTTCTTTAATCCCATCACCTTGGCAGAAGAAGATCCATCTTTATCAACAGTAGCGACTCAGTTTAATGATATACTCGCAACTGATGCAGGTGTAGGAAGTTATACCTTTGATAATGAGCATATGTACATCGGTTATAGCGATATCGGTGAGACTGGTTGGAGTCTTGTTGTGACAGCGGATGAGCATGAAGTCTTATCATCGGTTGATGATTTACAACTGACAACGATTGTGATGACGGTTGCGGCAGTATTAGTTGCGATCATCTTAACCTTCATCGTAGGCTCACGTATTTCTAAACCCATTCGTTCAGTATCTGAATCAGCGGAAAAGATTGGTGAACTTGATCTAAGACAGGATATCAATCCGGCACTACTTAAGAGTAAAGACGAAGTAGGGCAACTTGCGACGTCACTTCAAGCGGTGACAGAAAATATGCGCAGAATCATTCAACAAATCAATGATTCTGCAAGTAATGTCTCAGCTGCATCTGAGCAATTAACGGCAACTTCAGAACAATCAGCCTCTGCTTCAGAAGAAGTTGCGGCCACCATTCAAGATATTGCTGATGGAGCGGAGAATCAAGCTGAAAACACAGAAGCGGGATCTGAAAAAGCTTATCAACTTGGTGAAATTGTTGAACAAGAACAAGCAGTTGTGAGTAGCTTAAATCAAGCCTTTAAAGACGTTCATCTTGCCGTTGAAGAGGGCATGACGGAAATTAAGCGTCTGGCAACACTTTCTGACAAAACATCAAAAGCAACAAAAGAAGTAGAGACGGGGATTAATAGTACGAATGATAGCTCACATCGGATTAGCGAAGCGAGTAGTGTCATCACCAACATTGCCGAACAAACGAATCTTTTAGCGCTTAATGCAGCGATTGAAGCTGCACGGGCTGGTGAAGCCGGAAAAGGGTTCTCCGTCGTCGCTGAGGAGATTCGTAAGCTCGCGGAACAATCAACCGAGTCTACAGCTTCGATTGATGCCATCGTAAAAGAACTCCAAACAAATGCGGAACGTTCCGTGACGGTGATGACTGACGTATCAAAAGTCATTGAAGAACAATTAGCGAGCGTTCAACTGACAAAGGCTAAATATGAACAAATTGAAACCGCGATGGTCACATCAAATCACGCAGTCGATTCTTTAAATGACACCGGGAAACAGATGGCAGCTATTAAAGAAGAGATTGTGTCATCATTAGAAAACCTCTCAGCCATCGCCGAGGAAAATTCTGCCGCAACAGAAGAAGTCTCAGCCGCAACCCAGCAACAGACGTCTTCTATGGAAGAAATCTCTCGTTCAAGCTTAAGTCTCGCTGAATTAGCAGTGGAACTTAAAAAGTTGATTGAACAGTTTAAAATCTAATGACAAAATTGAACGACCTTTTATTGTATCTTTTTCATGATAATATCAACACCTTTACCGAGCCTCATTTTAAGCTGGTAAAGGTGTTGTTTTCGTGTATAATCAAATACATATTAAAATACGGTGAAATGACAAGGGGTTGATAAATCGTGATGGAACGATTAAGGTTGGTGTTACCTAAAGCAGAATATGAATCAGCTTGTCTCGCTTACCGAAAAGAATTTGAACAAGGTAATGAGGTCATGCATGGTACTTCTGGTCTAGCACATGCGGAATCTTTTGACGCTTGGCTAAGGGATGTTGAAGATGGTCAGTATGAGGACAATTTGATTGATAACCGTGTACCAGCCACAACCTATCTTGCGGTTACAATCGATACCAATCATTTAGTTGGCATGGTGAATATTAGACACAGGCTGAATGACTATTTAAAAACAATGGGTGGTCACATTGGTTACAGTGTGCGAAAGTCAGAAAGACAACGAGGCTATGCGACAGAAATGCTTGGGTTAGCACTGAAGCAGTGCAAAACATTAGGCATCCCGCAGGTCCTGATTACCTGTGATCAGGACAATATCGCCTCAGCTAAAACCATAAAGAATAATCAAGGGCAACTTTCTCAGAGTTTTATGCATGAAGGGACAATGATTGAACATTATTGGATTGACCTTGAACTAAATGAGTGAAGCTATATCCAAAAGCGCTTTAGCTTAGAAGAAATAAAAAACAAATATGAAAGGATGTTAAAAAGATGCATGTATTAAAGAACAACCGTTTAAAAGTAGACATCGCTGCGCCAGGAGAGGTGTATAATGGCTCAAGGTTTGATTGGACAGGTTTTATTACACAAATCACATTAGATGATGCGGTCACCTTCTGTGTGCCGGAACGTTTAGAAAAAGGTGCTGGGACAGGTGGTATGGGGCTCAGTAATGAATTCGGTATTGATCAACCACTCGGTTATGAAGCCACTGATCAAGGTCAACAGTTTCCGAAAATAGGCGTCGGCCTTCTTACGAAAGCTAACGAAAGTGACTATGATTTCTTTTATAATTATGATGTCACACCGGCAGAGTTTCGAATATCTCAGACAAATTCAAGTCTTACAATGGATGCAGAGGCTCATAGTGACAATGGTTATGGCTTCCATTTAACTAAAGCTATCTCACTGTCAGAGGATCAAGTGATTATTCATTATACGCTTAAAAATACAGGCGATGTCGCTTTTAAAACGAATGAATATGCGCATAACTTTATTGGTATCAACCATGAAACCGTTAATGAAAATTATCAGTTAACGTTACCTAAAATGAATCAGTTAAATGTGGCGGTAGGAACAATTAAACAGACCAATAAAGAAGTAACTTGGCCCGTTATACCTGATGGAGATTTTTATGCCCAGATTGACATGAACGAAGAAAATGCGTCGTATAACTGGGAGTTATATCATAAAGAGCTTAAGGCAGGCGTTCGAGACTTGACGTGCTTTACACCTGAAAAAATGGCGCTATGGGGGCGTGATCATGTCGTCAGTCCAGAAGTCTTTATTGCGATCGCATTATCACCTGGTGAAACGAAAACTTGGGAAAGACGCTATCAGTTTTACCGAAACTAATTTTAATCGTTGTTAATATTTGATTTTCGCCTTAAAGCGTCTATGTAGTGAGTGATCTATGTATCGAACTGTATTTTTAACGAAAACTTCTCAAGTTTTTCGAAAACAAAAGGGTTGTATTCTGATAATAAACCGTTTACAATGGGGAATATAAAAGGTTTACATTTTTTTCGAAAGCGGTTCTCTTGTTGGTATAATAAGTTTTTAATGCATGGAAAATGATGTGTTAAATCCGGGCGTTTATCACAAGAGAACAGGGTGGTTTATGTCAATCTTCACGAAAATAGGTAGCTACTACACCATTTCGTTGACCGAGATTGCACAATAGCTCAACGACCGCTATAATCGGGGATAACAACAGTTAATTAAATTAATGATAGAAAGGATTTTTTTATGGAAACTTTACGCGATTTGTACCTAGGAACCAGTTTTTTATACCAAAATTCGAAAGCGGTTTCGCTAGAAACAGTCACATTAAATAATGAGACATTCTTTAAAATTGAGAATGTGAATGAAATGACACCGTTCTTTATGACCGTCGTCAGTGATACAGACCATTGGTTGTTCGCATCAAGTACAGGAGGATTGACTGCTGGACGAAAAAATGCAGAGTCAGCTTTATTCCCGTATGACACCGATGATAAGATTCATGACAGTGTTGAAACAACAGGACCTGATACTACGCTGATCGTAACAAAAGTTGACAAAGATTATCTTTGGAAACCATTTTCAGCGCATTTAGCGGGTGTGTACCAGATTACTCGTAATCTTTATAAGAACACGACAGGTGACAAGGTTATCTTTGAAGAAATTAATCATGACTTAGGTTTAACATTTAACTATACATTAAAGACGAGTGAGGCGTATGGTTTTATTAAGCAGTCAACCCTCATCAATACGACAGAGGATGCTGTTAGTGTTCGTGTATTAGATGGACTTAGAAATGTTTTACCATACGGCGTTAATACGTTACTTCAAACGACAAAAAGTACGCTTGTGGATGGGTATAAGCGGTCAGAATTACACGAAGATGTTGGTTTAGGTATTTATACGCTTAGTTCCATTTTGACGGATAAAGCAGAACCGAGTGAATCACTAAAAGCAACGACGGTTTGGTCTAAAGGATTGGACCAACCAACCTATCTCTTATCAGAACAACAAATTAAAGCGTTCTCATCTAATGCTGGTATTGAAACAGAAGAGGATGTGAAGGGACGTCGTGGTGCTTACTACGTATCGGATGTTGTCGAGTTAGAAAAAGGTGCTGAAAAGTCGTGGTACATTGTGGCTGAATTAAATCAGAGTGCCGCTGATATTTTAGCGCTAAAACAAACATTAGCTGAGAATCAGGCATTAATTGAAGCAGTAGAAGAAGATGTAGCACAGGGATCAGAAAACTTACGTCAACTCGTCTTTAATGCGGATGGATTCCAACACACGGCTAATGAGAAGGCAAGCTACCGCCACTTTTCAAATACGCTATATAATATTATGCGCGGCGGTATTTATGCCGATGGTTATATGATTGATAAAGATGATTTAATCCAATTTGTGAAACAATGGAATCAAGTTGTCTATTGCGATAAAACAGCATTTTTTGATGCCTTACCAGAGACGATTCATTACAATGATTTACTCGACTTAGCCAAAGAAGAAGCGAATACCGACTTAGAGCGTATGGTGTTTGAATATTTACCACTCACATTTAGTCGTCGTCATGGCGACCCAAGTCGTCCGTGGAATAAATTTAATATTGAAGTGACAAAAGAAGACGGATCAAAAGCATTAAACTTTGAAGGAAACTGGCGAGATATCTTCCAAAACTGGGAAGCACTTTCGTTCTCATATCCAGCCTTTACCGAAAGTATTATTGCGAAGTTTGTGAATGCCTCGACAGCTGACGGGTACAATCCCTACCGGATTACAAAAGAAGGTATTGACTGGGAAGTACTAGACCCAGATGATCCTTGGTCAAATATCGGTTACTGGGGTGACCATCAAATCATCTATTTATTAAAATTACTTGAGTTATCAAAAGATTATAACCCAGAAAAGTTACAGACACTGCTCGCAAAAGATATGTTTGCTTATGCGAATGTGCCTTATCGTATTAAAGGGTTTGAAGCGTTAGTTAAAGACCCAAGAAACAGTATTATTTATGATGATCAGAAAGAAGCAGTCATCAATGAACGTGTCAAAAAGATTGGTTCAGATGGTAAATTGATTTACCATAACGACAGCGTCTACCATGTTAACTTGATGGAAAAATTATTAGTTACCTTGCTGGCGAAGTTTTCAAACTACGTCCCAGAAGGTGGTATCTGGATGAATACTCAGCGTCCAGAATGGAACGATGCTAATAATGCGCTTGTAGGTAATGGGTTATCGATGGTAACACTTTACTACATGCACCGTTTCCAAGTGTATATGGACCAACTCGTAAAAGAATTGCCATCAGATGCGATTAAAGTATCTGCGGAAGTGAAACAGATGTTTGATCAAACGTTTGACGTATTGAAATCACATGAATCCATTCTAGGTGAACCTATTTCTGATGAGACACGTTATCTGATTGTTAAAACTTTAGGTGAGATTGGTGAAAGCTACCGTGAAACGGTCTATAATAAAGGTTTCTCAGGCGAAAAAGCAGAGATTTCTGTTCGTGCACTACAAGACTTTATCGATGTATCGTTATCACACTTAAAAGATACGATTGTGAAAAATAAACGCGAAGACGGCTTGTACCATGCCTATAACTTGATTCGCTTTAATGGTAATAGTTGTAGCATCGATTATTTATATGAAATGCTGGAAGGTCAAGTCGCGGTGTTAAGTTCAAAAGCACTAGCAAAAGAAGAAGTGATTAATGTATTAGCTTCACTAAAAACGAGTGCGATTTATCGTCAAGACCAAAACAGCTACATGTTGTATCCGAACCGGGACTTACCTAAATTCTTAGAAAAGAACATTATCCCGGCTGAAGACGTGCAAGATTCCGTTATTCTTAAACAAGAATTAGAAGCTAATCAGACACGCATTATTGAACAAGATGTCGATGGGCGTTACCACTTTAATGGTCGCTTTAGAAATGGTGAAGAAGTAAGAGAAGCTTTAGAAGCATTAGGTTGCTACAACGAGGCAGACATTATTGCGGTTGAAGATTTATTTACGAATCTCTTTAACCACCATGCCTTTACCGGTCGTTCAGGGACCTTCTACAAGTACGAAGGACTTGGCAGTATTTATTGGCACATGGTGTCAAAATTACTACTTGCGACACAAGAGAACTTTAATGATGTATATCAAAGAGAAGGCTTGTCTTCTGATGCCAAACAGCTAGCGAGTCATTATCGTGACATTAAAGCAGGTATTGGCGTCGATAAGACACCAGAAGAATATGGTGCGTTCCCGACTGAAGCGTATTCACATACGCCAAGTTTCGCTGGTGTGCAACAACCGGGTATGACAGGACAAGTAAAAGAAGATATTCTGTCTCGCTTTGGTGAACTTGGGGTGACTGTAACAAACGGTCAACTTAATTTTGATCCTGTCTTACTGTCAAAAGCAGAATTCTTAACGACAGACCAAAAATGGTCATTGGCTCATCGTCAAAACCCAGAAGCGACACAATCTATTCATTTAGCTAAAGATACCATCGGTTTTACTGCCCTTACGGTACCTGTCATCTACGTGTTAAGCGATGAAGAAAAAATGACTGTCACTGATGTATCAGGTAAAGAAACCGTTTATCAAGATCACAGTTTAGACGAGGAAACGAGTCAGATGCTGTTTGGTCGCCACCACGATATTGATCAGATTACAGTCTATATTGACCAAAGTAAATTAGTCTAACTGACAAGAATATTTGAGGGAATGACTTATAAAGCAAATAAGTACGCTGTTTAAAGCTAACATCGTGCGGATTGCTTCACTGCTATATAAAAAAGAAAAAGTTTATCTGGGCGATCGCTCAGGTAAGCTTTTTCTTTTTGGGTGATGTGTTGACGGCGAAAGATTAAATGAAAAGCTGGTTACTTATAATCAGGTAACCAATCCCCGTGAGCCGCAATTAAATCATCACATAACTGGATCGTGTCATCAATTGATAACTCAGATGCTGTGTGTGGGTCGAGGAGTGCGGCTTGATAAATCTTTTGTTTTTCTTTCGTTAAAGCAGCTTCAATCGTTAATAGTTGCGTATTAATATTGGTGCGATTTAAGGCGGCGCATTGTTCAGGTAAGTCCCCGATATAGGTTGGGTTCACTCCACTCGCATCAACTAAACAAGGGACTTCAACAACGGCGTTCTCAGGTAGATTACTAATAAGACGACCGGTGTTTAATACGTTGCCTCCGATTTTAATCGGTTTGTTTGTTTCCATTGCCTCGATAATGTACGATCCATATTCGTGTGACCGTTCATGGGTTAAGTTTTTATCGTGAATCAAATCATCCCGCATCTGTTTCCAGCCTTCGATTTGATTCACGCAGCGACGCGGGTATTCATCAAGTGGGATATTATACTTTTCAATCAGCTCAGGGTACTGTTTTTTAATGAAATACGGATGGTATTCCGCATTATGTTCAGATGATTCAGTCACATAATAGCCGAACGTGTCCATCAGTTTAAAGCGAACCATATCCTCATGTTTGTTTTGTTGTTTTGCTTTGGCGCGACGTTTAATTTCAGGATAAAGGTCTTTGCCGTCTTGCGTAATCTCAAGTAACCACGCCATATGGTTGATCCCGGCGATTTTCCACTGGATATTGTCTTTAGACATATCAAGTGAGTCAAGTAAGTGATTGGCACAGACTTGCACACTGTGACACAGTCCAACGGTTTTAATGCCCTCTTTTAACATGACGTTCGTAAGAACCGCCATTGGATTGGTGTAATTTAAAAACCATGCATCAGGACAGACTTCTTTGATGTCTTTTGCAAAGTCGTGCATGACTGGAATGGTGCGTAAGTTACGGAAAATACCACCAATCCCTAATGTATCGGCAATCGTTTGACGTAACCCGTATTTTTTAGGTACTTCAAAATCTGTGATGGTACAAGGATCATACCCGCCGACTTGAATCGCATTAATCACATATTTTGCCCCGCGTAACGCTTCTTTTCGGTCATGATAGGCGACGACATTGACCGTTGACTGCAAACTTTCTTTTAAGTTTGTTAACATCCGTTCGGAATCCTCCAGACGTTCATGATCGATATCATATAACGCAAACTCAAAATCTTGTAACGCCTCAACGGTCATACAGTCACCTAATACATTCTTTGCGAATACGGTACTTCCTGCGCCTAAAAAAGTAATTTTATTCATTGTTGTTTCCTCCTTATGGTGATACGCTTCACCTGATTAGTTGTTGTCTTACTTGTATTTTAAGCGCATTCATTAGAAGAGACAATCGAAAATAAAATTAAAACAAGTAAAATATTGCGCTCTTTTAATCTAAAAATAATTGGTTGACTGGCATAAAAGAACGGCTATTGCGATATTTACTCGGCGGAATATCTACTGCTTTTTTAAAGACTTTACTGAAATAATTCGCATCATGAAATCCAACACGACGTGCGATTGTTTCAATGGTAAGTGAATCATCTTGTAATAAACTAAGGGCTTCATTGAGACGAACTTTCGTTAAATATTTGATCGGTGTCTCGCCCATCGTTTGATGAAAGAGCCGGGTGAAATAATACGTTGATAGACCGGAGACAGCAACAATGTCTGAAAGCGCAAGATCGTGATCAAAATGTGACTCGATAAAGGTGACGGCTTTGGCAATGGCTTGTGGTAGTTTCGTATCTTGGGTTTGGTCGTGTTCAATATATTGCATGAGTTCCATTAAAAACGTATAGGCGTGACGTGACAGTTCGTAACCATAGGACATACCTGTTGATGACAATTTATCAAGCAAGTTAAAAAGGTAGTGAATCGGCCGGCTCTCCCGTTTTAATGTATGGATGTGCCCGTATTTTTCAATCGCATCAGTTAAGAGCCTTACAGCTTCATCACCATAGAGGGTAATATAAACAAAGGACCAAGCATCAGATGTCTCCGGTAAGTAATAACAATGATCACTCGGTAAGGGCACAATAAAGGCATCATGCGCTTTTAACGTGATCGTAGTGTCGTCAATCCGAATCGCGCCCTCACCTTTAAGGGTATATTGAAACACCACTTTACCTGTTTCATTTCGTTTTAAGCCATCCCACTGGTAGTGCGTGCTCGTTTGCGTTTCTTTTCCAATCGAGTGGATACTGGCAATACGTTGTTGATAATCCCCTTTAAATTTAAAACCATAAGATTGTTGATGTTTTGTCATTGTGTGTAACTCCTTTTAGCGCTATAATGGAAAAAATAAGGATGTTGATGATCGTGACAAATTTAAATAACGATCGATGATATTATCTTATCATAACGATACGATTGCTTTTTCGGTCAAAGCATTAAATATCTATGATGACGAGTATGGTTAAACGTGTTTAAATGAGGAGGATGTATATGGATTTTGTTTTAATATTTGGTGATAGTGCTGTCGGAAAAATGACGGTAGGCAAAGCGTTAATGGAAAAGACAAACTTAAGGTTATTTCATAATCATATGATGATTGAACCGGTGTTAGAAATATTCGGGGAGTTTCATCTTCCAGCAATAGAAAAGACGCGTGACGTCATCTTTGATGAGTTTCTTAAAACCAATCAACAAGGGCTCATCTTTACGTTTATGTGGGCGTTTAGTGAACCAGGTGACTGGGATTATGTGCAGGCGCTGCATGATAAGTTTACGGCACAAGGAGCAACATGTTACTACGTCGAACTCGTGACAGATGACCGGACTAGGTTTGAGCGCAATAAAACAGCGCCACGTTTAAAAGAAAAAGCGTCTAAACGTGATATTAAGACGACTGAAAAGCGAATGGAAGAAGAAAAGACGCGTTACCGGATGGTCAGTTATCCAGGCGAGGTGCCATATGAACATTATCTTAAAATAGACAATACCCATTTAAGTCCTGATGAGGTTACAGAGATGATTGTAAGAACGTTTAACTTTAAGTCTAGTAGTTAACGTTTGGATCTGAAAAGATGAGTGTAGCAGAGCATTTATAGATTGGCGTGTGTCTAAATTGAAAGGGTGTGGGTTATATGCGTGAAAAATGGCGAAATAGTTCAAAAATGAAAAAGACTTTTATCATAAGTGGCGGTGTGATCGCGACACTATTGATCTCGGTATTTATATTTTTGAGGTTAAATACGTATCAACCATTACCAGAAGCAACGGCGTTATTAGATGAGGCGCATGTTGAAGAAACAGATGATTGGCTCAAACTTTCAACGGATTTAACTGAGGCAAGGCTTGTGTTTTATCCTGGTGGTTTAGTTGAGCCAGTAAGTTACCTCCCCTTATTTGAACCGCTAACGAATGAAGGGTATGAGATCTATATCATGAAAATGCCATTGAATCTCGCCATTTTAAATACGGATGCCATTGAAAAGTTAGAGAGACATACATCTGATGATGTTCCAACTTACTTAAGTGGTCATTCTTTGGGCGGGGCAAGTGCGGCGCTTTATCTCGCCGAAGAACCAGATGCGGTTGATGGACTTGTGTTACTAGCTGCTTACCCTGCAGAAAGCAGTGATTTATCTGAGGTTGATTTTCCGGTAATATCTGTGACAGCTAGTAAGGATGGTATTTTAGATTGGGAGACATACGAAGATAGTAAAGTGTTATTACCCGACAATACAACGTATATAACAATAGAAGGAGGAAATCATGCGAATTTCGGCTCCTATGGTACCCAAGCGGGTGATGGAAAAAGTGATGTCACACGAATGTCACAACACGCTGAAATTCAAAACATATTTCTTGATGAATTAGGGAATTGAGTAATAGACAATGTATTCATATTTAAGTGAGGGGAGCGATATGACAACACATCTTAATCAACATTTTAATCTTAACGTCATCGGTAATCGTGAAGAAGAGAGAATTATTTTTGTACATGGGTTTGCCTCGAATCAACACGTATGGCAATGGCTTGTCCCTTATCTGGAAAAGCAGTATCAACTTATCCTTTTTGATTTAATGGGGTCTGGCCAATCGGCCATCCAATGCTATTCAACGACAAAGTATAACTCGTTAGACCGTTACAGCAATGATTTAATTGAGTTAATCGAAAAGAACAATTGGGAGCCAATCTATTGTGTCGGACATTCTGTCGGTGGGATGATTGCTTTATTAGCGTCAATTAAACGGCCAGATTTATTTAAAAAAATTGTGACGATAGGCGCTTCTCCTCGTTATATGAATGATACGGATTATAATGGTGGGTTTAGCGAAGAGGAAGGCAATGAAATCCTCGACATGATGGAACGAAATTATCCTGGATGGGCAAGTTTGCTAGCTCCCATAGCATTACCGAGAGTTGAAAATAGTACATTAACAGATTATATCGAAAGAAATTTTATATCAAATAACGCTGAAAGAATGTACACGTTCTTTAAAGCTACTTTCTTTTCTGATTACCGTTCGCAATTAGAAGAGATTGTTGTTCCTGTTACATTGATTCAGTCATCTGAAGATAGTTTTGTCCCTATAGAAGTTTCTAACTTTTTGAATAGTAAAATTAAACAGAGTACGCTCTATATGATACAAGCGAAAGGCCACTATCCACATTTGAGCCATCCAAAAGCAACGGCTGAAATCATAGGAGCATCACTGTCATAACCAAAGTCTGAAAAGTAAGTGGGTGATATTATGTATCAGAAGCATTGGGATGAATCTATTTGTGGTTTAATTGTCCTAGATCATTCCGGAATAATTGTTGATTGTAATCAAGCCCTTCTATCGTTGGTTGGTTATTCAAAGGAGGCACTTATTCATCAGCATTTTGAAATTTTACTTAATAAAGCCGGTCGATTTTTCTTTTATTCATTGATTTACCCGTCATTAAGAGTAGAGGGTTTTGTTAGAGATGCCTATCTTCAAGTGATTTCCGTTGACCAAGAGGCTATTGATTGTTCATTTAATGCAAAAGTTTTTGAAGGAGAGAAAGTTATTGATTGTGCGATTATTCCCATCACGAGACAAATCGCCTATGAACAGGAATTAAGAGACATCAACAGGCGTTTAAAAGTAGCTTTAGAAGAAAAAGAAGCACTACATGTTTCTTTACAGAAACAGCAACAAGAACTAATCGACTTAAATAAAGACTTAACCTTTTATGCGACAAGAGATTTCTTGACCAGGCTATACAATCGGCGTGTCTTCATTCAATTTTTAGAGAATAGCATTTTGAGTTATCGACAATCACAGGTTGCTTTTTCAATTATGTTGCTAGATATCGATCACTTTAAATTCGTGAATGATCATTATGGACATAGCAGAGGTGATGAGGTTTTAGTCCATTTAGCAAATAAAATGGTGTTCGAACTACCAGACACATACATCAGTTCTCGATTTGGTGGTGAGGAATTCTTTGTATTAATGCCAAGCGCAGGAACAAGTGAAGCATACCGTGCAGCGGAAAGGTTTAGACGAAGTATTGAGTCAGACAGTACCTTCTTTACACCGATTACGGTTAGTATTGGGATTGCGACAATGAAAGACTATGATGATTGTGATTCACTCTTAGTCAAAGCTGATAAAGCGATGTATAAAGCAAAACAATCAGGAAGGAACAAAGTCGTGCATGACAATCAGATAAATAACGAAACAAATTAAGCCGCAAAAGTTGTAGATGTCTACATCTTTTGCGGCTTAATGATTGATTGAATTAAAAACGATAGCGGTGACGATTGCTATAGAAGTAAAGTGAATGCGGTTATCTTACTTGTTTGTTTTCATATTGAGACGTTTTATGATGTAAAAACGGACCTTCATAGTCGTTGGCAACTTTAATCACGAGTGAACTTAAACCGAGTAACGCAATTAAGTTAGGAATAATCATCAGTCCATTAAAGACATCGGCAAGTTCCCAAACAATCTCTGCACTCATTGTCGTACCGAACACGATACAGATTAAAACAAATAATCGGAAAACCGGGACGCCTTTTTTACCGACGAGATATTTAACATTGGCTTCGGCGAAATAATACCAACCGATAATGGTTGAGAGTGAAAAGAAAAAGAGACAAATCGCAATAAAGGTGGTACCGAAGTTACCAAAACCAATCGTAAACCCTTCTTGAGTTAATTGCGCCCCAAACAGTCCTGTCGGTAGAGCATTTGTTGTTAAGATCACGAGCGCTGTTAACGTACAAACAATACCAGTATCGATGACGACACCCATAATCGATACAAGTCCTTGTTCAGCAGGGTGCTTTACTTTGGCAACTGCATGGGCGTGGGGCGTTGACCCCATACCGGCTTCGTTAGAGAAGACCCCACGAGCAACACCGTAACGGAGGCTTTCTTTTAGACCGACGCCAATCACACCACCGGTCGCGGCTTTTGGATTAAAGGCGCCGACAAAAATCATTTCAAAAGCAGGTAAAATCATATCAGCATGCATGATAATAATCGCAAGTGAACCGGCAATATAAAAACCGGCCATAATCGGGACAACTTTTTCAGTAAAAGACGCAATCCGAGAAATACCACCAAGAATAATCAAACCGACTAAAATCGCAATGACGACACCTGTCACCACGTTAGGGATTTCAAAAGCGGCGTAGACAGCTTCTGCGATCGAACTGGATTGAACCATGTTACCCATAAATCCTAAGGCTAGTATGATTGAAACAGCAAAAAAAGCCGCCAATCCTTTACTACCTAACCCGTTTTTAATGTAGTAAGCAGGTCCACCCGTTATTTCACCATCACGCTTTTCCGTGTGTAGTTGGGCAAGCACGGCTTCTGCGAAGATCGTTCCCATGCCGAAGAAACCACTGACCCACATCCAAAAGATGGCACCAGGTCCACCGAGGGCAATTGCTGTTGCCACACCGGCTAAGTTACCGGTACCAACTTGTGCGGCGATCGCTGTCGCGAGAGCTTGAAACGAGCTCATACCTTCTTCATCAGCTTGACTTTTTTTGAACATACCGCCGAATGTTTGTTTAAAGGCCATGCCGAACTTTCTTACTTGGAGTCCTTTTAAGCGAATCGTAAAAAGAACGCCTGTTCCAACAAGCAAAATAAGCATAATCGGTCCCCATAAAATACTGTTAATGTCTTCAAGTAATGTTTGTAGCTGCATTGTAGTCCCTCCAAAAATAGTGTGATGTATCTTTTTATTGATATGATAAAGACGACGGATTATGTCCACTTTAAGGTAAGATGATAATTGTGTTTTTCTGTCGTGGACAAATGTCTTTTTAAGCCGGAAATACTTATAACTATACTAGAGTCATACAGAAAAGTGAAGTGTTTTTTTTGTTGTTCACAAAAGTGTAAGTTTTCTCTATCAATATAGAATATAGAGACGTCTTCAGCTATTTTCACTTTGACAAGGCGTTTTCATTGACTTTTTTCAATCGCCGATAGATAATATTGACAGTGTTCTACATATTTCACATGCGTATGTCAAAGCCTCATTTCCAAGGGTAAGTTTTTGGAGACGAGTGCTCTTTTTTTGTATATATGTCTATCTAAGCACGTAAACGAGTGGTTTGCATAAAGACGTGGTTGTTGGTTCATTCTATGTGACACGCGGGCAGAAAAGATATCAATGGATAAAGTAGAAAGAACAATTTTAGAGGGTGAGGGAAAGTTATGCAGTACGATAAAGAACTATTTGAGACGATGCCGATTCCAAAGGCGGTCGCAAAAAATTCGATTCCAGCCATTATAAGTATGATGGTTGTCTTTGTTTATAATATTGCCGATACATTTTTTATTGGGCAAACAGGTGATGAATTACAAGTAGCGGCGATTACGTTGTCGATGCCGGTGTTTTCACTATTTATCGGTTCAGGGGTTTTACTCGGAATTGGTGGGACTTCAATGATTTCACGAGCCCTCGGAGAAAAGCGGGTGGAGTATGCTAAACATATTTCAGCTTTTGCTTTTTATGCTTCGATTATTTTAGGGTTAATGTTAATGGTGACGTTTTGGGTGTTTATGCCAACGTTATTAAATATTATCGGTGTAAGTCCAGATACCATTGATTATACCCGTGATTATTTAACCTACTTAGCCATCGGTGCCCCGTTTATTATTTTATCGCAAACGTTTAGTAACATTATTCGTTCAGAAGGTAAATCAACTCTTGCAATGAAAGGGATGATGCTTGGGACGATTACCAACATCATTTTAGATCCGATTCTTATTTTAGGCTTTGATATGGGGGTTAGCGGGGCAGCGATTGCGACGGTGATTGGTAATATGTTTGGTGCTGGCTTCTTTGTGTTCTATCTAATTAGTGGCAAATCGATTCTTTCGATTAAGCCAAAAGACTTTATGGTCAGAAATGGTGTGCTCATTGGTGTATTAGCCATCGGTATTCCAGCATCACTCAACAACTTAATGTTGAGTGTGGCGAATGTTTTCTTAAATAACTTCTTAATGAGTTATGGTGATATTCAGTTGGCGGCGATGGGGGTTGCGATTCGGGCCAACTTAATTATGATCTTTGTACAGATTGGTTTAGGTCAAGGGATACAACCACTTGTTGGCTACAGTTACGGGGCGAAAGATTTTGATCGGCTACGCGGGATCATTAAATTCTCGATTATTACGGCTGTTATTCTCGGAAGTATCTTAACGGCGATTTATTGGGTCTTTGCGGATGCGATTGTCCAGTCGTTTATTGATAGCCCAGATGTGATTGAATACGGGACGACAATGCTTCGCGCTTTAATTATCTCAGGCCCAATTGTCGGGGTTATGTTTATTTTCATTAACGTCCTACAAGGTTTAGGTAAAGTCATTCCATCACTGATTTTATCGATCTCGCGTCACGGGCTAGTTTTTATTCCGCTATTATATATCTTAGATTATACGGTGGGGTTAAATGGTATCATTTATACGCAACCAATTACCGATATCCTTACTGTGATTATCTCGATAATGTTGTATACTGTAGTTAGTCGTGGTTTAGTCGAACAGAAAGCGATGAGATAGGAGTTTATACATGCAATCTAATCAAACATATCGACAGTTGAAATGTCCGGTCGTTGATATTTGTGGTGGGTGTCAAATTCAACACTTACCTTATGAAAAACAGCTCGATCAAAAACAAAAACAGGTGATACAGTTATTAAAACCCTTTGGTCGCGTGGAGCCAATTATCCCGATGAAAGATCCGTACTATTACCGAAATAAAATCCATGCGACGTTCCAAACCGATCGTCGTAACCGGATTATTTCAGGTATTTATCAATCCGGCACGCATAAAGTTGTGCCAATTGATTCGTGTCTCTTACATGACCAGCGTGCGGATAAAATTATCGTCTCAATCAGAGAGTTATTAAAATCATTTAAAATGCGGCCTTACAATGAAGACACACGTCAAGGGCTGTTAAGACACGTCCTTATTCGTACTGGTTTTGAAAGTGGTCAAATTATGGTCGTGTTAGTGCTCGGCACACACGTGTTTCCGTCACGAAAAAACTTCGTCAAAGCGTTACTTGAAAAACACCCAGAAATTACGACCGTTGTGATGAATGTCAACAACAAAAAAACGAGCATGGTACTGGGTGACCGTGAGACGGTGCTTTACGGTAAAGGTTTTATTCAAGATACGCTATGCGGATTGAAGTTTAGAATTTCACCGAAGTCATTCTACCAGGTGAACCCTGTTCAAACGGACATCTTGTATAATAAAGCGTTAGATTTAGCGAACTTCAAGGGTAACGAAACAATTATCGATGCCTATTGTGGAATTGGTACCATCGGATTAATTGCCAGTAAGCGCGTTAAGAAAGTCATTGGTGTGGAACTGAATAACGATGCGTTTAAAGATGCGATCAATAATGCGAAACGAAACGACATCAAAAATGTCTTCTTCCACAACGCCGATGCGGGAGAATTTATGATTAAAAGTGCCAAGCGCAAGCAGTTTGTCGATGCGGTCATTATGGATCCACCTCGCGCAGGAAGTAGTGATGACTTTATTAGAGCCCTTGCCTTTATGAAACCTAAAAAGATTATTTATATTTCTTGTAACCCGGTTACATTGAAGCGGGACTTAGAGAAACTAACGCGTAAAGGCTATCAAGTCAAAAACATGATCCCTGTTGATATGTTTCCCGGCACGCATCATGTGGAGACGATCTGCTTATTAGAGCGTAAATAGAGATAAGGTGAATAAGTAATAGAAAGAGCTTCTAGTCAAGTGGGGAAATCCATTTGTTTAGAAGCTTTTTTACCAATTCTAGAGCTAGATGGATGAGCATATAGAGTTAGCACGGTAAAAAATTGGGTAATAGACTAGTAAGATTAATGTGGGGGAAATATAGAATGAATAATCTTGTTTTATAGAGGGAGCGAACATGAAAAAATGAATTTTAAATATAAAGTCTACATATTGTTAGCAATCATCGGTGGTTTCTCACTCATAGCAGATATTTTTGATATCCTTGAGTTAAATCGCTATAATGCCCTAGTTGTTATATTGTTGCTTACGATCCTTTTTTGCGTCATCCAATACCGTGCAGCAATGAAAGGCTTGGATACCATGTTTAGTATTAGCCGAGATTATAAAGTGCGAAAAAATCTGGGGTATGGAGAATCTGTTTGATTGGGAAAAAGTAAGAGAACGTCAGCTAAGGTGGGCTCCTGTATGTACCGGAATAAGTCTGATGGAACTATTTATACTATATGTTACTAAGCATCAATATATTGTTATACTTATGATTATTTGGGCAATCAATCTGTTGTTATATGTTATTCTAACCCGGCCATTAAAGTACTAATTGGTATAATGACTCATTATATATCAACAATAATAATGTCTAACCAAAATGAAAATTGTTATTTTAACTAAAATCGTCTAATTATAGTTAGCTTTAACTGCTAACACGAAGTAGATAAATTACGCCAGTTGAAGAGGAATACTTTTCACAAGAGATAAGGGGAGTTTTATGACACAAGAATTTACGGATAAAGAATTGAAAAGTCAATTAAGTGGCCATACGAAAGAAGCAGAACGTTTACTGAATGATGAAGATAAGATGGAGAAGTTTTTAGAGCGAATGGAGCGGAAGCTTCAAAAAGTACCGATGGTAGGCAATAAACTATCGAGTATTCCGATGTTAATTTCGCTTGTTCGAGCTTATATTAAAAAAGAATACCGAGAGATCCCCATAGGAAGTATGATTGCCGTTGTAAGTGCGTTATTATACTTTGGTTCGCCAGTTGATCTAATTCCTGACTTTATCCCGGTTGCTGGTTATCTAGATGATGCGGCGGTCATTGCCTTTGTCTGGCGATTGGTAGAAGATGATGTAGCAGAATATAAACGATGGCAAAAAGATAATGGAAAGCGCGTTATTGAGGATGAGTAAGTAAATTAGATGATCAGAGTTATTCATGTCGGATAACTTTGATCATCTTTTTAATA
>JBNJFJ010000018.1:0-26549 GCA_051746745.1 Bacillota bacterium | reverse complement strand
TACCGAAAGCCGTACTCAGCAAGCTTATACTTTGCCGACTTTTCGGTTTTCCAGTGTAACGGACAAAACCACTTGAGAAAAATTAGAAAAATAAGCAGGATATACGGATGTATATGTCGAATCATTCAATAATATCCAATTATTATGGATATAAAAAAGGAGGAATTATAATGAAAAAATGGAATAAATTTATGGTGGTTTTTTTATCGGCTATAATGTTATTTGTAAACTTAAGCACTCCAGTTTTTGCAGAAAAAAATAAATCATCTAACAAAGATGAATTGGTGGATGTTACAGTTTATGAGGATTCAGAAAATATAATCATTGCCCAAGTACCTAAATCAAAGGAAAAAGAGTTTTTAAAAGATCTAAAAAATAAAGACTATAAAAACGCTACAATACAGAATCATTTAAATAACATTAATAAAAATACAACTGAAATTAATTCAACAAATAATATGGTATACGCTAGATCAAGTAATCCTGATTATGTTAAATATTTCGGAAGATCCAACGTAATAGCCACGATTGACGCAATGGATAAACAATGGAATTGGCAACATTATTTATCTAATCCTTTTACAGACGCTGCAATTGGAAGAATAGTATATTTAGTAACAGGAAATAGCGTTATTGGATGGGGCGCAGCTGTTACAACTTGGAGCGCTGCACAACTTAGCAATAGACATGAACAATGGTGGAAAGATACATTTATAATGATTGCTAGAGGGCAAGCACGAGGTGCTAAACTATCGGTTACTTATAATAAAACCTCTAGTTATCCAGCAGCATGGATAATCCTTTCTAGATATTAAAACCTTGATTGAGGTGATCAAAATTGAAAAAACACGCAAAGAAAATCCGTTTAATTGGATGGATAATAATTAGTGTTATAGGTTTACTTGTATGGAGATACCCAGAAAAAACTTCTTTCATAACATCTAGTTTCGGAGGATATATTCTTGTTATATTTATTTTCGGATTAATTTTTTATGGATTACCAAATTCAAAAAAAACTAAAGATGATAAATAATTCATTCCTAAAATTTCTAGTCATATTTTTAAAAATGATGCGCTAAAAAACATCCGACTTGAATCTTTGAAAAAATCAAAAGAAGGGTACGAGAATTAATCTCGTAGCCTTCTTGCAAAAAAACTTATACCCTATTCATTTTCCTTATTTTAAAAATAAGGAAAAACGTTACAGCACTAACCATCAAAGATGAAACAGAAATACCCATCACTAAAAAATCCATAACCATCCTCCTTATTCAATGTCTTTTTCATTAACCATTTGACCATTCACTTCTTCCATCTCGTCATCAGTCAACAATCGCTTTTCTAATTCCAAATACTTTTTATCTCCCCAGTTATACATAATTGCGTATACGTAGTTCGTCATATCTTTTTCCTTATATGCTTCTAACTCACCATTTTTAAATTTCGTCATCGCTTCTTTGAACAACCCAGAATAAACAATCAGTCGTTTTCCTTTGAGCGCCCGATAAAAAACCTCAAACACTTCCTGACTAACCAAGTAATCACTTTCTTTTGCCGAGTACTTCGCTATTTCATAAACTTTATCATTTTCCCCTTGACGTACTTTGCGAACATCCACTTGTGTTATTAAAGGATTTTTCGTCACTTGTTTCCATAGATCAAGCCAACGATCGCGACTAATATATTGCTTTGTATTCGTAAAGTAACTTTTATTCACCGCAATTAACACGTGAAAGTGCGGATGATAATCATTGCGTTCTTCGTTGTATGTAATTTCTAACTTTCTCGCATAGCCTTTAACGATTTTTTTAACTTCTTGTCGTTCCATCAACTTTTTAAATCAAGTAGCTGATTACTTTCTGTTTTTAAATCCCATATAAATAAAGAGTGGCGGGAACGATGTCCTGTCACTCTTTTTGTGTTACATATTTGTAGGATAATGCACGCTTTAGGTTGTCATTGAAAATAATTGATCGATAAAAGCGGGTAACGTATCAATTTGTGTTAAACGCTGAATATGCTTTTTATTTTCGACAAGTTTCGTAATGAAACCATAAAGAGATTGTAAGTCTTCTTTTGTATATTTTCCAACATTTAACAGAAGAATAAATTGAACCTTTTTATCACCCCAGTCAATCGGTTTATCTAATGTCATAATACTGACGTGTGTCTTTTTTGTTTGCGCTGTAATCGGGTGTGGGATCGCAATTAAGTTGCCGTAGGCAGTCGGGGCAATCTTTTCGCGCTCAAACACATGAATTAAATAATCGTTCGGCAATTGCAGCGGTGCTTTTAATTGTTTATATAAAAAGTTAAGGGCGTCTTCTTTTGATTTGGCGCCTTGTTTTAAAAAGATGGCGCGCTTATCAATATATTGCATCAAATCTTTATAATCTGTTTTAAAGTAAGTTTCTACTTGACTTAGATCTTGTTCTGTCAAGATGGCATTTACTTCGACAACGGGTACCGGTAACTCCTGTTTGATTGGGACAGAGCTAATAATGAGATCAATAGCCTCAAAAGGAAGCTGATTGATTTTATAAAACTCTGATGTGCCAAGAATATTGATTTTTGAACCGAACATAGCTTGTAACTTATACTTAATGAGTTGCGCACTACCAAGACCAGAGGCACAAACGATAAAGCAAGCAAGCGGCTTATCTTTTAACTTTTGTCGTTCAATGGCCGCGCCAATATGGAGGGCTAAATAGCCGACTTCATTTTCGTCAATCTTAACTTGGAGTGTTTCTTCTAGGACAACACCGGCAATAATGCCAGCTTCAAAGGCTAACGGGTAATTGGCTTTAATATCTTCAAGCATTGGGTTTCTGACGTTCATCCCGTATTTAAACCGGTTCATTGCTGGTTTTAAATGCAGACCGAGACCAAGAATAAGTTCGCGGTCATGTTGAATCGATAAGCTGAGTTTATCTTCAATCGTTTGAAGCATTTGTTCGGTTACGGACACAATCGGGGCAGGTAACCATTGTTTTAAGTCATCTTCTGATTGATTTTTTTGGGTGACGATTTTAGTCCCGAGTAAATGAATCGCGATGTAGCACACTTCTGTTTCGGGAAAAGAAATGTTTAAAATCTGTTCACTCGCCCTGACAATTTCTTTTGCGACCGTATACTCACGTTCATTTTGTATATCAGCCAAATCATGCTGGAGGAAATCAATTTCATGACCATCTTTAATGCGCTTATAGGCAATCGCAATATGAATAAATAAATTGTTTAAAGCGATATCAGATAAAGAAATATGATGCCGTGAGGTTGTATCAATGAGTAAAGCCCATAATGCTTTTATTTGTTGGTCAGTGACATGGGTTAGGTCAGTTAATTGCTTTTTCCAAACCATTGTTTCACGCATATCACGTTGGTCAAAAATGAATTGAGATAGGGCAAACCGGCGCTTAACTTCAGAGCCAATCAACTTCATCCCATAATTTGGTTTGTGCTCAAGGGTAAGTTGATACGTTTTTAATTGTTCTTTGACTTGACGCAAGTCACTTTGAATCGTTGAGCGACTGACATGCATGTCATCCATGAGCTCATCCATTTTAATGTGAGTATCGGCTAGTAAAAACCGTTCAATTAAATAATTGATGCGTTGGTCAGGTTGTGAAAAGTCATTAGCGTAGTGTTCATATACATATGATTTTAAAAACTGTCTAAACGATGGGTCGTCATGAATTGCTAACGTATAACCTTTTCCTCGTGTTGACGTAATCGTTGCGCCGTGAGGTTCGAGGGTTTGATCAAGTTCTTTCATGTCGTCTCTAATGGTTCGAGAACTGACGTCAAGAATATTGGCGAGCGTCTGACTAGTTAACGGGGTATCACTACCGACAAGTTCTTTTAAAATCGTGGTTTGTCTATGATGCACTGGATTCACCTCCTTATCGTTCGTATATTGTTTAAGTCTATTATAACAAAGGAATCATCGTACATTTACTTTACCGAGAAATATCTCAACAAAGTATACTTTTAACTATAATAAGGCACGAGCGCAATGCGAAAGCATTGCGCTACAGGGCCATTATGAACGCGTAAGTAAAAGTGACCGGGGTTATTTAGTTAAGTGATTCGTTTCTGTTAATTGTTTGAACCAATAAGCGCTCTTTTTAGCTGTGCGATTTTTTGTCTTTAAATCAACCGAAAAGAAACCGTAACGGTTTTTGTAGGCATTGGCCCATGACCAGTTATCCATAAATGTCCATAAATGATAACCTTTCACGTGACAACCTTCTTCAATGGCGCGGTGAAGCCAGGTTAAATGCCCGTGGATAAAGTCAATCCGGTAGTCATCTTCAATTCGTCCATCTTTAATGAAACGTTCTTCGTTTTGAACACCCATGCCGTTTTCTGAAATAAAACAATCAATATTGTCATAGTTGTCGCGTAAGTTAATCATAATATCGTAAATGCCTTTTTCGTAGATCTCCCAGCCGCGGTAGACATTCATCTTACGACCCGGCATCTCATAATTATCAAAGAACCAGTCCGGTAAGAAGGGACTATCAGGATGCGGTGTATAGGTTTTAGCTTTTACCCGGCGCGGCTGATAGTAATTCACCCCAAGAAAATCAATCGGGTTGTCTTTTAGTAGCGCTTCATCTTCAGGCTCTGTCTTAGGTAAGTGATCATAGTCTTTTAATAAGTTAATTAAATCCTCTGGATATTCACCTTTAACGGCAGGATCTAAGAAACTGCGATTAAAGAATAAGTCACAAATATGGCTCGCTTTTAAATCGCTCGGATGCTGACTTCTCGGATATGACGGCGTTAAGTTAAGAACGATACCAATCTTACCGTCATAATGTGCGTGGTAATGGGCACACACTTTTTTATGGGCAATCATCGTATGATAAGCGACTTGAAAAGCGCGTTTAGCGTCAACGACATTCGGATAATGAAAATCATATAAATAGCCACCTTCAACCGGGACAATCGGTTCGTTAAAGGTAAACCATACCTTCACCCGGTCAGCGAAAAGTGAGAAGGCTGTTTTGGCATAGTCTACAAATTGATCCACGACAGCGCGTGACTCAAAACCGCCTTGTTCTTGTAGGTGCATCGGCATATCGAAGTGAAACAGATTGACAAAGGGTTCAATATCATGAGCAATAAGGGTATCGATCACATCATTATAGAACGAAACCGCCTCTTGATTTAATTGGCCTGATTCATCTAATAGGCGCGCCCAAGAGAGTGATAAGCGGAAGCTGTTGTGACCGAAGTCTTTCATGTTTTTAATATCTTCTTTGTAGCGGTGATAAAAGTCAGATGTCTCACTGGGCCCAACCTCATCAAAGAAGCGATTAGGTTCTAAGTCATACCAGTGATCCCAAATTGTTTTTACTTTTGTGCCATGTTGGTTACCTTCTGTTTGTTCAGCTGAAGCGGCAGAACCCCAGTAGAAGTCTTTTGGAAATGTGCGTGTTGTCATAATGATCCCCTTTCTTATTTATTGCGATAAATTTCGATAATTTCAATCGCTAAATCGCGAACAGTCATCGATGTCATTAAGTGATCTTGAGAGTGAATTAAGATCAAGTTAATGTCTTTACTGTCACCGCGTGCTTCTTGTTGAAGCAAGTCGGTTTGGAAGCGGTGTGCACGTGAAAGTTCTTCGTTAGCTTCGGTAATTTTAGCATCAGCGGCTTCAAAGTCGCCTTCTTTCGCTTCTTGAATAGCTTCCATGGCACTTGATTTACCGTTACCGGCAAATAGAATAATTTGAAACGCGATTTCTGTCATAGATTGCATAATGATGTCCCCCTCTAAATCGTTGAGATAGTAATGGCCAGGCACAAGTCGCCTGGCCGCTGTTTGTGTTTTTATAGTTGTTAGATTAATTCGCTTTTTGTTCTGATTCGTAATATTGTTTGTCAATCACTTTAAGGAATGGTAACCAGATGACGAAAACAATTCCCATGTTGATTAGCTGCATAACCGTTCCCATGATTTTATTCCCGGTAGCAAGGTAACCACTTAAGAGCGCTGGTGTTGTCCAAGGGACGATGACCCCAGCCGGTCGTGGCACAAAGCCAATCGACATTAATGTATAAGTCACGATCGCTACAACAACTGGTGCCAGTAACCATGGGATAATAACCAGTGGGTTCATAATAATCGGCATCCCGAAGATAACCGGTTCGTTGACGTTAAAGATTCCTGAACCAATCCCGAGTTTCCCTAAGTCTTTAAGTTGACGACTCTTTGCGACAACAAAGATCGCAAGGAGAACCGCAAGGGTCATCCCGGACCCACCAATACCAACGATAAAGGTATCGATGAATTGCTTGGTAACGATGTTAGGTAACACGTCAGCGCCTGCTTGGAACGCTTCTAAGTTTTGATCATTCAATGCATACCAGATCGGGTCAAAGATTGAGTTGATAATAATTTGACCATGAAGACCGAAGAACCAGAATACTTGGATTAACAGTACCGCAACGATCGTTGCTGGTAAGCCGCTACCGAGTGAGGTAAGTGGTGCTTGAATAATTGTGTAAATAAAGTTTTGAACTGTATCGTAAGGTGTGAAGCCAAACAGGATACGGATGGCTAAGAAAATCGCGAGTGTTAATGAAATAGGAATTAAGGCACTAAACGAACGCGATACCGCACTTGGTACACCTTGAGGCATTTTAATTGTTAAGTTCTTGCTTACAAATAATTGATACAATTCAGCAGCGATAAAGGCGGTGAAAATTCCTAAGAACATACCCTCTGCCCCGAGGACACTTGTTGGAATAACATTGGCCGTGTCACCGAGCACTTGTGGTGTTAAGACTAAGAACGCCGCAATACTAACAGCCGCGCCGTAAATGGCTTCGCCACCGCGCTGTTCAACCATCTTATAACCGATCCCCATAATAACGAACAGACCCATAATCGTCAGTGTCGCTTGAGAAGCCGGGCTAAGTGCTTGTTGATAGGCTTGATAAGCGTCTTCGCCGATGAGTTTATCTAAGAATGGTAAGTTGGCTAAAACAACAAAAATTGATCCGAAAATAATAATTGGTAAGGCAACCATAAAACCGTTACGTAAAGCGGTGAGGTAGCGGTTGTTGTTAAGTTTATCCGCTACCGGTAATAAAACGTTTTCAAGCATATTCATAAATTTATTCATTGCTAAACCCTCCGTTTAGTTGTTGTCGATTAATTTAATCGCATGATCTAGGACAGCGCTTCCATCGATACGGCCATAAGCTACCGCGTCAATGACATCGACAGGGACGCCGAGTTCTTGTCCGGTCTTTTCGAATTTCTTTTTCATAAAGCGCATTTGTGGCCCAATCAGTAAGACGTCAGCTTCTTTCATATCTTCAGGTGCTTTGTCTTGAGCGACCGCCCAGATCTTTGTGTCGAGTCCGCGTTCTGTTGCGACCTCTTCCATTTTTGATACGAGTAAACTGGTAGACATGCCTGCTGAACAGGCGAGTAAAATTTTCTTCATGTGAATCATCCTTTCAAATGTGATGTGTTTTGTTGATAGTTCAAGTGTATGGGATAAGCGCTTTCATTACCACGTGTTGTTTTTCCGTATCCTTACGGAAGTTTTCTAACCCTTGCTGTTGCAGGGGAAAAGTGATGTAAGTGAGATGGGTCTATTAGATGAAAGGCAAAATAAACAAGGTTTGAGTCAATTGAATTTATAGGTGCGAATTAGTGATCATATATCATAAAAACATTCCATGTCATTGTTAAAAATCTATTTATATATATTAGATGTTATCCAAAAGTTATCGATGAATTAACATAAGAAGATTTGAGTCATAAATATATGGGGAATGTGCTCATTATTTAGTAGCTTGTCTTCATAATAATAGCGTAATCTATATGAATATAATGTTAAAACCTTATCTGAATGTTGTTGGTTTTATTGCCTTAGGCACAAAGTTTTGGTACGATAAAAGTATTCGATTAGTTAATAAGTTAATATTTGATACTTAATTAAGTTATAACGTAGTTTATAATGATTGTATAAACCATGAAGAATAAAAGATAGGGTGTGAAGATGATGGCGAACGTAACAATGAAAGACATTGCTGAGAAAATTGGTGTCAGTAGTGTCACGGTATCAAAGGCGCTTAATGATAAAGAAGGTGTGAGCGATGCGCTAAAAGATAAAATTAAACAACTGGCAGATGAGATGGGCTACCGCTATAATACGACTGCCAAAGCAATGAAGAATGGCTTAACCTACAATATTGGTGTTGTCATTCCTGAACGATTTTCGGATGGAATGTCACAGTCCTTTTATTTCCGTGCGTACCAACAAGCAGCGCGTGTCTTTGAGCAGTATGGCTATTACGGCATTATGAACATCTTAACGGAGGCTGATGAAGCGTCATTGAAATTACCACGTTTATATTATGAGAAGAAAGTCGATGGTTTTATTTTTTTAGGTCAGTTATCGAATGATTATATCACGTTGATTAAAGACATCGATATGCCAAAAGTTTTTCTGGATTTCTATGATGAAAGTGGCGAGATTGATTCAGTCATTACAGACAACTTCCTTGGCGCTTATGATTTAACGAATTTCTTAATGGATCGAGGACATGAGGATATTGGTTTTGTTGGGAACTTACACTCAACGAGTAGTATTCAAGACCGTTACCTTGGTTACTACAAATCGTTGTTAGAACACGGTAGAGATCTCAATTTTGATTGGATTATTAATGACCGCGATGAAAACGGGAAATATGTTAAATTTATGTTACCTGAAAATCTGCCCTCGGCTTTCGTATGTAACTGCGATCAAGTCGCGCATTTACTTGTTAATCACTTGAAGCAACAAGGATATCTGGTACCTGAGGACGTGTCAGTCGTTGGATTTGATAATGATATTTATGCAACAATTACCGAACCGAAGTTAACGACGGTAGAAGTTGATATTGATGAAATGGTGACTGAGGCGGTTAAGGGCATTATAAAAAAAGTTCAAGGCAATCATAAAAGTTACGGAAAGCAATTGGTTAAAGGTAAAATTATTGAACGTGATTCGGTATTAGACAAAAGACAAGATTAATACTTTTGTTTCTAGAAAGGGAGTGAGCACAATCAGTACAAAGGTCGTTGAGTGGACGCTGGCAATGTATCACTATATTGTTTTAGGGTTATATTTTTGGATTGGAATGTTAAGGGGATTGCTTCTTTATGGTGTTACACCAGCATGTGTAAGTGTGTTTCTTACCTATGAAGCAATGAGAAGTCACGAAGAAGTAGATGGAAAGTATATAAAGGAACAATTTTTTAAGCACTATCGTGACTATGATCATTATAAGCTGCTTTCATTTCTTATCAGTATTGGATTATTGTCACTGAGTGCGTTATTTACTTTTAGTTTAACGCGTGGTTTATCGCTCATGCTTGTCGTTATAATCATCTATTTCTTGTTGTTATTAATTGGGGCGATGAGTTTTACATTTTATCGCCTTATGATGAATAAAAAAGCAGGTCGGACAACGTTTATAGAGGGTTTTCTTGAGATGATTCAGGAGCAAAAACTGACGATCCTGCTCCTTACGTTAATCGCGCTGTTATTTAGTGTGCTGTATTATAATGTGGTCGTCTTTCTCGTTGTGTTTCCGGCCGGATATGCCGCTGTTGTCACGCGTTTATTAAAAAAATCAAGTCAAATTTAAAGCAATCCATAGGGGTTGCTTTTTCTTCTTAAAGAAATAGAAATATTGCTATACAATAAGCTTTAAGCGAATAAGAGTTGGTTTAATCCTCCCATAAGACGTAGGGCTATTTTGGTGAATGAGGGCCTGAGAGAAGCTTTAGCAAACATTTAAGCTATGCTACACTAATGGAAATGATAAAAATCAAGACAGCTACAAAGGGGCGAGAGAAATGATTACATTAAAACCATTTGATGAAACGGACTACCAAGCATTCATTGATTGGCAGCAAGAGGCGACGGAAAAGGATTTGTTTAGCTTTATGGGGCGCACCTTCACCTTGCCTATCACACGGGATCAGTTGGTACGTTATGTTGAAGAAACGAGACAAAAGGCATTACCAGTTAAGTTATATACAATTTTAGAACAAGAAACGGGTGAAAAAATCGGTCATATTCAAGTGGCAGACATTGATCATATGAATCGCTCAGCCTTTTTAAATCGTATTTTCATTCGAAAGGAATGCCGTGGTAAAGGTTATGGCCTTAGGCTTATGGATGAGATGAAACGTTTTGTGTTTAAGGACTTAGGTTTTCATCGGCTATCACTTTATGTACTTAGCAATAATCAAGGGGCTTACCGGATGTATAAAAAAGCAGGATTTAAAGAAGAAGGTGTTATGCGAGAATCAAGGTTTTTTGACGGTGAGTACTTAGATTTACATTTGATGAGTGTGTTATCAAATGAGGCGTCGTTTACGGCATCCACTGAGGTGGAATAGATAAATAAGACAGAAACATGATGAGGTGAAAAGATGTCACCAAATGTGGTTGGTTTTAGTTTTGTCGTTCTAGGTGTCTTTTTACTCGCAGGTAAATGGGTGCGTCGTAAAGTAACAATCTTTCGAACGCTCTTTTTACCGAGTTCTATTATTGCGGGGTTTATAGCACTATTACTCGGCCCAGAAGGGCTTGGGCGCCTGATGCAGATGCTAGGTCAATCAAACATGCGCCAAGGCGTGTTAACAGAAGAGATTGTTGCTGTTTGGTCGACGTTACCGTCACTTTTAATCAATGTCATATTCGCCAGTTTATTCATCGGAAAAGTGGTCCCGAAGATAAAAGATATCTGGTCCGTTTCCGGTCCGCAAGTGTTAATGGGTTACATGGTGTCGTTCGGTCAATATGCGGTGGGATTATTTGTGAGCTTAGCGCTTTTAACGCCGGTCTTTGATCTAAGTCCGCTTGCCGGTGGCTTAATTGAGATTGGGTTTGTTGGTGGTCATGGAACGGCAGCTGGTTTAGCTGACACTTTTGATCAAATCGGTTTCCCAGAGGGACGTGACTTAGCCTTAGGACTCGCGACAATTGGCATTATGTCGGGGGTTTTACTTGGCATTGTCTTGATTAATTGGGGGAAAAGTAAAGGACATGTGAAGTTTTTAAATGGAGAAGCGCCTTTATCTTCAAATGAAAGAGAGGCGTTAAGCGACTTTGATCGCCGTGAAAGAAAACAACGGTCGGATCAAGACTCGCTTGAAGCGTTGAGTTATCACTTGTCGATAGTTGGACTCGCGATTTTACTTGCCTATTTAATCCAACAAGGACTGATTATGCTGGAAACGTGGACGTATGGACGTTGGTTTGATCTTGAGGTCATGCGTTACATGCCGCTCTTTCCAATTGCGATGATGAGTGGGATGTTGTTACAAATCTCTTTAAAAAAGTATGGCAAATCAGACCATATTAACCGGAGTTTGATTAACCGTATCTCAGGTGTTAGCTTAGATGTGTTAATTATCTCAGCACTTGCGACGGTAAAATTAACGGTCATTGGAACGTACTTAGTGCCGTTTCTTATTCTATCGGGTGTGGCGATTTTATGGAATCTCATTGCCTTTATATTTTTAGCACGGGTCATGATTCCTTACTTTTGGTTTGAGCGCGGGATTGGTGACTTAGGCCAAGCGATGGGGATGACGGCAACCGGCTTGTTGTTGATGAAGATTGCCGACCCAGATAATCAATCGATGGCCTTTGAGTCATTTGGTTATAAGCAATTGTTATTTGAACCTTTTGTTGGTGGTGGGTTGTTTACTGCGTTATCTTTACCACTTATTCACACTTTCGGGCCGGTGGCAATGTTTATCGTGACCGCTATTCTCACCTTTGGCTTTTTTGCGATAGGTGTAAGAGTAGCTTATCGCCGGATGTAATCCTAGTGAGTTAATCCAGTTGAGATTTAAAGAACGTTAACAAGTCTTCAGCTGTCGTTGCAGTAAAGTCAGGAGTGACGTCGCCTTCAGGAGCGCGGAGACGATGGTTAAACCAAACAACGTTTAGTCCGGCACCTTTAGCCCCTAAAACATCATTGACGTAGGCATCACCAATATAACAGGTGGTGTCTTTGTTTAGGTTGAGTGTATCGACGATATAGTCAAAGACGCGTTGATCGGGTTTTTGGAACAGTAACGAGCCAGAAATAAACTGATGATCAGGCTTTACCCACTGATCCATGCCGAGTTGCGTGATTTTCATCTGTTGGTGGTCGGTGTTGCCGTTTGTAAGAATCGCAAGCGTGATCTGTTTACTTTTTAAATAATCAAGTAACACTTTTACTTCTGGTATCAATGTCATTTTGTTCTGATAGGAGACATATGTCTCCTGGAAGTGAAGGGCTTCTTTTTTCGTGATCTGATAGCCTAAATCTTTCAATGATGCAGTGATCCGATATACTTGCAAGTCTTCTGTCGTGATTTTCCCGCTTTGTTCTTCCTCAAATACGTCATCGCTATATTTGCGGCTAAGAAGATACAATTTTTCAATATCTGTCTCAGTAAAGGGATAATCAAAACTATTAATGAGTGCTTGTTTAAAAGGTAAGTGTTGGTCGTATAACGTATCATCGACATCAAAAATAACGGTGGTGGGTTTTTTGTTCATTGGGGTCGCCTCTTTCATCTAGGTATCGGTTATTTGCATTTTAGCTAAACTTATTCTAACATGAAAAGGGTACGTGAAAAAGTTTCATAACTTTCAATTGTGCTAATTTTGAGAATATTCACTTGAATGAGTGGCAATTATTTGTTATAATGAGTCGAGTAGACTCGCATAAAAAACTGAGCTTCGTTTTATGTTCACGTGGAGAAATAAGGGGGACCTTATTTTAAATAAAGAAAGATGGTAAAAAAACTAAAAGAATAGGTGTGGTTAAATTTATGAATCCAATTTATAACTTTTCAGCAGGACCATCGACATTACCGAAAAGTGTACTAAAAAAAGCAGAGGCAGAGTTATCTGACTATAAAGGCTCTGGCATGTCAGTCATGGAAATGAGTCACCGATCCAAATTATTTATGGATATTATCCAAGATGCAGAAAAAACATTACGTGAGTTAATGAATATTCCTGATAATTATACTGTCTTGTTCCTTCAGGGGGGTGCGTCAACGCAGTTTGCGATGGTGCCAATGAACTTGATGATCAAAAACAAGAAAGCTGATTACGTGATTACCGGTACGTGGTCGCAAAAGGCATATGAAGAAGCGAAGAAATATGGTACACCGCGTGTAATTGCAAATTCACATGGTGCCGATTTGTCACACATTCCAAAAGTAACCCGCGACATGATTGACCCAGAAGCGGATTATGTTCATATTACAACGAATAATACCATTGAAGGTACATGTTTCTATGAGTTACCTGATACGGGTGATATTCCGATTGTCGCGGATATGTCATCAAACATTCTATCAGAGCTTATTGATGTGACAGATTACGGCTTAATTTATGCGGGTGCACAGAAAAACATCGGACCTGCGGGTATGACTGTTGTCATCATTCGTGACGACCTCATTGGTCATGCGCCTGAGAATGTACCAACAATGTTAGATTATCAAGTGCATCAAAAAGCACATTCTGTTTACAATACACCACCAACATTCCCAATCTACATGGCGAAACTTGTCTTTGATTGGATCAAAGATGATATTGGTGGCTTAGCTAAAATGGCTGAATTAAACGAGAAAAAAGCGAATCTTTTATATGATGCAATTGATCATTCGGTATTATTTGAAGCAACGATTAAAGACCGTGACCGTTCTTGGATGAACGTACCGTTCATTTCAAAAACCGGTGATACTGAACTTGAAGCAAAATTCATTAAAGAAGCAGGCGAACGTGGTCTCGTTACACTAAAAGGTCACCGTTCTGTTGGCGGTATGCGCGCAAGTATTTACAACGCGATGCCAATGGAGGGTGTACAAGCACTTGTAGACTTCATTAAAGAATTTGACAAAAATAATCAATAAGACTAAAAAGCGATCAGCCCAATAGAGGTTGATCGCTTTTTTATCGCATTAGGGCGAGAAGACACCTTCCTCAAACATTCGTGAGAATGTTAGGTGGGGGTAGTTCAACTAACTTGCTTGTTCCATTAAAAGTTCTTCAGGATGACGTTTGTATTTGATCGATAAGAAGCTGATTGTCATTACCATATGAATGATGGTAAATATACCAAGAACAAAAAGCATCCGATAAGCGTAAGTGAAGTCACCGCTAGAAATAATCGCTTTAAATGCTTGAACAGAATAAGTCATTGGTAAGAGGTGATTGATTGGCTGTAATACGTTTGGAATTAATTCAAGTGGAAACGTACCAGCACTTGTCGTAAGCTGCATGACGAGAATAATAATCGCAATAAACCGACCGACGTTGCCGAGCGTTGTTGCTAGAAATTGAATCAGTGTCATAAAGACAAGACTCGTAATCACCGTACCAAGGATAAATAACGGTACACTTTTGACGTGTAAATCTAACGCAGTTAATAAGACAACAGCGACAAGAAGTGCTTGAAGTGTACCGGCAAGAGCGATGATTCCGAATTTACTTAAAAACAACTGGATGCCTGACTTTGGTGTTGAAGTTGGTGTTCTCATATTAAAAACAATCGTCATGAGCAATGCACCGACGAATAGACCAAGTGAGATAAAGTAGGGTGCAAATCCAGTCCCGTAGTTAGGTACGGTATTCACAGGTTCTTTATTGACGAAAACAGGTTCACCTATCATATTGTAAGTCGCTTGATTGGCGTCAATATCAGATAATTGCTCGGCACCTTCTGACAGTGCGGCGTGCAATTCATCCGTCCCGTTTGTAAGTTGATGCGTACCATCTGAGAGTTCTGTTGCACCTTCATATAATTGCTCGGCACCCGTTGTTAATGAATCTGTCCCGGTATTTAAATCTTTAAGGCCGTTGGTAAGGGCAGTTGTGCCGTTAGCCAGTTTGATTGTCCCATTATTTAAGCTAGATAATTTGTCGTTGAACGTAACGAAATTATTTACAAATGTCACTTGGCCTTGGTGTAAATCGTTTGTTCCAAGACGTAAGGTTGTGGCAGCTTCGTCTAATTGATTTAAACCGCTATTTAATGCCTGTTCACCTTCAAGTAACTGATCAGCGCCCGCAATAAATTGATTAAACGTTGGGGTCGTCGCTGTTTTAATTGCTTCAATAAGTGTTGTTTCGGTTTCTGTCATTGCGTCAGTGACACCTTTTTGATATTGATCAAATCCTGCATCTACTTGAGTTGTGATCGTTTGAATGCTGCCATCAAGATATTCACTCACACGTGGTGTTAACTGTTCAAGTAGTGATGCGGATAAGGTTTCTTGTGACGGCGTATTACTCTCTAGTGATGCGAGGAGTTGATTGATTGTATCAGCTGAAATGTTCGCATCGACCAACGCTTGTTTTAATGCTTTCTGCTGTTTTTGTTGTGCCGCCACCATGTCTTTGGCTGCGGCTTCTGCTAGGGAGGACGTTAGTTCAGTTTTCACTTGGTCATCAACAGCGAATGTTAACTGCTGATTAATCGCTGTGTTTAGCTGTTCTAGGCTAGATGCGGGATTAAGTTCAGAGGCAATCGCTGCCGCTAGTTGTTGAGGCATTTTTTCTTTTGCTTGAACTAATCCTTGTTTTAATGTTTCTGTCCCTGTCACTAACGTCGGGATAGCGTCTGACGTTTCACTTATACCCTTATCAAGCGCTTCTGTTCCATCTGAAACTTCAGAAGTGGCTTCTTTTATTGTCTCTGCGCCAGCTAATAAAGAGGCACTGCCAGATGATAATTGATTGGTGCCGTTTGATAATGTAGCTGTTCCTTGTTTAAGATCATTTGCCCTGCTTGCTAATGTACTTACCCCGTCTTTAAAGGTAACAGACGTTGTAGTAAGAGTTTTTAAATGGTCTCGTAGTGCTTTAGCACCTGAATCTACTTGCTGCGCGCCATCTTGAAGGGTACTGCTCCCTTCTTCAGCTCTAGCTAAACCATCACCTACATCGTTGATTATTCCGAACATCGTCTCCGCGTAAGTAGCTGAAACTTGTTTTGCTATTTGTCCTTTAATTTCTTGGATGGCAGTCTCGCCGATTTGTGCTGAAAGAAAGTTATGACTTTCATTTGGCACATAATTTAGGACGAGTGGTTCGGGTGTGTCATTTAATAACGTAGTGGCGTGTTGTGAAAAATCTTTAGGAATTTCAATTAACATATAATATTCACGTGCCTCTAAAGCGCTTTGAGCTGTTTCGGCCTCAATAAAATGAAAATCGAACGGTTTCTCCTCTTTCAGCTGATCGATTAGTTTATCACCTAAATGGAGTGATGTCCCTTCAAAAGTAGCGCCTTCATCTAGATTGACAACGGCGACGGGTAAAGATTCCATTTGATCATAAGGGTCCCAAAATGACCAGAGGAACATGCCGCTATACAAAAGTGGGACTAGAATGACGGCGATAATAGGGATAAAGATTTTTTTGTTTTTTATGATGTGTTTTAATTCGGCTAAAAAAGCTGAATGTTTCATCTAATATACCTCCTATATGAATATTTGACCATTTTACTCATTTGGTCACTTTATTTAAAAAAGAAAAACCGATGCATCTCGGTCTCCTTTGAATTTTAGCTCGTTTATGTTGAGTATCTAAACGGTTATGATGGTGTTAAACCGTCAAGGACATACAATTTAAGTAGAGCTGAAATTTCTTCCTTATCTAATGGTTTGTGTCGTTCATCCCAGTCAAAAATAAGCGCGACGTAAAGTTTCAACATAATAAAGGCGGTAAGTTCAGTATCACAAGGTTTGATTTCTCCTTCATCAATACCTTTTTGAATAATCGTTTTTAAATAATCGATAATCATTTGTTCGATGGACTGAATCACTTCTTTGACTGCGGGTGTGCCTAATTCTTTTTCTTCTTGTAGTAATTTAATCATCAGTTGATGGTCAGTTCGATACTCTAATAATTTAAATAAAGCCCGATCAACTTTTTCGTGAAAAGTTAAATTATCGTTAATGATAGCATCGACGGCTGCCTTCATTTCTTGGATAAGCAGTGAAATGATTTGATGAAAAAGCTGTTCTTTATTTTTGTAAAAAGTATAAATGGTTCCTTTACCTACATTGGCGATTTTAGCAATCTGATCAATCGTCGTTGCTTTATAACCAAATAAAGAAAAAGAGTGCGTGGCTGCTTCTAATATTTGTTGTTTACGATCAATAGTTGCAATCATCAACACCTCCAAATTGACCGAATGGATAAAATGGTCATTAATTCAATAAAAATATATTAACACATCCTATGAATCATCTCAAGTGAAAAATCAAAAAGCGTTTAACATATCTATCTAATAGGTTTATCAGAAAAAAGTTAACTTGTACGTTTAAACATTGACAAAAATGAAAAAGATTTATAAAATGTAAGTACGAGTTCATGAAGAGGAGTGGGATGATGAATAAAAAAAGGTGGCTAGGTCTTGTCGGTGTTATCGTTGTTATTTTCGCGGTAATAGTTTATCAAATGGTGAACCAAGCGAATGACGGTTCAAATGCAAATGGTGAGAACAGTCAGGCGGGTGAATCAACATCAGCTGTATTTGAATCAACACTAGCGGAACCGACATATAAAGATGTGTCCGTACATGATCCATCGATTATTAAAGTGGATGATCAGTATTATGTGTTTGGTACTCATATTGAAGCAGCTAAATCATCAGATTTAATGCATTGGGACCGGTTCACAAATGGTTACACGACGCCTGAAAATGTGTTATACGGTGATTTATCTGAGAACTTAAAAGAATCTTTCCAGTGGGCGGGGGAAGATGATGCTGATTCATCGGGTGGTTTTGCGGTGTGGGCACCGGATATTTTTTGGAATGAACATTATCTGAACGAAGATGGCACGAAGGGTGCTTATATGATGCATTATAGTGCTTCATCAACTTATATGCGCTCAGCCATTGGTTTTGCGGTAGCAAAAAATATTGAAGGCCCTTATCGGTATGTCGATACGCTTGTCTATTCAGGATTTACGGCCGCTGAAAGTTATGATGAGAAAAGTGATGTAAATAAACAATGGGAAAACACCAATATCGACGAATTAATCGCAGAAGAAAAAATCAGTGAGGTAAATGATGCCTGGTTTAACGCCGATGGCAGTTTTAACAACCGCCACTATCCAAATGCGATTGATGCCAATCTCTTTTACGATACAGACGGTCGTCTGTATATGGTCTACGGCTCTTGGTCTGGTGGAATCTTTTTACTTGAGTTAGATAAGGAAACGGGTGAAGTCATTTATCCAAAAGAAGATAGTCTTACCGAAGATGGCCGAATGATTGACCGCTATTTTGGCACAAAAATTTCAGGTGGGCACTTTGAGTCCGGCGAAGGGCCTTATATCGAATATAATCCTGAGACTGGCTATTACTACTTACATGTCACCTATGGTTGGTTAGGTGCCGATGGCGGTTATCATATGCGCCAATTTAGATCAGAAAATCCGGCGGGCCCTTATGTTGATGCGGCTGGAGAACCGGCTGTCTTACCACCGAATCAATCGAATACTCAATACGGAAATAAATTAATGGGGAACTTTGTCTTCTTAAGAGATGACCATGAACCAGGGTTTGGTGCTGGCCAAGGCTATGTGTCACCGGGGCATAATTCTGTCTATACCGACCCGGACACAAATGAACAATTCCTCGTCTTTCATACCCGTTTCCCGAATCAAGGAGAGAGCTTCCAGGTTAGGGTTCACCAAATGTTTATGAATCAAGATGGTTGGAGTGTGGTTGCGCCGAAGCGTTATGCGGGTGAAACATTGACAGAAGATTTAACAACAAGTGATATCACAGGCACATATAAATTTATTAATCACGGCAAAGATGGATCGAGTGATGTAAAAGAAAGTGTGAAAATGACCTTGCAAGAGGATGGAACCATCAGTGGTGAGATTGACGGTACCTGGGCTCAGGACGGATATTATGCGAACCTGACCATCAACGACATCACCTATAAGGGTGTCTTTGTCGAAACGTGGGATGAATTAAATAAACAAGGCGTGTTAAGTTTTACAGCGCTATCTGATAATGGTGTGTCTGTTTGGGGAGTACAAACGATTGAAGAAACCCGAACCGATGAAGAAATAGCGACAGACGTCTTAGCTGACTTAACCGTGCCAGAAGAAGTAACGGCAAATCTCACATTAAAAACACGTGACGTGAGTGACACGACCATTACATGGACATCAAGTGAGGCAGCAGTTTTAGCGAGTGACGGCACAGTTACTAGAAAAGACGGTGAAGATGTTGAAGTAGCGCTAACGGCTACCATTACAACGGGTGACGTCACAAAAGAAAAAACGTTTACGGTAACGGTGGTCGGTGACCAAGAAGCAACACTGATGGGGCATTATTCGTTTAACGGAGATCTGTCGGATAGTACCGGCCAGATGCCGGACCTTACCCCAACAGGTGACCGGATTGATGCGACTGGTGATGCTGTGTCGTATGATACAGGCGTAAATAAAGAAGCCGTGTTATTAGATGGCACAAATGGTTTAAGGTTTAGTGATGGTCTGATTGATTCATCGAGCTATACCGTTAGCCTGTTTGTGAAACCGTTAAGTTTCACCCAACATACGGCGTTGTTTTTCGGGGCGAAAAGTCCAGATGAGTGGCTCAGTGTTGTCCCGTATGGTCATACTGAGAATACCATGGTGTGGTCGGGCAGTACAACATGGTTTGACGGTTCAGCGAGTGAGCGGATTGAAAAAGATGCGTGGAGTCATCTGGTGGTCGTTGTCGACAATGGGCAGTTACACTTTTATATAAATGGTGAACAAGTGTTTAATGGTGAAGATTTACCGCATTATTTTGATGAATCAAGCTACTTTAGTTTAGGTGTGAATCATTGGGATACTCCTTTTCATGGTTTAATTGATGAGGTGAAAATCTTCAATGGGGCATTGCCTGAAGCTGAGCTAACAGCGTTAGCTGAGTAAATGAACGGAGATAATCCTTTGGATAGGCACAAAGGTGTAACATTAAAGAGCCCGAGCGATCAACGGATGATCACTCGGGCTTTAGTTGTATTTTTATCGTTACAGAGCGAGAAGACACCTTCCTCAAACATTCGTGAGAATGTTAGGTGGGGGTAGTTCAATTAAGGCTCAAAGCGCTTTGTTGATGAGCGATACTTAATCGCATAAGGGACAATCACCCGTTTAGCGGGCTCATCTTTTGTTTGGAGCTGTTCGATTAAACACTTGGCTCCTTGAATACCAAGTTTATAAATTTGAATATCGACCGTTGTAAGCGGCGGCCGGGTAATTTCAGATAAGTACAAGTTGTTAAAACTTGTGATAGATACATCTTCAGGACAATCAAGGCCAAACTCTTCTAACATATTAATAACACCAAGACTCATCATATCATCACTGATCACCATTGCGGTTGGTGGGTTTTTTAACTTTAATAGTTTTTCGACCGCTTTTCTACCACTTGACCGGTTAAATTCATCATTAATGATATAGTCTTCTCTTACTTTCATACCCGATTCAATTAGCGCTTGTTTGTAACCTTCAAATCGGTCAGACGTTACAACAAGGTCAGTCGTTCCCCCGATAAAGGCAATATCTTTATGACCGAAATCAATGAGGTGTTTTGTTAATTCTTTACTTGCGCTCACATTGTCATTATCGACATAGGTGATGCTGGCCTCATTTTCATAAGGTTTTCCAACAACAACAAACGGAAAGTTCTCTTCGACTAAAAAGTCCATAATGGCATCATTCATCCGTGAATAAAGGAGAATAATCCCATCAACACGGTGACCGTAGACCATGCGTTTGACTTCTTCATATAATTGTTGGTCATTTCCACCGGTTGAGACGTATAACGAATACTCGGTGTCGTGAGCCACAGTTCCTACCCCGCGTAGTACTTCAGGGAAGAACGGGTTTTGCAGGGCTGTTTCAGCTGATGAGGGCATGATGACCCCGATGGCTTTTGATGAGCGAACAGCTAAGTTTCTTGCATTAACGTTCGGATGATAGCCTAATTCTTTCATGGCTTTTCTCACGCGTTTTTTCGTGTCAGTACTGATGCGCGGGCTATCTGCGATCACGCGTGAGACCGTAGACGGCGCCACCCCTGCCTTTTTGGCAACATCTTTAATGGTTACCGCCATAGGTTTATGCCTCCTTAAAAAGCTATGAATTAAAAGCGTAACGGATAGGTCCATTAACTTTTTTGTAGAAATATTCTGCACAGAGAAAATCTGTGAAATCGCGCATGCAAACGGTTGATGAAAAAAAGTGAAAGCGCGTTCTTTTATTATATATGATTTCAGTCACGATTTAAATAGCTTATTTAATTTAATTCATTTTCTTATAAAGGGCTTGACCATATAGGTGTAAGCGTTTATATTTAGAAGCGTATATAATGAACTCTATCAACAAAAAAACAGGGGTAAGTAGACACGGAAATGCAACCGCTTGCTCTAACTGAGGAAAAGGAGCGAAACAATAGAATGGAAAAAGCAATGATTTTTCACCGAGCAATAAATGAATACGCTTACGGATATGATGATCAAACGATTCACCTTGTCTTGCAGACAAAACATAAAGATGCAGAGAAAGTCGAGCTCATCTACGGTGATCCTTATGATTTTGAACAAAAAACATGGAACTATGTGACGATGCCAGTTGAACGAACAGGTGAGACAACGACGGTTGATTATTATAAAGCTAAAGTAAAACCACCGAACAACCGGATGCGTTACGGCTTTAAATTGACCGGTTATGATGGTGAGGAAGTCTTCTATTTAGAGCGAGGCACATTCGCTGCACCGTCTAAAGAAATTGGCGATTATTTCTGTTTCCCATATTTTCATCCAAGTGATGAATATCAGGCGCCGGATTGGGTGAAAGACACGGTCTGGTATCAGATTTTCCCGGAACGGTTTAGAAATGGTGATCCGAGTATCTCGCCACGTGATGCGGCCGCATGGGAAGAAGGTGTCGTCACACCGAGGAGCTTTTATGGTGGTGACTTACAAGGCGTCATTGAGGGTCTAGATTACTTAGAGGATTTAGGTATTACCGGTATTTACTTTACGCCGATCTTTAAATCGCCAAGTAACCATAAGTATGATACGATTGATTATTATGAGATTGACCCGCATTTCGGTGATAAAAAAACATTTAAACGGTTAGTAAAGGCGTGTCATAGCCGTGGTATTCGTGTGATGTTAGATGCCGTCTTTAATCATAGTGGTTATGAGTTTGAGCCGTTTCAAGATGTACTAAAAAACGAACAAGATTCCAAGTATAAAGATTGGTTCCATATGCATGATTTTCCGGTTCAAACAGAACCAAAGCCTAATTACGAAACATTTGGGTTTGTGAGCCGGATGCCAAAACTTAATACGCAAAATAAAGACGTACAAGATTACTTATTGGGCGTAAGTACGTACTGGATTAATGAATTTGATATTGACGGCTGGCGTTTAGATGTGGCGAATGAAGTCGATCACCGCTTCTGGCGTAAATTTAGGGAAGCTGTTAAAGAGGCAAAAAAAGATGTCTATATTGTCGGAGAAGTGTGGCATGATTCAATGAGCTGGTTACGCGGTGATGAGTTTGATGCGGTCATGAATTATCCACTTGTGGATAGCTTAATTCGTTATATAGAAGAACAGTCGATTGACCAACAGACATTTAAAGACCGGATTGTTCATCTGTTACACATGTATCCACAACACGTGACCGAACACTTATTTAATATTCTTGCGAGCCATGACACGGCACGTTTAATTACCCAAACAGGTGATTCAATTGATAAAGCAAAACTGTTGTATCTCTTCCAATTCTCTTATCCTGGTTCACCTTGTATTTATTACGGCGATGAGATTGGTATGGTTGGCGGGGAAGAACCTGAAAGTCGTGGTTGTATGATTTGGGATAAGGAAAGACAAGATTTAGAGTTAAGAAGCTTTATTCAAACATTGATTCATTTAAGAAAAACAGAAACTGGCTTCTCGAATGAAGCAACGTTTAGTTTTATTGATACGTCAGATGAGAGTCTAACGTATCAAAAAGAATCAACCGATGAACGGTTAATCTTTATCATCAACCCAACAGCTAAACCAATCCAAGTACCTGATTATAAAGGAGATCTGATTCTTTCTTCAGCGGAGGGGCAGATGCTTGAAGGTTATGGGTATCAGGTCATTAAACAAATGAAATAGATGAGTAAAAAGCGACGAGTCACGATATTTGTGGTTCGTCGCTTTTCGCTATAACAGGCGAAGGTTAAAATTTTACAAAAAATAAATATTTCTCGTGTTTTCTCTTAACATAAATGTGGTATGTTTCTTTTGATAGGTGAGAAAGGATGATTCCGTCAATATGACATTAGATGAACAGTTCCTAGACAAGGATTTAGATGATTATTCATTGTATAATAACCGCGAATTGAGCTGGTTAGGTTTTAATTACCGCGTGTTAGAAGAGGCGCTTGATGAAAGTAATCCGCTTCTTGACCGATTAAAGTTTTTAGCCATTTACAGTTCTAATTTAGATGAGTTTTTCATGGTGCGAGTGGCAGGTCTTTTGGATCAAGTAAAGGCCGGTTACACTAAAAGAGAGAATAAAGCAGGCTTAACACCGAAAGAACAGTTAAGTGCTATCTCTAAGATGGCCCATCCTATGATGGCAGTGCATGATCAAGCCTATCTGAACGAACTCATGCCACTCTTAAAGCAAGAAAATATAAATATTTTATCACTTGAAGACCTTTCCTCTAGTGATTTAACGTATGTAGAGCAAGTGTTTGATGAAGAGATTTTCCCTGTATTAACACCAATGGCGGTCGATGCCTACCGGCCATTTCCGATGTTATTGAACAAATCTCTTAATTTAGGTGTTGTGATTGATAAGAAGAAAGCTGAGAAAACGAAGAAACAAGCCTTTCCATTTGATGGTCATTTTGTGATTGTTCAAGTACCGGGTGTGGTTGACCGATTGATTGAATTGCCTTCTAAACAAAATCAAAGACAGTTTGTTTTAATGGAAGACGTTATCTCGAAATATATGTATAAATACTTTACCGGTTATCATATCCAGTCGACTACCTTATTTAGAATTACAAGAAATGCCGATTTAAATATTCATGAAGATGAAGCGGAAGATTTACTCATTGAAATTGAAGAAGAGTTAAAAAAACGTAAATGGGGCGCAGCTGTTCGTTTGGAAGTTCAAGCTAATCATAACGACCCTCAAGTGATTGAGTACCTTAAAACGGAGTTAGCGATCCATGATAAAGACGTTTATCGTATCAAAGCACCACTTGATTTAACATTTCTGTTTGGACTAAGTAAGACATTGGTATCCACACATCCAGATTTAGAATCGGCTGCGCTAATCCCCAAACAATCGGTTGATGTCGTAGCTCATACAGATATTTTTGCTCAAATCAAAAATAAAGACATACTTCTTCATCATCCCTACGATACGTTTGATACGGTGATCGACTTTGTCTCGACCGCTGCGGAGGACCCTAAGGTATTAGCAATTAAACAGACACTTTACCGTGTGAGTGGTGATTCACCGATTATCAATAGTTTAAAACGAGCGGCTGAAAATGGGAAACAAGTCACCGTCTTGGTGGAACTGAAAGCTCGATTTGATGAGGAAAACAATGTGCAATGGTCAAAAGAGTTGGAAAAAGCAGGCTGCCATGTCATTTATGGCATGACCCATTTAAAAACCCATAGTAAAATCACGTTAGTCGTTCGTAAGGAAAAGATGAGCATTCGTCGCTATGTGCACTTGGGAACAGGGAACTATAACGATGCGACGGCGAAGATTTATACCGATATGGGCCTTTTAAGTGCCAATGATCAGCTCGGTATAGATGCGATGAATTTCTTTAATTATTTAAGTGGCTATATGGATCAACCGACGTACCGGCAGTTCTTCGTTGCCCCATACGGTATTAGAGATCAATTAATGCAGCTTATTGATGAAGAGATTACTTATCATCGCATGCATAAAAATGGTCATATCATATTAAAGATGAATGCCCTAACGGATAAAATTATTATGAAGAAGTTATTTCAAGCGTCAATCGCTGGTGTGAAAGTGGATTTGATTGTCCGAGGCGTCTGTTGTTTACGGCCAGGGATTGAAGGGGTGAGTGACAATATAACGGTGCGCAGTATTGTTGGACAATTTTTAGAACACACACGTATCTATTACTTCAACCATAACGATAGCGATAAGATCTATTTATCCTCGGCTGACTTGATGACGCGAAATATGGAAAACCGGGTCGAAATTATGTTTCCAATTTTAGAGAATCATTTAAAACAACGTATCAGTGATTATTTTGCGTTAGTGATGAAAGATAATGTGAAAGCAAGAGAACAATATCAGGACGGCCAATACTATTATGTGAACCAGACAGATCAACCGAAGATAGACAGTCAATCTATTATGGCAAACGATCAGTATCCGCGTGAATCAAAGATACCTGACCAAGAGGATAAAAAGCAACAGACAACATTTGAAAAAATGCAGGCCTTTTTTAAAAAAAGGTGACACACAAATGAGTCGCATCGATAACTAGTTATTGGTAAAAAGGAACAAAAAAGCGTAACACTCATAGCCCTAAAGCTGTGGTTGTTACGCTTTTAGATGTTTTCTTTTAGAGTTAAGCGCGCGATTAAGCAAGCGGCGATCCTTTTAACTATATAAGCGTATAAAACTAAAAATGAATACGAGCATCAATAATAAAACAAAACTCCGGATATCAATAATAGGGATGCGTTTCATTGCTATCACTCCGTTCATCGTGTTAAAAAATATTATAACACATAATTCCGATAAAGTTAATATGGATTTAATTCTTTTATGAGAAATATAACGAAAACGACGATGCATTACCTATGGTTCTTTCAATATATTGTTTACTTCTTCCGTCACTTTCTTTGATATATTAACAGTAACACCGTGTTACCTTAATGAATGAATCAATCAAGTATTTAATATCAATATGAAGCGGAGGAGAAGTAAGATGAAACAAGCAGTGAATCCTTATTTACCATCGTGGGAATACATTCCTGATGCGGAACCGCACGTCTTTGGTGACCGGGTCTATATTTACGGATCGCATGATAAGTTTAACGGTCATGTCTATTGTTTGAATGATTATGTCTGTTATTCAGCACCAGTCGATGATTTAGCTGACTGGCGCTATGAAGGGGTTATTTATAAAAAACAACAAGACCCACTGAACCCTGACGGTGCGATGTGTCTGTATGCACCAGATGTGACAATCGGTCCTGACGGAAGATATTATCTCTATTATGTACTGGACAAAGTCTCGGTTGTATCCGTCGCTGTCTCAGACACGCCTAGCGGTCCGTTTGACTTTTACGGCTATGTGCAAAATACATCAGGTGCCCGTTTAGGCGAAAGAGAAGGGGACCAACCGCAATTTGATCCAGGGGTATTAACAGAGGGGAATCAGACGTATCTGTATACCGGTTTTTGTCCT
>JBNJFJ010000017.1:0-28461 GCA_051746745.1 Bacillota bacterium | reverse complement strand
AGTAGGAGCTTTACTGAGTAAAGCGACACCTTTTAGCGATGACACCATCGCTCAGTTAAAAGCGGTGATTGACGAAACAGGTGGCGTATTGGCTGCACAAAGACTGGCAAAGCGTTATACTAAAAAGGCATTAACTGTCTTAAATAAGTTACCAGATGGTGACTACAAAACGACGCTTAAACACATTATCACCGATATGTTAGAACGCACTTTATAGTTTATAATTTTATAAATAAGAGCTTGACTAAAAGACAAAGAGCGCTCAAAACCTAAAAGAAGGTTGTGAGCGCTTTTTATAGTAATATGAGGAATTGAAAAAAGAAAAAATCATCACGAAAAAGAGCTTGGGGGCTCCAAGCTCTTTGTTTCATACTTATAGTGATTATTCTTCGACTGATACTTCGCCTTCAACCGTACCATCTAAAGCAGCTGATGCTTCGTAGTCCGCATTCGCAAAGACAACGTTACCTGTTACTGTAGCTGTTTCGTGTAATTGGAAACCGTTAGCTTCTACATACACATCACCTTCAAGGATTCCACCTTGGAAGTTTAAGTTTTCACTTTGAACAACTAAACGATCCGTTGTAATTGTCCATTGGTCAATAATGTTACGCTCATCATCTTGTGTGTAAGCTGCGATTTTACGGTAGATATCGCCATCTTCTTCGCCGCCATCACGGAATTCACCCGCTACCACAAGTTCACCGTCTACTGTCATGTCTTGTGTTGGGATAATGATCCATGTACCGTTTTCTGACGCTGTTTCTTTCAGTGCTTCACCGTCATCAGCAGATGACGCTGCTGTTGTTGCATCTGTACCTTCGTCTGTCGTGTCATCAGAACTCGTATCGTCTGAACCACATGCAGCTAGAAGTGCGACAGATAAAATCATCGCTAAAAATAATTTGAATTTCATGTGAAATTCCCCCTAAGTTTGATAGTTTATGTACGTCCTCACGTACATGTTTATTATATCACATATTTATACTTTTTAAACACAAAAGTATAGTTGAATGCCGTTTTTCCACATTTTTTGAGACTTTCTTCTTAGACAAGGTAAAAATAAAACAAGCGATCATTTCTACTAGAGAAACAATCGCTTGCCCGATCTATTTTAAGCTCAAAGCTTACCGTAAGAGTTAGCCTCTTTTCGCTCCGCGACCACCGCGTTTAGATTCCGTATGTTTTTTTAGTGATGCGAGACGATCTTCTGAATCTTTTAAGAAACGATTCATCTTCGACTCGAAATTCTCTGGACGTTCACGCGTTGGTTTTTGTTGGCTATGATTTGGCTTACGGCGAGTTGGTGCCGGGTTATCCTTTGCCTTTTTAATCGATAAACCAATTTTACCATCAGATTCAACGTTAAGGACTTTTACTGTCACTTCGTCTCCTACTGATAAATGCTCGTTAATATCCTTCACATAATTATCGGCAACTTCACTAATGTGGACCAGACCCGTCTTACCTTCTGGTAATTCCACGAACGCACCAAAATTTGTGATTCCCGTTACCTTACCCTGCAGCTTTTTGCCTACTTCGATTGACATAAAAAAAATGCTCCTCCTTAAGAATTAAAAAAAGATATAATACCTAGCTACATTATAGCTAAGCAATGAAAACAATGTCAATAAGATGGCGTCTCTTCTGTTAATTTAAATATGATTTCGCCCTCTTTTGTGAGAAAATAGTTCGTTTTTGCGATTCGCAAGACATAATCTTCATCTTGTAAGAGATTAATTTCTTCCTGCAGGGCGGTTTCTTCCGCCTGAAGGTTCGTTAATTCTTCCTCTAAGTGTTCATATTCTTGTTGCTTTTTCGCATAGAGTGACTGCTTTTCTATGTAAGCATGCCCAAATGCGGCAATAGTAATAAAAAAGAGGATGCCAAAAACCAAGAGACGTCGACGTAAGAGACGTTGCCTTCTTTTGAAACGTTCTTGTTTCGCATCATACTTATTCATATAATTAGATCGAATCCGTTTCACGTTATCTCTTTCGCCCATCGCTGTCTCCTCCTTTGTACATTTTCGATCTTTTTAACTTACATATATTGTACTATAGTTTAATGAAAAATGTATCCACCTTTTTACGGATTAATTCAGACAATTCCTTCGTTATTTCACCGTTTTCGCCCGTCTTAACCGCCATTGGTCGCATCTTTTGTTAGTTCTTCCCTCTTTTTCTTTGATTGTCTAAGCCTATTTATGATAAAGCGACTAAGACAAACAAAAGGAAAAGCTAGACACTTAACTGTGATCTTCACGGTTATTTTAATGAAGGCATAGGGCAAATGACAGAAAAAAAAGACGATGCGTATACACCCAACAACGATAACGCATAGATAATGCCCTCCTGGCGATAACCAGCGCTCATACATCATCACACCTAGTGCGATAAAACCGATAAAATAAACATGATGCTCCCCCTCATTCACATGATAGAGTAGCCACATATAAAGGAGTGCATGGGAAAGATAGAGGCTAACAGAAAAACAAAAGGTAAGAAATATTTTCCCGCTTTCTGTTTTTCTTAAACGTTGATCGATATGAAAGCTCATGGCTAAGTAACAACCAAACAACGTGACAATGACGATCGCCGTCATCATTATTTAAAATATTGACTAAACCAAGATTTCTTTTCTTGGTGATCGATATACGACACATCAACAACGGTCCCTTCCACTTCAATCAAGCGTGCTTTTAAATCCAACGTCTTTAACTGTAAATTCTCTCCCTTAATTAAACAATGGCCTTTGACGGTGTTCAATAAGAATGTACTTGGATCAAAACTTTCAACATCGGTCACCCCAATCATTTTTAATAATGATCGGTTTAAGATGGTCACACTGTGCTCGTTGTGCTCGTTGAACTCTACTGGATAGTTTTCTAACATATAAAAACACCCTCCTTATGCTTATACGATATGCACAAGGGGGTGTAAATAGACAATTAAAATGGATCTTTTTTTGCTACCGGCTCATCTTTAATCACGGTATAGAGTGACTGAGCTTCATCTTTTTTAACATTTTCTCTTAAATCATTAATCTTAATCGTTAATATTTTCTGACCAAACGTAATCACAAGTTCATCATCCACTTTTACCGCCGTTGATGCTTTTGCCTTATTACCATTCACTGTAATTCGCCCTTGGTCAGCGACCTCTTTTGCTAGTGTTCGACGTTTAATTAAACGTGAGATTTTTAAAAATTTATCTAAGCGCATCATGCACCCCCCTTTAGTATCTCTTTCATTTATCATAGAATGACAAGTCACTCTCTTATCTACCTTTATATTGCTTCATGATCGCTTGGTTATAACTTTCTAAGGCGACATCACTCTTAACTTTATCATAGCGTGCTTCAGTTATGAGTGCAAATAAAAGCGCCCCAAGCTTATGTTCTTTCCAATCAGTGTCGCTCTCTCGATAAGCCTTCAAAGCTTCATCAACAGGCATCGCTGGTTCATCTAAATCTGTGATGATTTTACTGATCACCTCTGCTTTTACAAGCGGATTAGCTGATTTTGGTACGCGGTCAAAGACTGACTGACGATTGGCTTTTTCTTTGGCTTTAATCGCTTGCCAGTTCGCGATGACGTCCGCTTCACTTGACACTGTCACATCACCAAACACATGAGGATGACGACGAATCATTTTTTCTGAGAGTGTACGGATGACATCATCCACCGAGAAATAACCGCTGTCTTCTCCGATTTGACTGTGGAGTAATACTTGTAGTAACACATCCCCAAGCTCTTCAATGATGCCCTCGTCATCAGCCTCATTAATCGCATCAATCAGCTCATAGGCTTCTTCAATTAAGTGATGGCGCAAGGATTCATGTGTTTGTTTCTGGTCCCACGGACAGCCCCCTGGTGCCCTTAAGCGGTAAATCACGTCTCTTATATAATCAAACCGGTGGGATAACAGCGTTGCTTCTGGCTTCTTAACATAGACACTCGTTAAGTTAGATAATGTAACCGCGCGGTCTAAATCATAGAGTGGTACGGTTTCGATGCGTTCTGTTTGGGCACCGGCTGCTTCAACGACAGTCACCGGATAATTATCTGGTAAGTCTTCCATTAAAGTAAGTTTTAACTCAGACGCGATCATTTGATCGTACACTTGGCAAAAGACTAAGTGTTGGTGATAGTTGATGTCTCTCCGCGTTAAATCTGTCGCGTCAAGAAAGCTAAAACCATCAATCGGGTCGAGCTTTACCGCCCGAAACAAGTCATCCAAATAACTTTGTCCCCCAATAATCTCAACCTCAACGGTCGCTTCCGCTAACAGTAATTGGACTGTTTTTTCTGCGAGCATCGGGTGTCCGGGTACCGCATATAAGATATCTGTCTCCTTAGATAAGTGAATCAATTGTTCAGCGATTGTTTGGTACACGTCTTCGAAGTTATCGTGTGCGGTGTACACGTCATCAAATGATTGAAATGTGACACCTTCTGTTGTTAGTGTCTCAATGACTGGGTGGTCGATTGTCCGGGCATAAATCGTACCCGTATAGTTTGTGAGCGTGCGGTAGAGGCCAACAGATAATTGATCTAAATCGCCGCCTCCTAGTCCACAAATTTGTATCATTCCCATCTGTATTCTCCTTTATCTCTCATATTTCCTTACTACTTCCTCATCAATAGTCGTTTCTCTTCGGTTGTCACTACCTTAAATTTAATGAGCGCCATACTATAAACCATAACACCAACAGCAATCAATCCTAAAAGATAAATCAATTGAAGAAACCGTGATTCGCTGAATAAATATGGGCCGAGTATAACGTCAAGACCACCGACGCTTAAGGCAAGTACCATAAGCGCACCAAACATGCCGCGAAGTGGGACTGAAAAGCGTTGTTTTAATTGACGTCTCAGTAACATATGATTTACAACAAAAATAGTCAGCGCACCGAGTACTGTACTCACCGCAGCACCTGGTAATAGTAACAGCGGAATCAAGAGTTGATTCACTAGATATTTAACCGTCAGCCCACTTATGATGGCGATGACAACATGCTTACCTTTACCAGTAGCTTGCAGAATACTTGATGTAATAATGGTTAACGAGGTGAAGACAATTGAAACAACAAAAAGCTGTAAACTCACTGTCCCTGCGGTATCTTTAAATAACACCAGATTCACTTTAGGCATCAAGATAATTAAGCCGACTGTTGCTGCCGCAGATAAGTATAATCCAAAGCGATAAGCCGTTTTGGCGAGTTGCATAAATTTTTCGTGATCATCATTTTTTGTCGCCTGTGTTAACCCTGGTACAAGTGCCAGTGTGATCGCACTTGAAGCAACAATTCCTAACTGGCTCAGCGGCTGAGCCCGGTCGAGGATGCCTTTTAACTGTTTCGCTTCTAATAAATCAATCCCTTGTTGATGAAGCGACTCAACTAAGGTAAAAGCATCTACCCATTGCAGCAACAACAAAATCATATGGTTCATCGCAATGATGACACTATAAAAGAGTAGTGGCTTCACGAGCGACCTGTAATTAAAAGCACCTCGGTGTGCTTTCATTGATGATGCCGTTGTCTTCGCCTGTTTATGACCGAGGTAAAAAAAGCTAACGGCAACCATACCACCAATAATGGCGCCGACACTCGCGACAACGCCAATCGCATAAAGCGACCATTCTGATCTTACAACGAGAACAGCACCGCCAATAATAATACTGACACGAAAGAGTTGTTCTAACACCTGGGAGAGCGCTGTTCGCTCCATCTGACCATCTGCCTGGTCAAACCCGCGCTGTAAGGCAAGTTCTGGTACAACCCACAACAGTAAAAAACTCACGCGTAAACCTTGCGATAGTTGTTGATCACCCATCCACCCAGCAAGTATAGGGGATAAGAAAAACAACAAGCTAAATAGCACGGCCGTGACTGAATAAAGAAATAACCGGATGTGCCGTTTATATTGCCTCATATGAGGATGTTCGATCACGAGTGTGGCCATACTTTGCGGTAGACCATACAACATCATCATCGTCATCATCCCGATAAACGGGTAGATTTGTTGATAAATATAAAAGCCGACATCACCGGTAATATTTTGGAGTGGAATCCGGTAAAAGGCACTTAACACTTTACTTATCAACCCTGCATACGTTAAGATGATTGCCCCTCGGACCATATCTTTATCTGTTTGACTCATTATGACATTCCTCTCAACTTCACTTCTCGGTCCATTATATCATAAACAGACGAAAAAAAGCCCTGTCCATGGCAAGGACAGGGCGTTCAATAAGGTATACTGAAAAAATTTATCTTAAAGCACAACGTGCTCTAAAGATCTTAACTTAATTGGGCGAAGTCTGATTGACCTTTGTCAACCTTACCTTCTGAAACGTGGACAGATTGTCCTTCTTTAAGGTTAGTGAAAATAACTGGTGTTACCGTTGATGCGGCATGTTCACGGATATAATCAAGATCCATCTCCATAATCACATCACCTTTTTTCACTGTTTGACCTTCTTCAAGTACTTGCGTAAAGCCTTTACCTTCTAACTTCACTGTATCAATACCAATGTGGATAAGGATTTCTAAACCGTTATCTGCTTCAATACCAATCGCGTGTTTCGTTGGGAAGATATTTAAGATTTTACCATCAACCGGACTCGCTACTTCACCAACGGTTGGGTTGATCGCAAAACCATCACCCATCATTTTTTGCGAGAAGACTTGATCAGGTACTTCAGTAATTGGCATTAAGTCACCTGTCATCGGACTTGAAATATCAAGTGTGTCCATGTCAACATCTGCACTTGGTGCTTCTTGTGCTTCTACTGGACGCGGTGTTTTACCATCGATAATATCTTGCATTTGACCACGGATTGTATCAGATACAGGGCCAAAGATCGCTTGGATGTTGTTACCAACTTCCATCACACCACTGGCGCCTAATTCTTTCAGACGTTTTTTATCAACATTTTTAATGTCATTAACACTGACACGTAGACGTGTAATACATGCATCTAAGTTTGAAATGTTTTCTTCGCCACCCATTGCTTCTAAAATCGCAAATGGACGGTCGTCTTTACTACTTGCTTGAGCTTCTTGTTGATCGTCATCTTCACGACCCGGTGTTTGTAAGTTAAACTTCGTGATCGCAAAACGGAAACCATAGTAGTAAATAACACTAAAGATTAAACCAACAACGATGACCCACCACCAGTCGGTACGGTTAGGCATGACACCGAAGAGAATAAAGTCAATTAAACCACCAGAGAATGTCATACCGATTTTCACATCAAGTAAATACATCGTCATAAATGATAGACCAGCGAATATCGCGTGAATACCAAATAAAGCTGGTGCTACGAATAAGAATGAGAACTCTAATGGTTCAGTGATACCTGTTAAGAAGGTTGTCAAAGCAGCTGATAACATTAAACCACCAACAACTTTTTTCTTTTCAGGGCGTGCAGTATGATAAATCGCGAGTGCTGCAGCTGGAAGACCAAACATCATGAATGGGAATTTACCTGTCATGAAGTTACCGGCTGTGAAGTCAACACCGTCAGATAGCTGAGCGAAGAAGATTGTTTGATCCCCGCGGACAACTTCACCAGCAGCTGAAACATATTCACCAAATTCAAACCAGAATGGTGAGTAGAAAATGTGGTGTAAACCAAATGGAATCAGTGAACGTTCAATGACACCAAAGACAAACGTTGACACGGCACGATTTGTATCAAGCATCAAGTGAGATAAAGCATTTAAACCATCTTGGGCAAATGGCCAAACAAGGACCATCACTAAACCAAGTAAAAGTGATGTAAATGCTGTAATAATCGGTACGAAACGTTTACCGGCAAAGAAACCTAAGAATGGTGGCAATTCAATATTAAAGTATTTATTGTACATAAATGATGCTAACACACCAGCAATAATACCGCCGAATACACCTGTTTGAAGGGTATTAATACCAAGCATTTGAGTATAAGCTGGTTCTGCCGTCATCTCAGGCGTGACACCTGCGAAAACACCCATGGTGACGTTCATAATTAAATAACCAATAATAGCGGCAAGACCTGCAACACCGTCACCTTTTGAGAGTCCAATCGCAACACCGACCGCAAAGAGTAGTGGCAAGTTGGCAAACACTATACCTCCGGCTTCATTCATGATTTGTAAAATCAGCTGAACACCGTCATTTCCAAACCAAGGGAAACGTTCCACCCATGTGTCTTGTGAAAAGCTTGCACCAAAGGCAAGTAGAATACCAGCAGCAGGTAGTAATGCAACCGGCAACATAAGGGCTTTACCAATCTTCTGTAAAGTACCAAATAAGTTTGACATAAAAATTTTCCTCCTTTTTTTGTTGCATCCGCAATGAAAATGTAGGCGCTTTATTTTGACTCAATCGTTTTTCGACCTAGGATGAAAAAACAAAAAGGCATGAGTAAAAAAGGCATAAAAGGGTAGACGTCTCGCTACTCTTTAAAATGCTTTTTCACTCATGCCTGATCGAATCAGTAACACGTTTACATTTTATTTGTAAGCCGTTGCAAATGAATCGTTAAATAAAGAACTTCCGACTCATCAACGGGTTTATTTAATTGCTTCTGCATAACTTTAACTAGCTTCCAGGCTAAATTATAGCATGTGGGATACGTCATTTTCAAGACATTTTTTAAATTTTGTTCTTTTCCAAGGATATTCGCTTGATGCACACGGTCGATAGCCCGGTGTAAATGTTGCAATAACCGGTTATAATTCACATCACCTTTATCGATGGTGACACTTAAGTTTTCTTCAATCAATTCGACCATTAAGGCAATCAATTCATGGTGTTTATTTAAGTCACGAATCTGACGATCGGTAATGGCGCTATGAATGTGCAGGGCAATAAAGCCTATTTCACCTTCTGGAAACTTAATACCCAACTTGTCATCAATTTTATCGACGATTTCGTGGGCAACTAGGAACTCTTTCGCGTACAGTGACTCTATTTCAAATAAAAACGGGTTACTAAACTGAATATTTCCACCCGCGCGTTTAATCGCAAAACTTAAGTGATCCGTTAAGGCGACGTGGATATGTTCATTCAGCGGTTGGTCCATCCGCGATTCAATATAAAAGATAATATCATTTAAAAATTCGATAAGTTCTGGGTCTTGATGTCTAATTAACGTTTGATAATGTTCGATCTCTTTTTTATCGGATAAGATAAAGGTCTTTTCTGCATCATTTAGACTGATGGTATCGCCTTTCTTACGGTTAAAGCCAATCCCTTTCCCAATTAAGACGACTTCATCTAACACATGGTCTTCGGCGATAACCACATTGTTATTAAGCGCTTTCTCTACTGTTAAAACTTTTTCCATACTGTTTCCCCCACTTATTAGACATCATGCTATTACTATCCTAGCGGGTTTAGCGCAACTTGACAAGTAAAACCTTTACATAAGGAATATACCGCATTATTCTATTTACTTTTTCATCCTTCTTCTTACACTTATTCCTTTAAACTATCTTTCATTCAAGCTAATTTAACTTTTTTTATATTTTTGCTAGTGCGTCTATATTACATAGAGAAGGGGAACAAAAAGTTGACAAGATAAAAGCTTTCAAATGAACACAAAAACGCGTGAACATGTTCACGCGTTTTCGTTAAATCTCTAGCTGCATCTTTAAAAAATGGACAAATATATTTAACACATTTGCGGTAGCTTCCGGCCACTCTGGTCCTTCAGTAAACGCTAGAACACCACCAATTTGGTTACTATCGCTAATGATTGGAACAAAATAGTACCGGATGTCTTCCTCGGTCCCTTCTCTTAATGTTAACGTTTCTTTCGCTTCTTTTAACACTGGTCGACGTTTATCAAGTAACGCGTCTAATTGCTTAGAAATTGGTTGGTGCAGATAGGGTTTCGTTTCTGAACCAATCCCTAAAATAAACTGTTCCCGGTCCATTAACAACAACGGACAGCCAAGCTCATGATGAATACTCCTTAAGTACGGTAAGGCGATTTCTTCAAGTGCTTGAACGGGAGAATATTTTTTTAATACAATCTCATTTTGATGTTGCACAAAAATCTCTAGTGGTTCACTTTCTCTAATGCGTAAGTGACGCCTAATTTCTTTTGGTATCACGACACGTCCCAAGTCATCAATGCGTCTAATAATCCCTGTCGCTTTCATCTTCTTTCCCCTCTTCCTCGTCTTCTCTTAGACTAGTGTGGGTTGAAAAAATGAAATTTATACATGTTTATCCTTTAAAATCATTTAACGCTTGTAATAAACCTTTGACGTAATAATAGCGATCATGTTGTGAACGTTTATCAAACATAAAGGTGAAAATAACTTGATCATTTTCAAATTTAAATTTCAGCATCCGGCCAAAATCATTGACGTAGTTGGTCAGTTTATCGAACAAAAGTTGCTTCGTTGCGGTTTGCGTCAACGTAAGCGCAATCGTATTCTTTTGTTCCTTAATCAGTTCTACTTTTTCGCGCTTGGCATACATGCGTAATTCGGTTACTTGAATCAAGGCTTCAACTTCAGCGGGATAATCGCCGTACCTGTCGACGAGTTCATCTTTTAAGTCGACTAAGTCTTCCGCCTCTTCAACCGCACGGAAACGTTTATACATATTGATTTTTTGTTTACCATCGGAAATATACATATCCGGAATATAAGCATCGATTTTTAGTTGTAGTTCTGGGTTAACGGTTTCGACTGTCTCACCCGTCAAGCCGTGTTTACGACGTTCAACCGCTTCTTTTAACATCTCTGAATAGAGATCAAATCCAACCGAATCAATAAAACCGTGTTGTTGGGCGCCGAGGATATTCCCCGCACCACGAATCGATAAGTCTCGCATCGCAATTTTAAAACCAGAACCGAGTTCAGTAAACTCTTTGATTGCTTGGAGACGTTTCGTTGCGACTTCTGTTAACACTTGATCAGGTAAATACGTAAAGTAGGCATAGGCAATCCGGTTACTCCGCCCCACACGTCCACGTAATTGATATAACTGACTTAAGCCCATGCGGTCAGCCCGATCAACGATCAAAGTATTAACATTAGGTATATCCACACCCGTTTCAATAATTGTCGTACTCACCAACACGTCATACTCACGATTTAAGAACGCATGCATCACATTCTCTAGTTCGGTCTCATTCATTTGACCGTGCGCCACACCTACGCGCACGCCTTCAACGAGGCTCTCAATCTCGCGTGCTTTTTGTTCAATCGTCTCGACGCGGTTATAGAGGAAGAAAACTTGTCCACCTCGTCCTGTTTCACGTTCAATCGCTTCGCGTAATAATAAAGGGTTATACTCCACCACATACGTTTGAATCGGGAACCGGTCCGCTGGTGGCGTTTCAATCACGGATAAATCACGTACACCGAGCATCGACATATGGAGCGTCCGTGGTATTGGTGTCGCTGTTAACGTTAAGACATCAACGTTCGCTTTCAATGTTTTAATTTTTTCTTTATGTTTCACGCCAAAGCGCTGTTCTTCATCGACAATCAAAAGACCTAGATCTTTATATTGCACGTCTTTTGACAACAAGCGGTGCGTACCAATAATTAAATCAACCGATCCATCTTTAAGGCCTTTTAACGCCTCTGTTTGTTGTTTACGCGTTCTAAACCGGCTAAGAATCCGAATATCTACCGGGAAGTCTTGAAAGCGCTCGAGTGCGGTCTCAAAGTGTTGTTGCGCTAAGATTGTCGTTGGGACTAAGAAGGCCACTTGTTTACCTTCGGCGATGGCTTTAAAAGCGGCCCGGAGTGCCACTTCTGTTTTCCCGTAACCAACATCCCCACACAACAACCGGTCCATTGGCCGTGCTTTTTGCATATCCTGTTTAATCTCTTCAATACTGCGTAATTGATCATCTGTTTCCTGATACGGAAAGGCATCTTCAAACTCACGCTGCATTAAGTGATCCTCACTAAACTGATACCCGACAGAGGCTTCTCTTTCTGCGTACAGTTTAATTAAGTCATCAGCGATATCTTCCACTTTGGTTTGGACTTTGCGTTTAACTTTCTTCCACTCAGACCCACCAAGTTTATAAAGTTTTGGCTCTTTTCCTTCTGATCCGACATATTTTTGTACCATATCGATTTGATCAATCGGGACAAATAGCTTATCGTCTCCCGTATATTGAATCAGCATGAAGTCTTTATGCATGCCTTGAATTTCTAACGTTTCTACGCCGATGAATCGACCGATACCATGGTTCACATGGACGACATAGTCACCCACTTTTAATTCTTGGTAACTCTTAATCCGCTCAGCATTATTCATTTTCTTTGGACGTTTTTTCCGTGTTGTTGCCCGCGACTTAAATAATTCTCGGTCAGTGATGACCGCTAGCTTATGTAGCGGTAATTCAAAACCGTGGTCAAGTTGACCAATCATGACGACAGGTTGATTTGCCGGCAATGACGTTGTTTCATCCGCAAGACCTGCTTCTATTTGATAATCCTTTAAAATGCCTTGAACCTTTTCCGCCCGTTCGGGTGTTCTAACCATAAACACAACCGAGTAATCACTCTTTTTATAACGCGTGACTTCTTTTTTTAATAGCGGCATCTGACCATGAAATTCCTGCATGTCTCGGGCTTGTACATTGATGATATTACCCGGCTTTGTATGCGGGAATTGACGCATAAAAATCGACAAATAGATTTTTTGTTGGGTCGCTTGGGCGTCAATGTCTTCCCGGTTATATGAGAGATTGACATGCGAGAAAAATCGGTGGTGGGTGAGTAGTGACTCAATCCATTCTTGTTCTTCGTGATCGAGTTGTTCGAGCGTTTCATTAATCCGACCAAGTTCATCCATGAAGATCAGACCATCAGACGCTAGATAGTTAAGTAAGCTACCAGGCTCTTGGTAAAACCACTGATTATATTTATATAAATCATCAAAGCTTTGTTGATCAGAGAGCGCGTCAATTTCACGGGCAACCATCGATTCAAACTGCGTTCGTCCTTCCGGGTCATTGATACGCGTGAGTTGATCAGCTGTTTTTGTTTGCAATGTCTCAACAAGACGTGCGCGGTCATCATCTGTTAGCAACCGCTCGGTGTTTGGATAGATAAAAATATCGGTGACTTTGTGGAGTGAGCGCTGGGAGTCCGCTTGAAAGTAACGAATTGAATCGACCTCTTCATCAAAGAACTCAATTCTCACCGGGTTATCTTCAGTCAGTGGATACAAATCTAAGATGCCCCCACGCATACTAAATTCACCTGGTGTTTCTACCATGTCTGTTCGCTCATAGCCCATTAAGACAAGCCGTTGTAACGCTTGCTCTAACGGGACATCTTCTCCGACTTTAAATCCTAAGGTGAACTGTTCCCAATAAGATTTTGGTGGCAACACCCGCTTTAAGGCAGCGACAGGCGCGACGAGCACACCACTCCCCTGCTTCGTCCAATCAACAAGTGCTTTGATCCGTTGCGCTTTTAATTCCGGTGAGGCAACACTCATTTCTGTTCCAATTAATTCATTCACCGGGTATAGAAAGACTTGATCTGTCCCAATCAGATCGGATAAATCATCGACAAGCGCTTGTGCTTGTGATAAATGATGGGTGACGACGATTGTTTGTTTTTCCACAGCTTGTTGAATACTTGCCATCCATAAGCTTCTTGCCGACCCTGGAAGACCGGAGACTTGTTGTTCACCTATCCCTTTTTTGACACCGTCAACCATTGACGTGACATCCTCATACGTTAATAAATACCGGTTCATTTCTCGCAAGGGAAATCCCCACCTTTCTTTTCTGCACATAGTAAAAGGCTTTGGCTATTCGACCAAAGCTACCTCTATTCTTCTTTCACTGTCATAATATTCACATCGACTCGAATCGTTACTCATTCTGTCGAATGGGCATTACCAATACAACTAGCCCTCATTAGTCAGTGACTAAGAGGGTTCTTTCTCATAATAGTATATCATTCACACATCACTTAATTGAATTTATTCATCACAGACTGAAAATCTTCTGTCATAAACGCATCACATGCGGTTGCCGCATGTTCAACACTTTCATCAATCAACGCGCGTTCTGTTTTAGTAAAACGACCTAGCACGTGATCGGTGACGGTTAAGCCTTCTTTGGGCCGGTCAATGCCGATTCGGACGCGGTTAAAGTTTTTCGTTCCTAACTGGTCAATCATCGAGCGAATCCCGTTATGTCCGCCATGACCCCCATTTTGTCTTAAGCGCACTTTACCCGTTGGTAAATCTAAGTCATCATATATGACGACGATATCTTCTGGTGCAATACTATAAAAGTCCGCCAGTGGTTTAACACTTTCGCCAGATAAGTTCATATACGTTTGTGGTTCTAATAAAATGACTTTATCTGTCCCGATGACTTCATATGCATAATGGCCTTGAAACTTCTTTTTATTCAGTCCCCATCCTTTACGCTTAGCCAGTTCATCGATGACCATAAAGCCAACATTGTGCCGTGTATCTTTATACTTGCGACCAGGGTTTCCTAGTCCAACGATCAATTTCATTTGTCTAACATCCTCCAGTTGGTTATATCTGACTACCATTCTACTTGTTTTTAAATGAAAATGAAAGAAAAATCACTCTTTCTCTATCGTTTTTTAAGTTCATACTAAAAAACGGTAGCCAAGCTGTTTGCTGGCGGTCATGAACAACGAATGACTTTGGTAAACAAACGGGTAGCTGTTAATTTTTAAGTATTCATCACAAGGATGATGCTTTTGTCATGCAGCACTTTTTATACTTCTTACCACTACCGCAAGGGCATGGATCGTTACGGCCTATTTTCTCGGACGGTTGTTGTTTTAATCGTTCTTGCTTCAGCGACTTTAATGTAGGCACTTCCATTGATTCATGAAGCTCTTTTGGTGTAAAACCGTTATTTTCCCACAAACGGACATTATTTGCGAGCTGGGTTATCAATTTAAGCAGTTGATCAGCTTCTTTCATATCATTAAGCGTGATATCTCGTCGTGACAATTCTTGCATCACACTCGACATTGAAAAATCCAACTGACAGATATCATACAAGTTACTACACAAGTTCTCCGCTTCAATCTCGTCAAGTAGAAGATACTGATCGACAAAAGTGACTAACTCTCGGTATTCTTTCGGTTCTTCAAGATAATAATGATCGGTATATTTCAGTAATTGTTGTTTATCAGGTACATGATAAGGTTTGTTTTTCTTTAACCCTTTAAAATAATCAAATTCATTAAACTCTTTGATCGAATCGCTGACAAAAGCCCCTTGCATCGCCGTAACAAAGCTCGATGTCATGTTATCTGTCGGATGATCTAAATACGTTGAGACATCATCAATAGACACGTGATCTTTATTTTGCTTATTGTAGATCTCGCGAACTTTTTCAGGGTCTACAATCCCGTATAGATTTGTTAATGCAATGATATAATCTTCTAGTAATGACATTAAGTAATCTCTCTTTCGTTTTTTAATCTCGTTAATTAAACGACCAAAAAGCTTGGAAGACCGCAGTCATCCAAGCTTTTAATAGACTTGATATCTTAAGACGATTACTCTTCGTCTGCTTCATCGCCGCCTTTTTGGCCAACGAGTTCAGGTTCTACGTCTTCCTCTTCTTCAGTCTCTTCTAGGTCTTCTACTTTATCTGGTGCTGTGACCGCAACAATGGTTGTGTTCTCATCATCTAAGATTTCATAGTTCTTACCATCTTTTAAGTCAGAGACCATAATAGAATCCCCTACCTCTAAGTCAGAGATATCGAGTAAGATTTCTTCTGGAATATCCGCAGGTTTTGCGCGTACTTCCAGTTCGTATTCAGGCTGTTGTAACACGCCGCCTTCTTTTTGACCTTTTGATTCGCCTTCTAAGTGAACAGGAACCATAACGTCCATTTCTTGCTTCATATCAACGATATAAAAGTCAGCGTGAACAAGCTGATCTTTAAGTGGTTCTACTTGGTATTCATGTAGCATCACATCAACCGATGTCCCGTCTACATCTAAACTGATAATCGCGTTTCGTCCTTCGTCACGCACGGTTTTTAATAACTCAATGCTGTCGACTTGAACGGTCATTGTTTCTTTTCCTTTACCATAAACAACCGCAGGAATAAAACCTTTATCGCGAATGGCTTTCGTATTCGATTTCTTTAAATCATCTCTTCGTTCTGCTTTTAATTTGACTGTCATAAGTGTCAACCTCCAATAAATTTCGTTCTTTTTCTATCTAACAACTGTTAGAATCGATAAGCTTAAAGTTTATCTAAGCATCGTAAAGAAGCGATTCTACTAGACTATATTCCCACAACCGTCACACATTAAACATGAAATTTAAATTAATCGAATAAAACACTGACAGATAGCTCTTCGTGTACACGAATAATGGCTTCTGAAATGAGTGGTGCCACCGACAATATCACAACTTTATCAATTTGCTTTTCTTTTGGTAAGACAATGGAGTTCGTCACGACAAGTTCTTTGATTGGTGAGTTATTAATCCGTTCAATCGCTGGTCCAGACAGAACCGGGTGTGTACAACAAGCATACACTTCTTTTGCGCCATTTTCGATGAGCGCATTGGCTGCTAGGCTAATCGTACCGGCTGTATCAATCATATCATCAATCAAGATCGCTGTTTTTCCGTCAACTTTACCAACAATGTTCATGACTTCAGCCACGTTTGGACGTGGACGACGTTTATCAATAATCGCAATCGGTGCTTTTAAGCGCTCAGCAAGTTGTCTGGCACGGCTTACCCCGCCATGGTCAGGCGATACAATCACAACATCTTCTAAGTTTTTCTCACTCCAGTAATCCCCTAAGATCGGCACACCGACGAGTTGATCGACAGGGATATTGAAGAAACCTTGAATTTGCGGTGCATGTAAATCAAGGGTAATCACGCGGTCAGCTCCTGCTTCTTGAATAATATCCGCCACAAGTTTGGCCGTAATCGGTTCACGAGCACGCGCCTTACGGTCTTGACGTGCATAACCATAGTAAGGAATCACAACGTTAATCGTCGCAGCTGAGGCACGTTTAAGTGCATCTACCATAATTAAAAGTTCCATTAAGTGCTGGTTGACTGGCGCTGATGTTGATTGGATAATGTAGACATCACACCCACGAATACTTTCTTCAATATTGATTTGAATTTCACCATCACTAAATGACGTCACTGAACTTTTTCCGAGCGGCACACCAATGTGTTCCGCTACCTCTTTAGCTAATTCCGGATTTGAACTCAGTGAAAACACCTTTAATTTACGATCTTGATAATCAACAGACATTCTGTCAGACCTCCATTTAATTTGATTGTTTTAGTTTTATGAACGGCTATTATTTTAATAGCTTATTGAACTTCTTAGCGTAACCATCTTTATTAACTTGTTTAGCTCTAGCGATTGAGAGCGCCACTTCTGGTACATCTTTTGTGATCGTTGAACCCGCCGCAACAAGCGCCCCGCGTCCGACGGTCACTGGTGCAATTAAGTTTGTGTTACAACCAACAAACACATCATCTTCAATAATCGTTTTAAATTTATTTAATCCATCATAGTTCACTGTAATCGAACCACAGCCAACATTGACGTTTTTACCAATTTCCGCATCCCCAATGTAACTTAAGTGCGATACTTTACTACCATCATCAATGACAGATTTCTTCACTTCTACAAAGTTACCGACTTTCACATCATCGCGAATATCTGAAGCTGGTCTCACGTGCGCATAAGGACCGATATTAACGCGGTTTCCCACCTTGCTGTCATGTACGACACTATGAAGGACTTTTGAATATTCCCCGATATGACTATCAATGACCTCACTATTAGGTCCAATCACACAATCTGTTCCAATAACAGATTGGCCTAAAATTTTTGTCCCTGGTTCAATCACAACGTCTGACGCAATTTGAACTGTTGGCGCGATATATGTCGTTAACGGATCAATAATCGTGACACCATTTTTCATATGCTCTCTATTGATACGCTGCTTCATCAAACGTTCCGCTTCACTAAGGGCTAAACGATCGTTCACACCGAGTGTTTCATCAGCGTCTGTTGTTTGATATGCCGCGACTGTTTTTTGTTGATCTTTTGCAATTTCAATCACATCTGGTAAATAATATTCCCCTTGGGCATTATCATTAGACACGTTTTTCAATGCTTCAAATAAAAAGGCATTGTCAAAGCAGTACGTTCCTGCATTTACTTCTCGAATCGCTAGCTCTTCATTTGAGGCATCTTTTTGTTCGACAATTTTCGAAACATCACCGTCAGCGTTTCTCACAATTCGCCCATAACCGGTTGGGTCAGGAGTCGTTGTCGTTAACACGGTGACTTTGGCTTGTTTTTCTTGATGGTAATGAAACATTTGTTCAAGTGTGTCTTTCGTTAATAACGGGGTATCACCGCAAACAACGAGCGTCACACCTTCTTTATCTTTAAGTAAATCTTCCGCCTGCATGACAGCATGTCCGGTCCCTAATTGTTCGTTTTGTAAGACAAACTGACTCGCCTCACCTAGTTCTTCTTTTACTTTCTCAGCACCATGACCAACAATCGTAATAATCTCACTTAAATCAAGTGCCTGTAGTTGATCCATGACGTGTTGCACCATTGGTCGACCCATCACCGGGTGTAAAACTTTATATAACTTTGATTTCATGCGTGTACCTTGCCCTGCTGCTAAAATAACAGCAAATCGTTTACTCATAGTGAAACCTCCGATTAATCTATTGGTCTTTCTTTAAGTATGTACTATTAAAATTATACCATGTTAAAATATATCTTAAAAGGTGCGTGAAATCAATCCAATTCCTTAGAATTTCATTGAAATAACAAAGGTTGAACCATTGAAAGCGCCATCATTTAAAGTCTTAATCTCATCTCTAGTGAAAAAACAAAAAACTTCAAGACGCACTATCATGATTGATCAAACAAACACGATAGCCGCATGAAGTTTTTTGCGGTAATAAGAATAAAATTAAGAGACCCCTACTTCTTCTTGTGCCATTTCTTTCAATGTTTCTTCATACTTTGCTAGAATGGCAATCTCAATCAGGTTACGCATTTTGGCATTGATTGGATGGGCAATATCTCTAAATTCCCCGTCCGGTGTCCGCTTTGACGGCATGGCTACAAATAAACCGTTATTTCCATCAATGACACGAATGTCATGCACAACAAATGCCTCGTCTAGCGTAATAGAAGCGATGGCTTTCATCCGACTATCACTTTCCACACAACGCAACCTTACATCAGTAACTTCCATTATGCTCACCACCTTATAAGTTTTAACACACAATAGATAGATTCAACATGTTAAGTATAAATTCCTGCTAAATTTCAACTTTTTTGCATATTTTCTCATCTATTTTGTGTTTATCAAGGCAAGCGCACATATTATTACTGAATATGATCAAAATAATTACCGATGGTCGTCTCAATTTTTTGGTTCTTTACATCAACATGCGAGATTTGAATGAGCGAGACATAATCGGTCACGACACGTTCATCTTCCTCGTCCTCAGCTTCTGCTAAGACACCGATCGCTTTCACTTCTGCTTCAAACTCTTTCAACAAGCTCCGCATACCATCAATCGTGCCGCCGGCTTTCATAAAATCATCAATAATACAGACTTTCGCCCCTTGTTTTAAACTTCGCTTCGTTAGCACCATCGTTTGGATTTTCTTTGAAGAACCTGACACATAATTTATACTCACCGTTGACCCTTCCGTAATTTTCGGATCACGTCTCACAATCACGACGGGTACATTTAAAAAGCTCGCCACCGCGTAAGCGAGTGGAATGCCTTTTGTTGCGACCGTGACGACCGCATCGAGCTCAAGACCGGTAAAGGCACTCGCAAATAACCGACCAATCTCACGGACTGTTTCTGGCTCACCGAGTAAATCACTCATGAATAAATAACCCCCAGGTAAAATACGAGCGGGATCTTCTAATCGTTCAGCTAACACTGATAAAAACTGACGACTTTTATCTGTTCTGACCTTTGGAATATAGCGCACGCCACCTGCCGCGCCTGAAATGGATTCTAACTGGCCAATGCCTTCATGTTGTAACATTTGATTCATTATCGTTAAATCTTCACTGATCGATGATTTAGCTGCTTGATATCGCTCAGAGAAGAAAGGTAACGAGATTAATTCCATCGGATGTTCAAGGACATATTCTGTCATTCCGATTAACCGATCACTTCGTTTCATTTCTTCACCTCAAAACCGAATATTTTGAAGTAAATATAACATTTTATACGGTTTTAAGCAAGAGAAATCCGAAAACTCTTGATAATTCTTCGGATTTTTGTCCAACAAAAAAAGCAGTAACGAATTACTGCTCTATTGCTACCATATGGTCTTCATTGATGAAGTTTAACTCGACTGTTTCTGTTAAAATATCCGCATAACTGTATGAAACGCGTTCGAACGCATTTTCATCTTGGTCTAATGCTACTACAAAGACTGACGGATACGTTTCTTCGAGCGTTCCAAACCGTTCGACTGTCTTCTTTCTTCCGCCATTCGCAATCAGCTTCAAGCGTTTTCCAATCTGACTATCTAAACTACGTTTAATCTCAACCAGCGTTTTCGCCACTACACTTCACCTCACTTTGTTCATTATAGCACGAACAAAAAATGAAGTCAATAAAATTATTTATTATAACAGTAATGATTTTTGCTTGTCAATATATTTTTTTCGATTCGCATGACCAAAGTCATTGTTTAAACTTTCAGATAATACGCGCATCCCCTCAAAAGTCGCACTTTTTCACCAACTATTCTATGATTATGACTAACTTGTGAACATTTAATCCTCTTCTTCTTCAATCAATGGCATGCCCGTCCGAAAAAAACCGCGCGTTTCAATCCCGCCGATCCCATCTTGCTTTGTTAATGTGTGACGAATGAGGTCTTCTGGTGTAACTCGGTCCATAAACGATGTGTAACAGACTTTAGCCGCAATATAGACAGGATCTAACGCATGAATGTTCACCCGTTCAGGTGAGGATGCAAAGTTCGCACCCGCGCGAATGAGTGATTGAAAGTGTGATTGACAGGCACCCGCGAAAATCACGAGCTGATCTAAGTGCCGTTCAATTTTCCTGATCGCCCGTACCGTTTCTACAAAATCTTTCGTATGACGATACGCCTTTAATTCATTTGGTTTACCTTTTTTCTCTGAATAGCTATCATGACCGGTAATAACGACAATATCTGGACTGATTTTTTCAATCAATTCACCTACCACACTTGCCATGTCTTCTTCTTTTACATACAAACCATGGACATGAATCCCTAACTTTTGATAAGCTTTGATACATTTTTTTAAGTAGGTCTGATCCCCATCTAAATGCAACACTTTTGCCGGTAGTAGAAAGGCGCGCTCTTCGTTGATTCGCATCGATGTATGTTTTAACTTCATCAATTGATAATCTTGTTTAAAGAGTCGAAACGCATAAGCTTTTTGTTCATCGGCTTGTTCCATTAAGGTCTCTCTCACCGTCTCATCGACCTTTATGACATCCTGTAGCGGCGCATCAGCAATTAACCGCACGTCTTCTCCCGCCAATAAGACACCACGCTCATTGACATCAATCACCCGAAAGACCGTATCATGTTCATAACTTTTACGCGTAATCAAATCCCCTACTGAAATATCCATTCTGTCACCTCCATTATCATGCTAGTGTATGTGACAAACATAAAAGAGGTGAAAAACCCCTAATGATAAACGACCTTATCATTAGGGGTAAAGTTATTTTTTCATGCGTTCTGTTGCGCATCATATAAAACATTCGCAAGACGAGCGAACTCTTCCATCGTAAGCGATTCAGCTCGACGGGTTAAATCGAGGTCAATCGATGACGCTAGCGTTTCAATGGTCTCTTTATTAAGTATATCTTTAAAATGTCGTGATAAATTGTTTCTAAGCGTCTTTCTACGCTGCTGGAACGTCGCTTGAATTAAATCAAAGAAGAACGTTTCATTTCTAACATCTACCGGTGGCGTCTCTCTAAACGCCAAATGAAGAATGGCTGAATCAACATTCGGTTGTGGCATAAAGACAGTTTTTGGCACAATAAATAACACAGAAGCTTCGGTATAATATTGTACCGCGAGTGACAAGGAACCGTAACTTTTTGTATTTGGTTTTGCACTCATCCTGTCCGCAACCTCTTTTTGAATCATGACAGTCATACTCTCAAAAGGTAGGTGGTTCATTAATACTTTCATAATGATCGGGGTCGTAACGTAATAAGGTAAATTGGCCACTAATTTAAGCGGTTGGCCATCATCAAAGTATTCGTTTAAAATCGGGGCAATATCGGCTTGTAGAATATCTTCAAAAACCACTTTCACATTATCATAATCAGCCAACGTTTCTTGTAAAATAGGGTCTAGACGTTTATCGATCTCAAAAGCCAGCACACGATCGGCATCAATAGCTAGTTGTTCTGTTAACGCGCCCATACCTGGTCCAATCTCCACAACACCTGTTTTTTTCGTGACACCTGCTTTTTTCGAAATGTTTTCTAACACATTGACATCAATGAGAAAATTTTGTCCGAGACTTTTCTTAAAGTGAAAGCCAAACTGATTTAAATAGTGTTTCGTCATCGATGGTGTTGCAATTCGCTTTTCTTTAGACATCGCCATTCTCCTTTTCAATTTCTTTCATCGCTTTTTTCAAGTCAGCTTTTGTCATATGAAACATCGTTAATCGTTTCAGTAATTGTTTCCCGTTCGCATAACCTATTTTCAAATGCGTTGTCAGTGCTTCGCGCTTGCCTTTAGCATCAGGACCTCCGATTAACCCGTAACGGATAAGGTCTTCTTTTTCAATATCCGATACATATACGTCACCGACTTCATACACCGCTTGCAAAGCAAGTTGTATCGCTTCTTTTGAAGCATGTTCAATCCCAATCCCGCGATCGTGTTTGTCACGCGCGTCATCCTTTGTTAAGAAGGCATGCTTACAGCCCGGCACTTGTTCATTAATAATACTACGGATCCGTTGTCCTGGATAATCAGGATCGGTAAAAACAATCACACCACGCACGTCTTTTGCGTGTTTGATTTGGGTTAATATTTTATGATTAATAGCCGAACCATTCGTTTCAATTGTATCCGCATCAACGGCTTGTTTTATTTTTGCTGTATCATCTTTTCCCTCTACAACAATGACTTCTTTTATCCGCATCTGTATGTCTCCTTCAATTAATTCTTTCCCTAGTATAGCTTAATCCCTCCCTACTTGCATCCAAAAAGAACAACACCAGCGGGAGAAGACTTAAAAAAATAAAAATACGAGAAGGCATCCATCGCCTTCTCGTTAAAACTCGCTCTATCGTTTTTTAGCATCCATACTTATTCAATAATGGTGACTTTTACTGTTTGGCGACCAAATTGTTGAGCCGCACTAATTGAGCGCATATGCACATCAATTCGATTACCTTTAATGGCACCACCTGTATCGCGGGCTACGGCATAACCATAACCTTCAACGTATACTTTTGTTCCCAGTGGAATCACGCGTGGGTCGACAGCAATGACGCCATCTGGATTCGCTTTGACGTTGTATCCTGTCGCTGTTAATCCACGGCCATCGCATGTGGCACAATTCCAGTTATAAGCAGTTGCTTCCATTGTGATGGTTTTACCAGCAACAGCTGAGCTTGTCCCACGTGAAGGTGCTTGTTGGATCGCTTTTGTTCCAACCGCAACAACACGTTGTGCCGCTTCTTTTTTCACATCTTCACTGACTAATTCACGCGAAACTTCTTCGCCGTTTTCTAATACAACGGTGTAACGCTTCTCAACAAGTCCATTTGACCCTGATTCAACAACTTGTTCTTTGCCTTTTGTTAAGGAACTGTCATTTTTTCTAACGGTTGAAAAAGCTACTTCTTCTTCTACAACATCTGTCACTTCTTCCACACGAATCACATCCACAGCCATGTCAGCTGTAACAGTGTTTTCAATACCTGGTTCGACTCGGTCCAGGTCAGAGAGCTCAAGTTGTTGTTCCTTCAACAGACCTTCAACAGTATCCGCTGTCGTATAGATATCCGTTGTTTCATTTGTTCCATCCGTTACCGCCACTTTGACCGCACGGTCAATGTCTAATGTGAGAGCATCAGTAATAGTTTCATCAGATGCCACACTCAGTTCATCGTGCGAAGCAACTTGAATATTTTCTATTTCCAAAAACTCACCAACGGTTCTTGCTGTTGTCATATATGTGGTTGTGTTCGTCTGATCATTGACGACGACTTCAACCGCTTCTTTATATTCTACTTCCATATCTGACGAAATATTTGCCTTTAACTCATGTGAGAGATAATCATCTTCTGATGGATTGATCTCTAATTCTTCTAGTAAGGCTTCAACTGTTTCGGCGCGTGTCACAACTGTCTCTGTTTCACCATTATGGGTGAACGCAACATCTTTTTTTGTGACTTCTAGCCCAACAAAACCAACGACAACAAGTAATAGTAGTACTGTGACGACTGGCATAAACACTTTATGTTTAAAAACAGCTGGTAGCTTAGACTTTAGATTCATTAAAAAATGCCTCCTTTTAATGTGCGTCTAGATTATAGCTGGATTAAAAGGAAGTGTCAAACGACAAAACTGGTATTTGTGACAACAAAAACGTTGATATATCAATGTTTTTTATCATAAAAGCGTTATCATGACAAGTAAATTAAGAAAAGGTTACAAAATGGGTCTTTCGTTACACAATCGTAACATTCCCTCATTTTTGTCTTTTCACCCACTTAAATACCAAACAATCTAAGCGCGTTCGCTGTCGTTTGTTGTTCGATTGTTTCTATCGATGTTTCACGAAGATCGGCAATTTGTTCTGCAACTAAACGAACATAAGCCGGTTCATTCCGCTTCCCTCGATGGGGATGTGGGGCTAAAAATGGACAATCCGTTTCAACGAGTAATCGGTCGGCTGGAACAACTTTAGCAACTTCTTTTGGTACTTTAGCATTTTTAAATGTGACCGGACCTCCGAGTGAAATATAGAAATTCATCTCAAGGCACGGCTCGACATGTTCAACTTCACCCGCAAAACAATGCATAATCCCACCGACTTCTTCGGCGTGTTCTTCTTGTAGTAAGGCAATAACATCTTCTGTAGCCTCACGGTTATGAATAATAATCGGTAATTTTACTTTCTTTGCTAAAGCAATTTGTTTTCTAAAGACATCTTTTTGTACGTCTTTCGGTGACTTGTCCCAGTGGTAATCAAGTCCCATCTCACCTAATGCGACGACTTTTTCGTGACGGGTGAGTTCTTCTAACCATAAAAGATCGTCATCAGTAAAATCAATCGCATCAACTGGATGCCAACCAACTGCCGCATATATAAAGTCATGAGCTTCTGCTAAAGCGATCGCTTTAGGTATCGTCTCATGATCAAAGCCGACAACGACCATTTTTTCTACACCGGCTACTTTCGCCCGCTGAATGACCTCGTCGCGGTCTTCATCAAATTGTTCAATATTTAAATGAACATGGGTATCAAATAACATAATTTCCTCGCTCCTTTAAGTCATGATGAAAAAGAGCCAACCACTAGACCTGTGATCTGACTCTTTTCTTTGTTTGATTATTTTACTACAGAACCGTTCGGTAGGTTTGGATCTTGTACGCTCGCAAGTGATAAATTCCCGTCAGGGTCTTCACCCGTTAGAATCATACCTTGAGACAGTTCGCCGCGTAGTTTCACTGGCTTTAAGTTAGCGACAACGAGCACTTTCTTACCGACCAAATCTTCTGGGTTATAGAATTTCGCAATCCCTGAGATGATTTGACGTTTTTCATTACCTAAATCAACATAAATTTTGAGTAGTTTATCGGCTTTTTTCATTTTCTCTGCTTGAATCACTTCCGCCACTCGCACGTCGAGTTTTAAGAAGTCATCAAAGGCGATTTCTTCTTTTACTGGTTCGATTTCTGTTTGTTTCTCTTCAGCTGGCTTAGTCATCATTGCTTTAATAGCTGCCACTTCTTCTTCTGTATCAAGACGCGGGAAGATAGGACCTTGTTTATCGACACGTGTACCCGCATGAACAACGCCAAAGTCTCGGATTGAGTCAAATGACTGTAACGCTTCATCTGTTGCGCCAAGTTGACTAAAGATTTTTCCTGGTGTTTCGGTTAAGAATGGACGCAAGAGCACCGCGGTCCGTCGTAAACTATCGACTAAGTGTGCCATCACATTACCGAGGCGTTCTTTTTTCGCTTCATCTTTCGCCAGTACCCATGGTTCATTTTCATCGATATATTTGTTTGTCCGGCTAACGTATTGCCAGATGGTACTTAGGGCAACACTAAACTGCATATGGTCCATCGCTTCCTCATAGGCCGTGACGGTTTCTATCGCCATCGTCTCAAGTGAGGTGTCAATATCGGTTTCAGCTTTAGTGAAAGCTGGGATTTCTCCGCCGAAGTATTTATCAATCATCGCAACGGTACGATTGAGTAAGTTACCTAAATCATTGGCTAAATCAAAATTCACCCGATCAACAAAACCTTCTGGTGTGAAGACTCCGTCGGCACCAAACGGTACTTCTCGTAATAAGTAGTAACGAAGGGCATCTAGTCCATAACGGTCTGTTAGTGAAATTGGATCAACGACATTTCCTTTAGATTTTGACATCTTGCCGTCTTTCATTAAAATCCAGCCATGCGCAAAGACTTGTTTTGGTAAAGGTAAATCCAATGCCATCAACATAATCGGCCAATAAATCGTATGGAAACGGACGATTTCTTTACTCATTAAATGCACATCCGCTGGCCAATATTTATTAAATAAGGTGTCATCATCGGTATTATAGCCGAGTGCTGTTATATAATTTGATAACGCATCAATCCACACGTAAATCACGTGTTTGGCATCGCCAGGCACTTTAATACCCCAATCAAACGTCGTACGTGACACAGCTAAATCTTCAAGTCCTGGTTTAATGAAATTATTGATCATTTCATTTTTACGACTTTCTGGTTGGATAAAGTCAGGGTTTTGTTCATAATACTCAAGTAAACGATCAACGTACTTACTCATCTTAAAGAAGTATGATTCTTCTTTGACCATTTCTACCGGACCACCGCAATCAGGGCAATTACCCGATTCAAGTTGACGTTCGGTAAAGAATGATTCACATGACGTACAGTACCATCCTTCATATTCATCTAAGTAAATATCGCCTTGGTCAAGCAGCTGCTTAAAGATTTTCTCAACCACTTCTTTATGACGTGGCTGTGTCGTACGAATAAAGTCGGTATGAGAAATATCAAGCTTATCCCATAGTACTTGAATGCCACTGACAATCTCATCAACGTAAGCTTGTGGTGTTACCCCTTTTTCATCGGCTTTCTTTTGGATTTTTTGGCCATGTTCGTCCGTTCCTGTTAAATACATGACATCAAAACCTTTTAACCGTTTGTAGCGGGCAATCGCATCACCGGCTACCGTTGTATATGCATGTCCAATGTGTAAGTTACCACTTGGATAATAAATTGGTGTCGTAATATAAAATGTTTTTTTCTCTGACATCGGTTGTTCCTCCCTTAAAATTGTATCAATGTTCGTGAAAATAGTTGGCGTATATCTTTATATTGTAGCCTTTTTACGGTGAATTTTCCATCGTTATTGCCTGTTTTTTTCGTTAACAAGTAAATTCCTTTGTTGATCAGTAAAAGATAACGCGCATTGTTATAAGTTTTACACCCCTTTCTTACTCCCTCATTCTTCAAGCACTTCCAATCTGAAAAGAGGTTGAACGTTTCAAGTAATCCCATCGTATGAGACATTTTTTTCGGTTTAATAGACACAAAAGGGAAAATTGACGATTTTTTATTCAATTTTTTAAAAATACGTCAGTTACTTTCCTTTTTTTCGAAAAAATTGAGATTTTTCAATTGACTTATATAGAAATTAATGGTATCTTATACTATAGGTATTGTCGAAATATACCAAACTATTAATAAAGGGGAGTTTTTCTTATGAAATCAACTGGGATTGTTCGTAAAGTAGACGAACTAGGACGTGTCGTAATTCCTATCGAGTTACGTCGTACATTAGGTATTGCAGAAAAGGACGCATTAGAAATTTATGTAGATGATGAGCGTATCATTCTTCAAAAATACAAGCCAAGCATGACTTGTCAAGTAACAGGTGAAATTTCTGATGATAACTTGACACTTGCGGATGGTAAATTGATCCTTTCTCCAGAAGGTGCAAAAGCACTTGTAGATGAGATCAACAAATCATTAACTAAGTAAGCTGAAACATCATAACGAAAAGAACTGTTTCCAATTAGGGGGAAACAGTTCTTTTTTGTTTCTTTCTATTTAAATAACACAATTTATGGAATTAATTAAAATGACGTGTTATAGTAAACACGATACATAACAAGCAATG
>JBNJFJ010000016.1:0-29421 GCA_051746745.1 Bacillota bacterium | reverse complement strand
AGAACCTGGTATTAAAGGTGATACGGCAAGTGGTGGTTCAAAACCAGCCATCATGGAAACAGGATTAACCGTGCAAGTGCCGTTCTTTATTAACCAAGGCGATCGCCTTATTGTTAATACATCTGACGGTAAATATGTCTCACGTGCGTAAATGAGATGAATAATAAAAACAGCGATGATTAGTCTAAGGACAGATCATCGCTGTTTTTATGTACAAAAATATCGGTGTCGTTAAACAACGACCACAATTGTGATGGAAGAGATAGACAGAAACCGACACCCTGTCGCAGCTCAAACGAATAAGCCGGAGGTAGAAGGTGTTCTGATTGTGATCGATGGCGTAGAGGGTATTCAAATAAAAAAGCAATGTATCGAACTGGTATCAAAATATTTAGCCGTAAGCCCTCACCGGGTAGCGGTACAATTTAAAGGAGGATAAAAGAAATGAAAAAACAAACCGTATGGTTATTGACACTCTTTAGTTTAATGGTTGTGTTAAGTGTGTATTATTTAAACCAATCAGGTGATGATTCGTTTTTAACTTTAAGTCCTCATCAAAATGATGTAACATTAACCAACACAGATGATGCAGCTTTAGAGGATAAGGCAGAAGGAGAAAATCCGGAATTGATACCAAGTGCCATGGAAGATGATTTGTTTTCGTTTATTCGTCTAGAGATGAGTGCTAAGCGTGGTGAGCGATTAGAACAATTAGAAACGGTTATTGCGGGAGAAAGTGTGGCATCAGATGAAAAATGGCAAGCATTTGAGGAGATTGACCGTATTAATCAATTAGAAACAGGGGAAATTATTCTAGAAGAAACACTCAAGAACCGTTACGGTTATGAAGATGTGCTCGTGCGCACATTAGAAGACGTTGTGGTTGTATCAATTAAAAGCGAGGGATTAACAAAAGAAGAGGCGAATAAGGTCATGCGAGATTTATATGATGAACTTGGCCCGGTTCGGGTTGAAGTGAAACATTATCCAGTCGAAGCATCATGAATTTTTCAATCATTTCTTGAACTTTTTATGAACATCGACTAAAATATTAAGAGTAAGGTTTAGTACCTGTTATTAAAAATAAGTGTTAACCTATTTAACACCATTAAAATTGAGGAGTGTCACAACGATGTTTACTATAGCAGAATTAAAAGAATTGATTGAAGCAATGGATCAATCGACATTAACCGAATTAGCACTGGAACAAGATAATCAGACATTAACCCTGAAAAAAGAACAGAAGGTGACGGTAACTGAGACAGTACCAGCTCAAGCACCAACACAAGTGGCCAAAGAAACAGTACCAAGCCCCCCGTCTCAACAGCCAGTAAATGACGAGATACAAGATAACGCCAACACAAAGGCTTATGATTACGTCATTAAGTCACCGATGGTTGGTACCTTTTATTTAACGTCATCGCCTGATAGCGATCCATTTGTTTCGGTTGGCGATACAATCAAAGATAACACCACGGTCTGTATCATTGAAGCGATGAAATTATTCAACGAAATTGAAGCAGAGGTTGACGGGGAGATTATTGAGATTCTAGCAAAAAATGGAGAGCTTGTTGAATACAATCAACCTCTATTTGGCATCAAGACAAAATAGGGGGGAATGACCAATGATTAAAAAATTATTAATTGCCAATCGTGGTGAAATTGCGGTAAGAATAATCCGTGCATGTAAAGAGATGGGGATTGAGACGGTCGCCGTTTTTTCAGAAGCTGACCGTGAATCTCTCCATGTTCAACTGGCAGATGAAGCTTATTGTATTGGCCCAGCCAGTAGTTCCGAGAGTTACTTAAACTTCACGGCGATTATGAGTGTAGCGAATTTAACGGAAGTCGATGCGATTCATCCAGGCTATGGCTTTTTAGCTGAGAATGCTGATTTTGCTGAAATCTGTGCCAAGTGCAACATCGCCTTTGTTGGCCCTAGTGTCTATGCGATTCAGCAAATGGGGACAAAAGATGTCGCCCGTGAAACAATGAAGCGAGCAAATGTTCCTGTAGTCCCAGGTTCTGAAGGCATTATCCAATCAGAAGAAGAAGCGATGACAGTGGCGGAAAAAATCGGTTTCCCTGTTATTATTAAAGCAACAGCCGGTGGTGGTGGAAAAGGGATTCGGATTGTAAGAGAACCGGATGCCCTCTTAAAAGCAATTCGCGTGACCGAACAAGAAGCTGAGAAAGCGTTTGGCAATCCGGGTGTCTATATAGAAAAATTTATTGAAGATTTTTCACATGTCGAGATACAAGTACTAGCCGATAACTTTGGTAATGTGATACACTTAGGAGAGAGAGATTGTTCTATTCAACGTCGTATGCAAAAACTAATCGAAGAGACACCTTCTCCTGCTATTAATGAGACCATTCGTGAACAGATGGGGCAAGCGGCTGTTAATGCAGCCAAAGCAGTCGATTATACCGGTGCCGGTACGGTGGAGTTTATTTTCGATAAAGCGAAACAGAACTTTTATTTCATGGAGATGAATACACGCATTCAAGTGGAGCATCCTGTAACGGAGATGGTGACGGGTGTCGATCTTATTAAAGAACAAATTCGCGTCGCTAGTGGTAAGCCTTTGTCATTCGCGCAGGAAGATGTCGTATTTAATGGTTGGGCAATGGAATGTCGGATTAATGCTGAAGATCCGAACCGATCCTTTATGCCAACGCCTGGACAAATTCATTCTTATTTAGCACCAGGTGGTTTTGGTGTGAGAGTGGACTCATTTGTTTATCCGGGGTATAAGATTCCGCCTCACTATGATTCAATGGTAGCGAAACTCATTGTTCATGGTAAGACACGTACAGAAGCGATTCATCGAATGAAGCGTGCCCTTGATGAATATTTTATCGAAGGTATTAAAACAACGGTACCGTTCCATCAACGTATGATGACTCACCCCGTGTTTCTATCAGGAGACTTTAACACAAAATTTCTAGAGACCTATCCAATTATGGAAGAGTAGCAACGACTTAGCTAAAGAACAACTCGATTAACTTTAAAGGGGTCGATCCAGATGAGTGAACAAACATTAAAAGTAAGCGAAGATCTAAAATTAGGCAAAGTTGAAATCGCGCCTGATGTCATCGAAGTCATCGCTGGTATTGCTACAAGTGAAATTAAAGGTGTTTATTCAACACGTGGAAACTTTGCTGTAGGTGTGGCTGAGAAATTCGGTCTTAAATCACAGAGTAAAGGAATAAAAGTAGAGCTCACAGAAGAAGGCGTGATGATTGATGTCTTTGTTGTGTTTGACTTTGGTGTGACAATACCGGTTGTCGCTCAAAAAGTACAAACAAACATTCGTGAGACGCTGAAAAATATGACAGCGTTAGACATTCAAGAAGTGAACGTGCACGTTGTCGGTGTTCAGATGGATAAGGAAGAAGAACAACCAAAAGAATAGTGAAAAAGAGCATGTAAGCTTTTGCATGCTCTTTTTCATTGTGATGATTGTCAATATTTACGGATTTATTATGAATTCTCTTTATCAACCTAGCTAAACTGTGATAAGATAAACTCTTAGTAGAGTAGAATTTGTATTGGAACGAGGAGAATATTAAATGAAACGACGATTAGCAAGAGAAAAGGCATTTCAAGTACTCTTTTCATTAGATAATGAAGATTTTGATGTCGAAGAAGCGATGATGTTAAGTATGGAAGGCGAAGAAATGGATAGTTTTTTATCAACACTGATTCACGGTGTTGTTGAAAATAAAGAGACGATTGACAATAAGATTGATCAGACTTTAGAAAAGTGGTCATTTAAACGTCTAGCAACGGTTGAAAAAACATTGTTAAGACTAGCGACTCATGAAATTGATTCAGAGCTTCAAACACCGGTTGGTGTTGCGATTAACGAAGCAGTTGAACTCGCTAAAGTATATGGGGATGAAAAATCAGGTAAGTTTGTCAATGGTGTTCTATCTAAACTATATAAATAAACAAAGGGGATGACGGTTTGGCAGCAGAAGTTATTTATGGCGATCAATTAGCTTTATCTTTACGTGAAGAGATGAAAGAGGAAGTCACGGCGTTAAAGGAGAAGGGTATCGTACCTAAACTCGTTGTCGTGTTAATCGGTAACGATCCAGCTTCTAAGTCTTACGTAACTGGTAAGCAAAAAGCAGCAGATTTTATCGGGATTAATTCAGAGCTTATCACTTTAGAAGACACAACAAGTGAACAAGCGTTACTCGACTTAATTGAGCAACTAAATAATGATGAAAGTGTCAATGGGATTTTAGTTCAATTGCCATTGCCTGATCAAATCAATGAACAGGCAATTATTGAAGCAATCAGTCCAGAAAAGGATGTCGATGGTTTTCACCCGATTAGTATCGGTCGGATGTTGACGCAACAAGACACATTTTTACCGTGTACACCTTACGGGATTTTGACGATGTTACAATCGAAAAATATCGAGATTGCGGGTCAACACGCGGTTATTATTGGACGGAGTAATATTGTCGGTAAACCCGTTGGGCAATTATTGCTAAATGAACATGCGACCGTGTCATATTGTCATTCACGCACGAAGAATTTAAAAGACATCACCCGACAAGGGGATATATTAATTGTTGCCGTTGGCCGGGAAGACATGATTGATCAATCATACATCAAACCAGGGGCTGTCGTGATTGATGTCGGTGTTAACCGAACCAAAGAAGGAACGTTGACGGGGGATGTTGATTTTGAATCAGCGAAAGCCGTTGCTTCTTATATCACACCCGTACCCAAAGGTGTTGGGCCAATGACCATTACCATGCTCATGAAGAATACAATTAAGGCAGCAAAAAATCATAATACAAAGAAGTAAGGTGTTTATATGACGAATAAAATCTTAACGGTATCAGCACTCACCCGTTATATTAAACATAAATTTGAAACGGATCACCACTTAAAATCGTTTTGGTTAAAAGGTGAAATCTCAAATTTTAAACACCATAATCGAGGTCATATGTACTTAACGCTGAAAGACCAAGGCGCACAAATTCAAGCCGTGATGTTTCAAGGCTATAACAGACAATTAACGTTCACACCTGAAAATGGTATGGACGTTATTGTTCGAGGAGAAGTAAATGTTTATGAGGTCCAAGGGAAGTATCAACTGTACATACATGAGATGCAGCCGGATGGTGTCGGAGCTCTACACTTAGCTTTTGAACAACTAAAGGAAAAGTTAGAGCGAGAAGGTCTATTTGACCCTACTCATAAACAAATGCTTCCAAAGTACCCTGAACACATTGCCGTCTTAACAGCCAGAACAGGCGCAGCCGTAAAAGACATCTTATCGACTTTAACGTCCCGTTATCCGATTGCTAAAGTGACGGTCTATCAGACACTTGTCCAAGGTGCGAGTGCAAAAGACAATATTGTAAAACGGCTGAAGGAAGTGAATCAAGCTAACTTGGCTGATGTGATTATTTTGGGCCGCGGTGGTGGTTCAATTGAAGATTTATGGCCGTTTAATGAAGAAGATGTTGCACGAGCTGTGTATCAATCAAAGATTCCGGTCATTTCAGGTGTCGGTCACGAAACAGATTTTACCATTACTGACTTTGTCAGTGATTACCGTGCACCGACGCCAACGGGGGCAGCGGTACAAGCGGTGCCAGAACTTGCGCAGATCAAACAAACGATCACCGATAGGCACCAGCGCCTGCAAAAACAAATGGATGAGCAATTGTTGTCGAAAAAAGAACAGCTCGCACGCTTAAAATCGAGTTATGCTTTTAAGTATCCGAAAAAATTGGTGCTTGAAAAAGAACAACAGTTGGACCAATTATTAGATAGGCTCGCGCGCGGCACTAAGCAGGCTCTTACAACAAAACAAATCACATACAAGCACCTTGCTCATCGTCTAAGAAACCTGCCACTACGTGATCAAGTCAAACAACATCAAGCGCAGATCGCGCGGATACATCTTAGGCTTGATCAAGCGATGATGTCTCATGTAGACAAAAACAAACAACGGTTCCATCACACGATTGAGGCGCTTGACTTAATAAGTCCACTCAAAACGATGCAGCGGGGTTATAGTTTAGTCTATCGTGAGGATACTTCGCTCGTTAAATCAGCTAAAGATGTAAAAATCGGTGAAACAATTAACATTAGACTGGCAGAAGGTACGCTCGGAGCAACGGTTCACAGGACAGATAACCAAACGGATCAAGATTAACGTGAGGTTGACGAATATGAGTTGAAAGAGGGTTAAACATGACACAAGAACGTAAATTTGACGACGTGCTAAAAGAATTAGAAACGATTGTAACCAAATTAGAAGCGGCTGATGTCCCGCTTGAAGAAGCACTTGACTATTATCAAAAGGGGATTGCCTTATCAAAATGGTGTGATGAACGCTTAAAATCAGTTGAAGAACAGGTAGTCGAATTGATTGATGAAAATGATCAACCTCAACCGTTTCCGTTAGATGGAGAAGATTGATGACGTTAGTGATGGATGAACAAGTCAATGAGTATAAAGCAATCATCGATCGACAATTAGATCAACTTTTTGATGAGGTGACGATGAATCCCAGGATAAAACAAGCGATGAGCTACTCCCTTACTGTTGGTGGAAAACGGGTGCGTCCCGTACTCATGTTGTTAACCGCAGAAGCGTTTGGTACAGATATTGAGAAAGTGTTACCGGTAGCGCTTGCTTTAGAATGTGTGCATACGTATTCTTTGATTCATGATGACTTGCCCGCAATGGATAACGATGATTATCGTCGTGGTAAACTAACCAATCATAAACAATTTGATGAAGCGACCGCTATTTTAGCAGGAGATGCACTATTAACGTATAGTTTTCAGCTTATTAGTGGGACAGAAAAGCTTTCAGCTGATGAAAAAGTGTATGCATTAAAACGTTTAAGTGAAGTAAGTGGCCCATCTGGTATGGTCGGGGGACAGATGTATGATTTAAGTTATGAAGATACAAAAATCTCACTCGATCAGTTAGAACAAGTACACGATTTAAAAACAGGGCAATTGTTGATTTATGCTTTAGAAATGGGGGCATTTTTAAGCCACCAACCTATAGAAATCGTGGAGGCAATGAAACAAGCAGCTACAGCGATTGGACTAACTTTCCAAATCCAGGATGATATTTTAGATATCATTGGCGACGAACAAGCGCTCGGTAAAAAGGTAGGGAGTGACGTTCTCAACGATAAAAGTACGTATCCGAAACTGCTTGGCCTTGAGGGTGCGATGAAAGAGAGACAAAAGTTTGTCGATGAAACTAAAAAACAACTTGATTTAGCGGGTGTTTTAGAGACAAACTTAGCTCAATTTGTCATTTTCCTCAGTGAACGTACGGCATAAAAACAATAAACGTCAAACAATGGTCAAACAATATTTTTTTTGATATACTTATAGCAATGGGAATGGTGCAGTATTCTAGTCGATTCTCCGTTTCTGAAGGCAGGGCTAAAAATCTGCCAAAGGGCACATCGATGAAGTTTCTTGTGGCGGCTTGAGGCGCCCAGCCTTGGGTCGGTGCTGGAAGTTAAGGTTGTAGGGCGATCCACAATGGCATGTGGGCGTTGACCCTACTTCCGCGGAGGCCCATCTCTGTCGTGCTTTTTTAGCTAAAAAACATGGCGGACTGGGGTATGAACCTGTTAAGTGGATCAATTGGGATTCCAACTGACAGCGTAGCCTGCCTTGAGTGATTACCGAGGGGATTACAGCAAATCGTTGACCAATATTTAGGTGGCCACTAAGTATGGTTAGCCGTCTGTATGAAATTGGTGTTGCAAAAGAGGCTAGGAAACGGTTAAGAGTTGTCGAGGAAAACTCCTAGACTGTTCATAAGACATTTATTAAGGATTATAGTGCGCGCTAAGTGGCAATCCAGTCTAGCAAGCGGTAACGTTGCTAAGGTGCAATTAAAGGGGAACCGCCAAGATGGCAACATCTGGTTTGCGCTTGGGAAAACCTACTGGACCTAAGCCGCAGTTTTTACTTAATAAATGACCATTCCATTACATATTTTTCTGAGTGAGGTAGGGGTTACATGGCGAAGTCATCATCGCAATTAAAAAAAACGTTAAAGTTTAGCATAAGTATTGCCGTTATCACCTTTGTGTTAGCGGCAATTTTTTCAGTTATTTCATCATCTGTGTTAGGTGGTGTTGGATGGGTTATTGGGATTCTGATTGTCTTCTCAATTGTGTTACTTGGTGTATTATTTGATACACTCGGGGTCGCATCGACAGCTGCAATTGAAACACCATTTCATGCGATGGCTGCTGAAAAGGTTTATGGTGCAAAAGAAGCTGTCTTAATTGTGAGAAACGCCGATCGTTTTGCGAGTTTTTGTAATGACGTTGTTGGAGATATTTCCGGTGTCATTAGTGGAACGGCGTCTGCAATTGTTGTCTTGCAATTGGCTCGCCTTTTCGGTTATGGAGAAGGTAGTTTGATTCAAATTACTATCAATGTTTTTATGACTAGTGTCGTAGCTGCTTTAACGGTCGGTGGAAAAGCGATTGGGAAATCTTTAGCGATAACCTTTGCGACCAATATTATTTTAGTTGCAGGTAAAGTCTTGGCATTTTTAGATCATCGCTTTAAGATTAAACTAATTAAGAAATAAGTGAGAGATCATAGAAAAGGAACGATGTTATGAAAGCAAAAAAAGTACGTTTGGATGTGTTACTCGTTGAAAGAGGTCTATCTGAAACAAGAGAGAAGGCAAAACGCACTGTTATGGCTGGGCTCGTTTATTCAGATACAGAACGTTTAGATAAACCAGGAGTAAAAGTAAGCGAAGATATTCCCCTGACAGTTAAAGGACAAGTGATGCCTTACGTGGGTCGTGGCGGATTGAAGTTAGAGAAAGCGTTAACGTATTTTGACATTGATGTCACGGGTCGCACCATGCTTGATATTGGATCATCCACGGGAGGTTTTACTGATTGCGCCTTAATGAATGGGGCAAAATTAAGTTATGCGTTAGATGTTGGGTATAATCAACTTGCTTGGAAGTTGCGGAATGATTCCCGTGTGGTTGTGATGGAGCGAACAAATTTCCGTCATGCGACGCCGGATTTATTTACAGCAGGTTTACCAGATTTTGCGACCATTGATGTATCCTTTATTTCGCTAAAACTAATTATTCCACCATTAAAGGATATCCTCGTGTTGAACGGGGAAGCTGTCGTCCTGATCAAGCCACAATTCGAAGCTGGGAAAGCACAGGTCGGTAAAAAAGGCATTGTTAGAGATCCTTTGGTTCACCGTGATGTGTTAGAAAGAACGCTGCTGTTTATGATGGCGGAAGGTTTTACTATTTGTGATCTTACTTTTTCACCGATTACCGGTGGCGATGGTAATATTGAATTTTTAACGCATATTAAAAGAACCACCACAAACGAAACAACGTTAGATGTACATGAGTTGATTGAACAAACAGTAAAAGCAGCTCATAAGTCCCTGACACATTAATGAGAAAGGTCGGAGAGCCATGAACAAAGGACAACGTCATATTAAAATTAGAGAATACATTACGAACCATGAAATTGAAACACAAGATGAGTTGGTTGATGCTTTACGAGAAGAAGGTTACCCAGTCACCCAAGCGACAATTTCACGTGACATTAAGGAATTACATTTAGTTAAAGTGCCAACATCAGAAGGGCATTATAAATATAGCTTGCCAGCGGATCAACGGTTTAATCCGTTAGAGAAATTAAAACGGCTGATGCGTGATGCTTTTGTCCGTATTGACAAAGCGACCCATTTTCTCGTGATTAAAACATTACCGGGTAACGCGAATGCTCTAGGTGCGCTGATTGATAACCTTGATTGGCCAGAAGTACTTGGCTCTATTTGTGGGGATGATACCATTCTCGTGATTTGCCGAGATGTCGACGTAACAGATGAAATCGAAAAACGCTTTTTAGCGATGTTATAAACATCGAGTTAGGAGTGAGAGAGATTGCTGAGGGAATTATCAATTAAAGATTTTGCGATTATTGATCAATTACAAGTCCCGTTTAAAGAAGGTTTAACTGTGTTAACAGGGGAAACCGGCGCCGGTAAATCGATTATTATTGATGCCATCCAATTATTAGCTGGTGGAAGAGGTTCTGTTGAATTTGTTAGGCATGGGGCTAAAAAAGCCTCATTAGAAGGTTTATTTACGGTTGAAGATCAAAAGCATCCCGTCTATAAAATTGCTGAAAGCTATGGTGTTGAAATTGATGAAGACATTGTCATTCTTCACCGAACGATTTCGCATTCGGGTAAGAGTATTTGTCGTGTGAACGGGTCGCTCGTGACACTGGCGATTTTAAAAGAATTTGGCCGGGTCTTAATTGACATTCACACCCAACATGAAACGCAATCGTTAATGAATCAAGAACTGCACATTGAGTTACTTGATTTATTTGACCAAGAAGGCATTGGTCAAGCATTATCAGAATATCACGATATGTATCGTCAGTGGAAGAAAGTAAAAGACCGTCTCGTGCATTTACAGACGAATGAACAAGAGATTATTCAGCGGTTAGATTTATTAACCTTTCAATTGAATGAACTTCAACAAGCTGAACTCGTGCCTAATGAAGATGTTGAGTTAAATGATGAGCGAGAAAAGCTCAGTCATGCTGAAAAAATATATGCCGGTGTGACAGAAGCGTATAAAGCGCTATCAACGGAACAACGTGCTAATGATTGGTTGGCGATGGCTCAAACATCATTATTAGATGCAAGTGAATATGATTCTGATTTAACGGATGTTAAAAATACGTATATGGAAGCTTTTTATATGATTGAAGATGTCACCTATCAACTGCGTGATTACTTAGATCAATTTGAATTTAATCCAGAACGTTTAAATTTGATTGAGGCGCGCTTGAACGAGCTGTACCGTCTCATGCGTAAATATGGGACAAGCGTCAATGAGATGCTAGAGTATCAAGCGAAAATCAGTGATGAAATTGAGCAGTTAGAAGACCGCGACGGTTCGCTTACACGGCTAAAAAAAGACGTTGAAGATAAAGTGCGTGATGCGGCACTTGAAGCGGAGCACCTACATGATTTGCGTATGAAAGCAAAAGCAGCACTGGAAGTCTCTATTAGACAAGAATTAGCGGATCTTTATCTTGAAAAAGCTGATTTTAAAGTCGATATCACGAAAAAACAAGACTTAAGTCAATTGAGAGAAGACAACATTGACCAAGTAAAACTCGGAGCAAACGGCAATGATATTGTCCAGTTCTTACTGTCAACAAACCCCGGCGAACCCATTAAACCACTAAATAAAGTCGCTTCTGGTGGTGAATTATCACGTATTATGCTAGCGCTAAAGAAAATTTTCGCCAAACATCAAGGTATTACCAGTGTCATTTTTGATGAGGTTGATACCGGTGTGAGCGGTCGCGTAGCACAAGCGATTGCCGAAAAAATTGGCTCCATTGCTGATGGGTCACAAGTACTTTGTATCACGCACTTACCACAAGTCGCTGCGATGGCCGATACGCACATTTTAATTGAAAAACAACAAACGGATGATCACACCTATACAACTGTCACAGAATTACCTGTTGAAGAACGTACCGATGAACTGGCGCGGATGATGACGGGTAAAGAGATTACTGATACTTCACGTGCGCATGCGGTATCACTCATTGATTATGCGGATGAGTATAAGCAGCAGCGAAACTAAGCCTTATCACTCGCGTGATAAGGTTTTTAATCGTCATTATGACGCATGCTCTTCGAGAAAGTGATGTGGTTGATTTATGATGGGGGCTCGGCTTATGATCATCGTATACCGGTAACAATATAAAAAAATTCAAATAATCTGAATTTTACTATAACAATTTCCGCGTATTTATGATAATATTTATACTATTATAAAGATTATTGGAGATGTTAAAGAGATGAAAGTAGCAAAATTCGGGGGAAGTTCAGTCGCAAATGCTGAGCAGTTAAAAAAAGTAGCCAATATTATTCAAGCTGATGACGAGCGTCGGATTATCGTCGTATCAGCACCAGGAAAAAGAAACAGTGAAGATATTAAAGTAACCGACTTATTAATCGAATTAGGAGAAGCGTTCCGTCTTGGCGAGCCACATGAAGCGCCACTTAAAAATGTTTTAGACCGTTTTGATTCGATTCTAGCTGAACTACAGCTATCAAAAGCCGTGTTAGCTGACATTGAAAAACAAGTGGCTAAGATTTTCAAAGATGGGAATGATTTAGCCTCAAAACTCGATGCGATTAAAGCGATTGGTGAAGATTCACTAGCAAAAATATTAAGTGAGTATTTACAATCGTTAGGATTAAATGCGAGTTATGTTAATCCAAAAGAAGCCGGTCTTATTTTAAGTGATCAACCTGGTAGCGCTCAGATTTTAGATGAGAGTTTTGAGCTCATTCATACGTTACGAGACCGAGAGGATATTGTTGTTATTCCAGGTTTCTTTGGCTACACCAAAGAAGGGAAATTAGTGACCTTTTCTCGTGGGGGCAGTGATATTACAGGGTCGATTGTCGCAGCGGGTGTGAAGGCTGATTTATATGAGAATTTCACGGATGTCGATTCGGTGTATTGTGTGAATCCGCAAATCGTCAATAATCCAAAAGAAATTACCTCACTCACTTATAAAGAAATGCGAGAATTATCGTATGCCGGTTTTTCTGTGTTTCATGCTGAAGCACTGATTCCTGCTTTTAAAGAAAAGATTCCTGTCTGTATTAAAAATACGAACAATCCAACCGCAAAGGGTACGATGATTGTGAGTGAGAAACGGGATGCAAACCAAGCGGTCGTCGGTATTGCGAGTGATGCTGGGTTTGTCAGTCTCTATGTCAGCAAATATTTAATGAACCGTGAAATTGGTTTTGGTCGCCGGTTACTCAATATTTTAGAAGATGAAGGGATTTCATTTGAACATACGCCTTCTGGGATTGATGATTTATCTGTCATTATTCGGGCGGATCAACTGACAGAAGAAAAAGAAGCGATCGTCATTAACCGCATCAATAAAGAACTCAAACCAGATACGGTTTACATTGATCGTGGACTTGCGCTTATTATGATTGTCGGTGAAGGCATGCATAGTTTTGTCGGTACTGCCGCAAAAGCAACCAAAGCGTTTGAAAATGCGAATGTCAACTTAGAAATGATCAACCAAGGCTCTTCAGAAGTATCAATGATGTTCGGTATTAAAGAAGAAGGCGTGAACCGCGCAGTACAATCACTCTATCAAGTGTTTTTTGAAAATAATTAATGAATGGTAAATGATACGAACACCCGTCTGTCCTCTTAAGGTCAGACGGGTGTTTTTTCATCTTGATCAGTAGCTGACTGACTAAAATATAACCAGGTACTAATATCTAATTATAATTATTTCTTGAAAATAATCAAACAAAGCGCTATGATTAACATGTGTGAGAAGCTATAAATCTTCTATTAAAAGGAGTCTTTTTATGTCAAAAAATTATGACCTAGTCATACTGGGTGGTGGTATGGCTGGCTATATATCAGCCATTCGTGCCCGACAATTAGGTAAGACTGTCGCCTTAGTAGAGAAAGAAAAGTTAGGTGGGACCTGTCTCCATAAAGGCTGTATCCCGACAAAAGCTTTGCTAAAGAGCGCAGAAGTATTTCAAACAGTAAAAAAATGTGGGCGTTTCGGTGTGAAAGTAAAAGAGCTTGCCTTAAATTATGTCGAAGCATTTGAACGCAAAAATAACGTCGTTGATAAATTGTATCAAGGTGTTCAACACTTGATGAAAAAACACCGCGTCGATGTATATAAAGGCGTGGCCAGGTTACTCGGACCGTCTATTTTTTCTCCAATGGCGGGTGCCGTCTCTGTCGAAATGGAAGAGACGAATGAAACTTTGATTGGTAAAAATGTGTTAATTTCCACTGGTGCACGTCCAAGAGACATTAAGCAGTTACCTATTGATCACACGCGTATTTTAACGTCAGATGATTTGCTAAATCTAGATTACTTGCCGGCATCGCTTACGATTGTCGGTGGCGGTGTGATCGGTGTGGAATGGGCCTCCATGATGCTTGATTTTGATGTTCCGGTGACCTTGATAGAGCGTGAGGAGGCACTGTTACCTGGATTTGATCCTGATATTCAAACAGAAGTGTTAAATCAATTAAAACAACGTGGCTTAACTGTGCATCTAAACACATCTGTGATTGAATCAAAAATAAACGAAGACACGTCTCTTGTGACAGGTAGGAAAGATGGTGAACCATTCACCGTATCATCAAGTCACGTACTTGTGAGTGTGGGCCGGGTAGCAAATACCGACCAACTCGGTCTAAGTAATACGAATATTACGACGGATGAGGCTGGCTTTATTGAGGTGAACGATAATTTCCAAACAAAAGAATCACATATTTATGCTGTCGGTGATTGTATCGGTGGGAAACAACTCGCACATGTAGCGAGTGCGGAAGGGAAACTCGCGGTGAAGCATATGTTTGATGAAAAGATAGATTTAACACCACTTTCCTTTATCCCGAGCTGTGTGTATGCTTCACCAGAAGTAGCTATGGTCGGTTTAACCGAAACAGAAGCAAACCGTCAGTTTACGGATGTAAAAACCGTGACATTCCCGTTTCAAGCGATTGGCAAAGCCGTTGTAGCTGATGAGACAAAGGGATTTGTCAAACTTGTGATTGACCAACAGACACGGGACTGTTTAGGTGTGTCAATTGTTGGTGAAAAAGCGACAGAACTCATTTCTGAAGCTGGAATTGGTCTTGTGTTAAACGCATCGATTGATGAATTTGGAGAAACAGTCCATCCGCATCCATCGTTATCTGAAGCAATCGCTGAAGCCAGTCTATTAGCGATGAACGAGCCAGTCCATATTTAGAATGTTGAAGGAGGATGACACGATGTCAGAAAAAAATCAAACATTAACAGATCAACAATTGTTGGATATGTTTTATTATATGTTATTAGCAAGACGCAGCGATGAGCGGATGTGGTTATTAAACCGTTCCGGAAAAATCCCGTTTGTCGTCTCTTGTCAAGGACAAGAAGCGATGCAAGTCGCAAGTAGTTTGGCTTTAGAAAAAGGAACGGATTATACCGCGCCTTATTACCGTGATGTGGGTGTTGTATTAACAATGGGCATGACGGTAAAAGAGCTGTTTTTACAAGCATTTGCCAAGGCAGAAGACCCTAATTCAGGTGGGAGACAAATGCCAGGCCATTTCGGTCACCGAAAATTAAACATGCTATCAGGTTCTTCACCGGTCACAACCCAAGTTCCTCATGCCGTAGGCATGGCCCTTGCATTAAAAATGAAGCAGCAATCAGCTATCAGTTTTGTCACCCTAGGCGAGGGCTCAAGTAACCAAGGTGATTTTCATGAAGGATTAAACTTTGCGAGTGTACACGATTTACCTGTCATTGTGATGGTTGAAAACAATCAGTACGCGATTTCATGTGGTATCGAGCAACAAGTGAATTGCGCAAAAATTTCTGACCGCGCCCTTGGTTACGGAATTCACGGAGAAACGGTTGACGGGAATGACCCTGTTGCTGTCTACACTGCAGTGAAACAAGCAAGAGAAAGAGCGTTAAGTGGCGCAGGTCCATCATTGATTGAAGCAGTCGGTTATCGTTTAACACCACACTCAAGTGATGATAATGATTTAACGTACCGTACGAAAGAAGAAGTTGATGAAGCAAAGGAAAAAGATGGCTTGATTATCTTCAGACAGCAATTAAAACAACAAGGTGTGTTAACCGATGAAATTGAAGCGAGTTATGAAACAAAAATTAAAACATTAATCGATGAAGCTACAACCTATGCTGATGAGGCACCGTATGCCGATGAAGCAACATTATTTGATGGTGTGTATCACCAATAGGAGGGGATAATATGACAGTGATGTCTTATATAGAAGCAATCAACCGTGCGATGAAAGAAGAAATGCGCCGTGATGACGATGTGTTTTTATTAGGAGAAGATGTAGGTAAACGTGGTGGTGTCTTTCGGGCCAGTGAAGGCTTATACGAAGAGTTTGGACAAACGAGGGTCATTGATACACCTCTTGCTGAATCAGCGATTGTAGGGGTTGGTATTGGTGCTAGTATGTACGGCATGAAACCAATTGCCGAAATTCAGTTTGTTGATTTTATTTTACCAGCGGTCAATCAAATCGTTTCAGAGGCAGCTAAAATGCGCTACCGTTCGAATAACGATTGGAGCTGTCCAATAACTATTCGTGCACCTTATGGTGGTGGGGTACACGGCGCCCTGTATCATTCTCAGTCACTTGAAGCTTTATTTGCCTCGCAACCGGGTCTGAAAATTGTTATGCCATCCTCACCAAAGGATGCGCTCGGTTTATTAAAAGCGGCCATTAGAGATCCAGATCCTGTGCTGTACTTGGAACATAAAAAAGCCTATCGCTTATTAAAAGAAGATATTCCAGATGAAGAAGTCGTGATTGAAATTGGCAAGGCCAATACCGTGAGAGAAGGCGATGACTTAACGGTCATTACCTATGGTCTATGTGTAGAGTTTAGTAAAAAGGCGGCTGAAAAGTTAGCGGCACAAGGCTACGAGGTTGAACTGCTCGACCTACGTACCGTCTATCCGCTAGATGAAGCAGCAATCATTGAGGCGGCGAAAAAAACAGGCAAAGTCTTACTCATCACAGAAGACAATAAAGAAGGCAGTATTATTAGTGAGGTATCAGCGATCATCGGTGAGCATTGTCTATTTGACCTCGATGCGCCTATTTTCAGACTCGCGGCACCGAATGTGCCAGCGATGCCTTATGCACCGCCACTTGAGAAAGCATTTATGGTCAGTGAAGATAAAGTGTATGAAAAAATGTTAGAAGTCGCCGTGTATTAGTAGAGGAGGGAAAGCACCATGACGTTAAAAACAATGAACATGCCACAACTCGGCGAAAGTGTGACAGAAGGTACGGTCAGTCAATGGCTTGTCTCTGCCGGTGATGCTGTCGATATCTATCAACCGCTGGTTGATGTCATGACCGATAAAGTCAACGCTGAAGTCCCTTCAAGTTTTACAGGCATTATTAAAGAGTGTCTTGTGACCGAGGGTGAAACCGTTGCTGTTGGGACGCCGATTTGCCATATTGAGGTAGAAGAAGTAGAGGCAACTAAAAGCGAAGAGAAAGAAGAAAAATCAAATAAGCAAGAACAAGCTGTTCCAAGTGAAAATCAATCGATGAAGAAACGCTATTCACCTAAAGTATTAAGCTTAGCAAGTGAACACGGTATTGATCTTAGTACGATCACTGGTACAGGCTTAAATGGTCGGATTACAAGAAAAGACGTTGAGGCGTTTGTTGAAAAACAGGTATTAGACTCAACAAGTGACAAACTAAGTGAGACAACATCTCAACCGATACCTAAAACGAAGAACACGCAAACGAATAAAAACCAAGCACCTCGTCCTGAATTTAAAGGAGACCGTGAAATTCCGGTGACGGGCATTCGGAAGTCGATTGCTGAAAATATGGTCCGGGCAACGTCAGAAATCCCACACGCTTGGATGATGATTGAAGTCGATGTAACTAATTTAGTCAACTATCGTAATGCCGAAAAAGCTAAGTTTAAAGAACAAGAAGGCTATAACTTATCGTACTTCTCCTTCTTTTTAAATGCGGTCGCCAAAGCATTGAAGAAGTTCCCAGAACTAAACAGTTCTTGGCAAGGGGATACCATTGTCCAACATAAAGATATTAATTTATCGATTGCGGTTGGCAATGAAACAGAATTGTATGTGCCTGTCATTAAGAATGTCGATGAAAAAAGCATCAAAGGTATCGCAAAAGATGTTCATGTGCTCGCGCATAAAGCAAAACACGGACAGTTAACGAAAGAAGATATGACAGGCGGTACGTTTACAGTGAACAATACCGGGACCTTTGGTTCGGTACAATCCATGGGGGTCATCAATTATCCACAAGCGGCCATTCTTCAAGTCGAGTCCATTGTGAAGCGTCCGGTGATCATTAATAATATGTTCGCTGCTCGTGATATGGTGAATTTATGTCTGTCACTTGATCACAGGGTATTAGACGGCGTTATCTGTGGCCGGTTTATGTCACATGTCAAAGAAATTCTTGAGAATATTTCAGGAGATACAACACCTATATATTAATGTATATTTATAGACTAATGGGAAAAAGAGTCAATCATTTTGACTCTTTTTCTTTATGAGCAAACTTTATCTATTTCTATAGTTAAAGAGCTGTTTCTAATTATTTGGGATTTCTCAATGAACTATTGTCACCTTCATTATGAATTGTCTTATTTCGTATAACACTTGCAATCACCAATCTGACAAATAAGCAAGATAAAAGGGTGAACAGAACACCATAAGCTCTTTTCAGAGTAATTAGTAAATCATGTAATGACCGATGAGAAATATTTGCTGATGACTAACCATAGTCTAACGTACTTTTAATGATAGATATGATTGTTTCTTCAGTGTGGAGTTATTTGTTATATCCAGTCGCAGTGAATGGTGCTATGACATGAGACTAAAGGAATGCCGCCACTTATTATGACATTTATATTAAAAAATGTATAAAAAGTATTTAATGTTTGTGTCAATTCATTTATAATTGTGTAATGTTTCACATGAAAGGGGTAGGTGTATGTCGAAAAAAATAAAGAAGACATCATCAAAGGAGAATATAGATCAAGTAACTAAACAAAAAACAGGAAGAGGGATTAGACAACGACTGACGGTGGCGTTTAGTATCGTGTCACTTCTAGCGATTTTCGTTATCGGTGGACTTGTCTACTTATTAGCATCTGAAGCTTTAACAGATGAAGTCAGTGAAAAAGTCGCAACGACAGCCGAAATACATATGGAGAAATTGGACCGTTTTATGTATGAGCGTACATATGATTTAAATGTATTACAACAACGCTTAATATCAAGCCCGGATGGAAATAATAGCTTGAGTTTGGCTCTTCGTGAAGAAGCTTATTTCGGGCGTCTCACAGTGTTTGATGCGAGCGGTAATGTGATAGAAGATACATCACAAGAATCGGTCAATCCACTCCCTACGTTAGAGCTAGCATTGTCTGGTGAGGTGGCTGTCTCAGACGCCTTATACGATGATGCCTTAGGTGAACAAGTGATATATATTTATTATCCGATGGATAATAACGGTGTCTTACGCGGGGCATTCCCAATTCGATATATTTGGGATGAAGTCAATCAGATTGCGAGTGATAATGTGACGGTTGAATTAGTCAATCAAGCGGGTGAACAACTTGCGGACACAACAACGAGTGCCTCGGTTGAAGGTGAACCAGAAACGTCATCACTTGAGTCTGATTCTTCATTGTATAAACAGATCAATGCACTTGAAAAAGGAGAGGTTGGGAGTATTCACACCGATTCAAGTACAGGTGTCGATAGTTTGATTGGTTATAGTAAAAGTAGCGGCTATCAAAACTATCAAGGCAATGATTGGGTTCTCATTGTGACAGAACCTACGAGCCTGGCGCTAGCCCCAGTCGCAAATTTACGCCAAATTATTTTGATTGTCGCAGGCGTCACCTTACTGGCAGTTATTTTTACGGCACTCATATTAGCTCATTCACTGGCTAAACCGATTATCACGTTAGCCAAAACGGCTGAAAGGGTTGCTGATGGTGAATTAAATCAAGTGGTCGATGTAAAAGCAACAGGTGAAATGGCCACCTTGGCTGCTAGTATTTCAACCATGGTCGATAACTTACGTGATTTTGTGAAAACAACGACAAAAGAAGCAGATGCTTTAGATGGTGAATCAAAACAACTATCATTAGAAAGTCGTGCCTTAACGGAAGGAACGACCCAGCTTAATGATGTGATGACCTCAATTGCTGAAGGGGCAGAACAACAAGCCCAATTAACGAATGATATCTCCCTCTATACAGAATCGTTGACAAAAGAAACAGAAGCCATGCTCGCGCAATCAGATCAACTGAAACGTTTCTCCGAAGAAGTGAAACAATCATCCGTTGATGGCTTATCACAGATGGATCATTCATTTAAGCAGATGAAAAGCATTAACCAAGATGTTGAAACAGCGAATAGTCGAATGCAGTCGCTAGAAGCAAAAACAAAAGCGGTTGTTGATTTAACTTCTGTTATTAACGACATCACAGAACAAACCAATCTGCTCGCCTTGAATGCGGCAATTGAGTCCGCACGTGCCGGTGAAGCGGGCAAAGGTTTTGCGGTTGTCGCCAATGAAATTAGAAAACTCGCTGAACAAGTGTCAAAAGCAGCAGTAGATATTGAAACGGTTATCGTTGAAATGAATGATGAATCGCGTCTCGTCAATCACGCACTAAAAGAAACAGTCAAAGAAACTGGACAAGGTATGACAGAATTAACGAAATCAAAAACGAATTTCACGACAATCAATGACCAAGTAACGGAATTAAATGATGTCATTGAACAGATGAAGACGCAACTACAACAAGTGGATGCAAGTAGTCTATCGATCCACGGGAGTGTAAAAAAAGTTGCAAATATTAGTGAAGAAAGTTCCGCAAGTATTGAGGAAACAACAGCGACAATTGAAGAACAAAAGCGCGCGGTCGATGAGTTAGATGAACAAGCAAACACACTTGAACATTTATCCCTCAGGTTAAAAGAGCAGCTTTACCGGTTTAAATTATAATCAAAAAGGTCCAGGCGAAAAGTGCTTGGACCGTTTTAACATGAAAAAACGACAAGAGTAAGGTATAATAAAAATCGCAAGTAGATAAAGAATAAGAAAAAGGGGTGAGGGGATGCAAATAGGTTATCGCACACTAAAAACAGCGATTGCAGCACCAGCGGCTGTATGGATTGCTGAGATGTTACAACTCGATAGTTACGGTTCGGCTGGGATTATTGCTGTACTTTGTATACAACCAACACGAAAACAATCATTTTTAACTGCTTGGCACCGGATTGCGGCCGGCTTATTATCCATGGTGTATGCTTATGTCATTTTTGAATGGATTGGTTATTCACCACTAACGATTGGATTGCTGTTGTTATTGTTTATTCCGGTCACGAATAAATTACATATTACACCAGGTATTGTAACCAGTCTCGTCATATTATTTCATTTTTATGCCGCAAGACGTGTGGACTTAGAGATTATCATCAATGAATCACTCATTATGTTTATCGGTATTGGGGTGGCGCTCTTATTAAATCTATATATGCCGAACTTAGATAACAAATTCATTGAGTTCCGTAAAGATGTTGAAGCGAATTACCAAACATTTTTCCGAAGTATTGCTTCGTATTTAAGAGGAGAAAGTACGATGATTAATACCGCTGTACTCGAGGCTACAAAGAAAGTGTTAAAAGAAGCAGATGATTTGGTGCAACGGGATCTGGAGAACAGTTTTTCAAAAAGTACCAGTTACCGACGCCGTTATTTTTCGATGCGTGATATTCAACTGCACTCATTGGAGCGCATGTTAAAAGTGATGCGCCCGCAAATGGTTTCGGTGAAACAAGCAAAATTAATTGCTGATTTATTCGATGATTTAGCTGATGCGATTTACCCTGAAAATCCTGTCGAATATCATATCAGTTATGTCGATGACTTATTGGAACGTTTCGAAAAGCAAGATTTACCGAAAACGCGTGAAGAGTTTGAAATCCGTGCAGATTTATTTCAGTTACTGAATGAAATTGATCATTATCTTGCCATCAAAAACCAAACCGTAAAAGATGTGATTGATTGAAGTACGTGATTGACATATAGGTTATAAAAAAACGTCAGGTCCCGTAATGGGTCCTGACGTTTGTCGGTTGTGACATTATAAAATGAAGGCTAAACCAGAGCCCAATGCTGAACCGAGCATCGCAAGAATCATGACGTAAACAATGATTTTTTGGCGACGTTCACGTTTTGAGGGCTTTCTTGTTTGTTCTTGTGGTGCTTTTTGTGTGTGCTTTGCCATTTGTAAACCTCCAAGCATGATATAAGTTTTAAAAACGATTAACAGTTTTAAGATTATTTCTACTCAAACAGTCTTTCAAAATAATTTCTATGCTTATTTTAGCGCGAATCGGCAAAAGATACAAGTAAAACTTCTTCTATACGTGCGCGTTATTGTAAGCGGTTATTTATGTGCAGGTATGTTAAGTGTTCACGATACTGGCATCATTGACAAAATCACAATCGATGGAGTAACGTAGAAGGAGAAAAAATGAAACTGAAGGGAATTGACAAAATGATTAATGAACAACGTATCGTGGATGAATTTCTAACCCTCGTTCAAATTGATTCAGAAACGGGTCATGAAGGCACAATTCAAACGAGATTAAAAGCCTTATTCGAATCACTTGGTGTTGAAGTAGAAGAAGATGGGGCTAAAGAAGCGACAGGCTTTGGAGCTAACAACTTAATCTGTACATTAAAAGGTAATTTAGATGTACCAACGATTTACTTTACGTCACATATGGATACGGTTGTACCTGGTAAAGGCGTGAAACCTCTGATTGATGGTGACGTGATTAAATCAGACGGGACAACGATTTTAGGCGCCGATGATAAAACAGGCCTTGCGGCCATTTTTGAAGCCATTCGCGTCTTAAAAGAACAAAACATTGCCCATGGTGACATTCAATTTGTCATAACGGTCGGTGAGGAATCGGGTCTTGTTGGGGCGAAAGCATTGAATAAAGAGATGATTCATGCTGATTTTGGTTATGCGCTTGATAGTGATGGACCGGTTGGTGACGTGATTGTTGCTGCACCAACGCAAGTGAAAGTGTTTGCCAAACTACACGGAAAAACAGCCCACGCAGGTGTTGCACCAGAAAAAGGTGTATCAGCCATTACAATGGCATCAAACGCCATTAGTCGTATGCCACTTGGCCGGATTGATAAGGAAACAACGGCAAATATTGGCCGCTTCTCAGGCGGAGATAAAACAAACATTGTTTGTGATTATGTTGAAGTATTAGCAGAAGCACGTTCGCTTGATTCAGATAAAGTGGTTCAACAAGTGAAACAAATGGTTGACGCCTTTGAATCGGCTGCCGCTGACATGGGAGGTCGCGCTGAAGTGGAGACGGAATACATGTATCCAGGCTTTAAGCGTGATGAGTCAGACCAAGTGGTTCAAATAGCTAAAGCAGCAATTGGGCAGATTGATCGTGAGTTTGTTGTAAAAACAAGCGGTGGAGGCAGTGATGCTAATATTATTTCTGGCTTCGGGATTCCAACGGTAAACTTGGCGGTAGGTTATAGTGATATTCATACAACCAATGAAACAATGCCGATTCAGGAACTCGTTAAAATTTCTGAACTTGTGGTTCACATTATTAAAACAGTCGCACAGGAAGCTTAATGACCCTAACCACATCCCCGAACAGGATGTGGTTTTTCAATGAATAATTGAGTGTGTTTGTCATATCCAGCCTCCTTTATTTTTTAACTGCGCCACAAACACATCGATTCCCTTTTAGTTTAAGGTTGTGATACGATAGGTCTAGAACGGTTGTTCTTAAGAGGGGAGAGACAGACATCGTGAGTTATTATCCGAAAAAAGGGCGGGTCATTTTTCATGTCGATATGAATAGTTTTTATGCTTCAGTTGAAATGGCGTATGATCCTTCATTAAAAGGAAAACCGCTTGCCATAGCTGGGAACCCTGAGGAGCGCCGTGGTATTATCGTGACGAGTAGTTATGAAGCAAGAGCAAAAGGTGTTAAGACGACCATGCCACTTTTTCAAGCGAAGAAGCTGTGTCCAGAACTCCTCGTCTTAAAACCTAACTTTGAACGTTACCGCGAAGCATCGAAGGCCATGTTTAAAATTATGGCAGATATCACCGAGAAAGTTGAGCCTGTCTCTATAGATGAAGGGTACTTAGATATTACTGACTGTGAGGCACAAGGGAGTCCGCTAGAAATCGCTCAAAAATTACAACAACGTTTGTTAAATGAATTAGATTTACCGTGTAGTATCGGGATTGCCCCGAATAAATTTTTAGCCAAGATGGCTTCAGACATGAAAAAGCCGCTCGGCATTACGGTGCTAAGAAAAAGAGAGCTCGCTCACGTACTGTGGCCATTAGATGTTGGTGAGATGCACGGGGTTGGTGCTAAAACAAAGGAAAAGCTTAACCAGATAAACATTTTTACAATCGGTGACTTAGCTGGGGCGGATGACGTTGTTTTAAAACGCGTCCTTGGTATCAATGGCGTTCGGTTAATTAAACGTGCCAATGGTGAAGATCATCGTCCAGTTGATCCCGACAGTGTGTTTGATTTTAAAAGTGTTGGGAATTCAGAAACATTAAGACAGGATACGATCGATGAAACCATCTTGTTATCCTTGATTCGTAAATTATCAAATAAAGTCTCGACCCGGCTGAAGCGGAAAGCGTATATCGGTGAGACGGTACAGCTGATGATTCGTTATTATGACCGTAAAACAATTACGCGGAGTGTCACCGTCCATCGGCCAATTGAACAAGCAGAAGATATTTATGGTCTAGCAACACAACTATTTGAAACGCATTGGAATGGTGATGCGATTCGTCTTCTTGGGGTGACGGTTCAAGGTCTGATTGAGAAAAAATATTACTACGAACAACTGGATTTGTTTCACTATCAAGACCACTTAAAAAATGAACAATTGGAATCGACGATTCAACAATTGACAGATAAATATGGGTATAACCCGTTTGAGCGTTTTTCTGAGAAAAAAACACAGTTATCAAAATCGAGTGACAACGAATCGGATCAACCAACGACCAGTTTTCAAAAAGATTTCTTGGATGACTATCGACAAGACAAATAGCCACCCACCTATATAATGGTGGGTGGCTATTTGTCTTAAGATCGCCTTGGGACAGTATAAGTCATAAAGTCATAAGCAAAGGCGGTTGCTTTAAAAATCTTCTGGGCGTCTTCTAACAAGCTATTTAGTTGAAGCGGGTCATAGCGCTGAGATAAGTGATTAATAATCAGTTGGTCTACGTTAGCTAACTTGGCAAGTTCACATGCTTCATCAATCGTACTATGAGCATGACTTCTAGCAAGGTCGACGAGGGCTGGTTCATAGGTTCCTTCATGAACCAGCAACTGACTGCCTTTAATAAACTTAACTAAATCCTTAACCGGACCTGTGTCACCAAGAATACTGATCACGCGCCCCTTTTTGTCTGGACCGACAACATCCTGGCGTTGAATGACGCGCCCATCAGGTAAGGTTGTTTTTGGTTGGGCTTTGATTTGTTGATAAAGAGGTGAAGGTTTAAGTCCTAGTGCTTGTAACTTCTGAACGTTTAATTCTCCCAGTTGATTATGTTCGCGCACGTTAAATCCGAAAGAAGGGAGACCATGATTCAATTGTTTGACATGAATGTTAAAGTTCTTTGACTCAAACACTGCGCCGTCAACTAAATCATGGTAGTAAATAGGATAAGGCAGGTGCGTGCCACTTATTTGAAGTGCTGTCTCAATAAATGTTTGTAAACCTTTAGGCGCGTATATATCAACAGGAGAGGTGCCATCTAGAAAAGCGCGGCTAGATAATAAACCCGGTAATCCGTATATGTGATCTCCATGTAAGTGGGTAATGAAAATTTTACTAATTTTACGTGGTTTAATCGGTGTTTTTAATATTTGATGTTGCGTCGCTTCCCCGCAATCGAATAACCATATCCCTTCCCCTTTCTCCGTTACATCAAGCGCTAAACTCGACACATTACGCTTATTTGAAGGGAGGCCAGAACCCGTTCCTAAAAAAGTGACATGCATCAAGCCCACCCTCGCTTATACGCCGTTGGTGCTTCTATTTCAACAGCTAATGCCTCACTCGCAGTTTTTGGCCAGTAGGGATGACGTAATAGTTCCCGGCCAATAAAAATGAGATCCGCCCGGTGATTATTTAAAATTTCCTCGGCATGTTTGGCTTCTGTAATCATACCAACTGCACCTGTTAGAATCTCTGCTGCGTGTTTAATCATCTCAGCGTGAGACACTTGATAGCCAGGAAAGACATTGATGGGTACGTTCACGATTCCGCCCGTAGAAACATCGATGAGGTCCACCCCTTGGGCTTTCATACGCTGGCTAAAATAAATAAAATCTTCAGCGGTGTTACCAGCTTCATGATATTCATCTGCAGAAATTCTCACAAACAAAGGACCATGAAAGACAGTTTTAACAGCATCAATCACTTTGCTGACGATGCGGTAACGATTTTCTTTTGTGCCACCATACTCATCGTTTCGCTTATTCGTAAGGGGTGATAGGAATTGATTTAATAAGTAGCCGTGCGCCGCATGCAGTTCAATGATGTCAAAGCCCGCTTTTCTTGCACGAATGGCGGCGACTTTAAATTGATCAATCAACTGGTCAATCATTTGCGGTGTCATTGCGGTCACACCATCATCGTCACTAGACGGGGCGATGGGTTGATCGTTTGTTTTTGCTTTATTACCTGCATGGCCAAGTTGAATCGCGGCGTGCGCTCCGTGGGCGTGAATCCGCTCCGTTAATATGTGTAATCCGTCAATATGTTCATCTGTCCAAATGCCGAGGTCTGTCGGTTGAATTCGTCCGCGTGGTTCAATGGCGGTCGCTTCAATCATCACAAGACCTGTCCCGCCAACCGCCCGTGACTCATAGTGCGTCACGTGAAACGGGGTAACAACCCCATCTTCTTTTTCAACAGAAAACATACACATCGGTGACATCACGATGCGATTTTTTAAAGTAATGTTCTTAATCGTTAATGGTTCAAATAATTTCGCCATAGGAAATCGCTCCTTCATTGTTTTTAGTGTAAAATATGTGAAAAACCTCTTTGTAAATACCTGGGTTTAGTCGTCAATACCTGGCGATAATCTAAGCGCCGGGTCATCGGTAATTATCCCGTCGACACCTGCCTGTAAGTAGTCATTAAATAAGACGTTATCATTGACCGTATAGAGATGTAGATAGAGCCCTAGGTCATGTGCGAGTTTTAAGTAATCTGTCGTAAAAGCTTTATAATGTAGGTGGATGCCGTCGATATAGTCCAGGTGCTTTCTTAACACTCGTTCACTCAGTTGTTTTTTCGTTAGGTAGCCGGTCGTGATGTCGGGATTTAATGCTTTGACTTGTTTTAAATACGCGGCATTAAAACTAGACAATGTTAATTTTTTTTGGTGCTTCAAATGGTTTAGCTGTGTAACTGTTTCTTTGACGAGCCCGTGGTCATTATAACGATGACTTTTTAATTCAATATTTAAATAAAGCGGTGTCGTTTTCCACCAATCCAGAAGCTCTTTTAAAGATAAAATATTATCGTCGCGAAAGGCTTGATCAAACCATTCGCCATTAGATAATCCTACGAGTTCTTGTAACGTGTAATCTTTTATCTTTCCGTCGCTAGCCGTCGTCCGGTCGACGGTCGGGTCATGGATTACCACGACCGCATGATCTTTCGTTAATTGAACGTCTGTCTCAATCCCATCAGCATCTAACGCCCATGCTTTATTAAAACTCGATAGCGTATTTTCTGGCGCGTACTTGCTTGCCCCTCGATGTGCATAAATCAGTGTCACTAACCTCACCTCAACTTTTGTTTGCAGTCTCTTTTAAATCGTAGCATAATAAGAAGAGAGAAAACAGTAAAAAGGAGGGTAACGATGAAAAAAGATACGATTCTTATCACCGGTGCCACGAAAGGGCTAGGTCGAGCATTAAGTTATCAGCTGGCAAGAAATAACCGCACACTAGTCTTAATCGGGAGAAGTGAAGATTTGCTTACAGACTTGGCGCGAGACTTAACTCAAAATGGCGCAAAAGTCTTTACCTACTCCGTCGATTTAACAGAGATAGATAAGCTAGAGCGACTCGTTGAAACGATCTTAACAGATGTCGGGTCAATAGATATCATTATTAATAACGCGGGCTTCGGGCTATTTGAATATGCAACAGGTACGTCGAAGGAAACGACCGCCAACATGTTTCAATTAAATGTACTGGCGATGATGGAGCTGAATCGTTTGCTTATCCCAGAATTCATTAAACAAAAGACAAAGGCGCATATTATTAATATCGGCTCAATCGCAGGTAAATTAGCGACACCGAAAGCGAGTAGTTATGCGGCGACAAAACATGCGGTGATTGGTTACTCCAATGCGCTAAGGCTTGAACTAAAAGCGACCAATGTTGCGGTGACTACCGTTAACCTCGGACCTGTGAAGACATCTTTCTTTAAGACGGCTGACGAATCGGGTCACTATGAACAAGCGGTTGAAAAAATTATGCTGACACCAGAAAAAGTCGCAACTAAAATTGACCAGTTACTCTATACGAATAAACGCGAGTTGAATTTACCGTTTTGGATGAGTGTCGGCAGTAAAATTCATGCCTTATTTCCGCGCACGTTAGAATTCTTTATGCAAGGCGCCTTTAATAAAAAATAACACCGATACCAACAAGAGGGAGGTTTTAATCCGTGCGTAAACGTGAAGTGAAAAAGATGAAACAAGAGGCGGAAGAACGGTTTGGTAAAAAAGAAGTCGATTTACTTGAACAAATGAAGTCAAAGTTATTAAAAGATGAAGCAGATACAATCGAGCGACAGAAACAAGCCAAAACTAAGGCGGCCATCGAACGTGAGAAAAATAAAACGTTTGAAGAATTGTTAAGTGAGAGTGAGATGGACTGGCATAAATACAAATAATTCGGTACAGTAAGCCAAAGTGTCATCATACATAGGAGGAATAGACATGAGTAAATTTGAAGAAAAGACAATACGATCAAAAGAGATATTTGACGGGAAAATAATCAAGGTTAGTGTCGATGACGTCTTATTACCTAACGGTGAAACGTCGATCCGTGAGCTAGTGAAACATCAAGGCGCTGTTGCGGTGATCGCGGTGACAGAAGACAACCGGATTCTGATGGTAGAACAATACCGTAAACCGCTTGAAAAAGCATTAGTCGAAGTGCCAGCAGGTAAGCTTGAACCAGGTGAAGCACCGGAGGTGACCGCGGTAAGAGAATTAGAAGAAGAAACAGGATTTACCACAGAACAATTAGAATATGTCACGTCGTTTTATACGACGCCTGGTTTTTGTGATGAACGGATTTATTTATATTATACCGATCAATTAATCCCCGTGACAGAAGAGAAAGCCCTTGATGACGATGAGTTTTTAGATTGTCAGTCGTATACCATGGCTGAACTTGATCAGCTCGTTAAAGATGAGCGAATTCATGATTTAAAAACAATGTATGCACTCCAGTATTTAAAGTTACGCGGTTTTTAAAGCTAGAAAGAAATCTATTACTTTTGTGAATTAAAAACATGAATCAGTCGTTACCTTCATAGACTAAAGAAGATTCCAGTTATGGAGGGACGACTTTTGAATCACTCACCTATTTCTCACTACT
>JBNJFJ010000015.1:16511-31271 GCA_051746745.1 Bacillota bacterium | reverse complement strand
GATTAAAATAGAGACACTAAAAGAAGTGATAGAAACAGGGCTGGATAGCCTTACCTTTCAACATGTCCCCCCAACACTTGACCATGTGATTGTTGGTTCGATTGATCATTCACGGATGCCGGATGTTGCGGTTAGCTTTTTAATTGGTGTGAATGAAGGGGCATGGCCAAAACGCCCGAATCAGGATACGGTTTTAACAGAAGAGGAAAGACACACGCTCGAAGCACAGGGGTTAAAACTCGCCGATAGTGAAACTGAGCAATTAATTGATGATTGGTTTTATATTTATTTAGCCGTCACATCACCTAAACAAAAGCTATGGCTCAGTTATACGTTAAGTGATACGGAAGGTAAAGCAAAGATGCCAGCAAGCTTAATTAAGCGAATGTATCAGATTTTCCCTGAAACACCAGAACAAATGATTTTACAAGATCCAGAAGAAATGATTGACCCATTCAGATTTATTTCGACAGAAACAAAAGCGCGTCAAGCGCTCACCGCTCAACTAGCAAAGTTCAATCGTTCATACCCTATTGATGATGTGTGGTGGAGTGTGTTTAATTGGTTCGTGAAAACAGACCAAGTCGATGTGCTAAGGGCAATGACAAATAGTTTGTATTATAAAAACCTTCCGACAGATTTAAAACAAACAACGGTAGATGAGATTTATCAAAAGAAAATTAAAACAAGTGTCTCACGCATGGAACAGTATTACCAATGTTCCTATAAACACTTTGCCCAGCATAGCCTTAAGCTCGAAGAAAGAAAAACTTATAAACTTGATGCGCCAGACATTGGCCAATTATTCCACGAGGCGTTGAAACAAATTACCGAGTGGGTTCAGGTTGAAGAAAAACAATTTGCAGACTTAAATGAACAAGAAGCAGGGGATTACGCCAAGCGTGTGATGGAACGACTATCACCTGTTTTACAACATCAAATTTTGCATAGCTCGAATCGCTATCAATATATGAAACAAAAATTAGAAACCGTCATCTCTCGAGCAACTTTTATTTTAAGTGAACAAGCGCGCCGAACGCGCTTTAGTCCGATTGGGTTAGAAGTTGGCTTTGGCCTAGCAGACAGTCCATTAGCACCCGTCAGAACGACACTTTCGAATGGGTATGAACTTATTTTAAGAGGACGGATTGACCGGGTTGACCAAGCGAAAGTTGACGATCAACTCTATTTACGCATCATTGATTATAAATCAAGTAAGAAGAGTTTAGATCTCGTTGACGTCTATTACGGCTTATCGCTACAAATGCTGGCCTACTTAGATGTTCTCTTACAAAATTCTGAGCACTGGCTAGGGTTAAAAGCAACGCCAGCTGGCGTACTTTATTTCCACGTCCATGACCAACTGCTCAGTCAACCGGATATCATTCCGTCAGATAAGTTAGAACAAGAGTTATTTAAACTATATAAAATGCAAGGATTACTAATTGATGATGCCCGCATTGTTGAATTAATGGACACAGCACTTGAATCAGGAAGTAGTCCTGTGGCTCCGTTTGAAATCAAAAAAGATGGCTCACTTGGCAGTCGGTCAAAAACGCGCAGTCTTGAAGATTTTGACCAGCTCCAAAAATATGTGCGAGAAAAAATTACCGATGCAGGCTTGAGCATTTCTTCGGGTGATGTTTCGTTAAACCCGTACCAAAAACAAAATCAAACGGCCTGCACGTATTGTCCGTTTAAATCTGTTTGCCAGTTTGATCCATCATTGGATGAACATCATTACCGGACATTACCTGATGTTGATGAAGAAACACTATTTCAAAATCTAAGAGAACGGGGGAACCGCTAATGCCTAAGTGGACAGAACAACAACAAGAAGCTATTTATACTAAAGGACAAGATATTTTAGTTGCCGCTGCGGCAGGTTCTGGTAAAACAGCCGTATTAGTTGAGCGCATTATTCAAAAAGTTATTGATACAGAGGATCCTGTTAATATTGATGAATTAATGGTCGCCACATTTACGAATGCTGCGGCCCAAGAAATGCGGACACGGGTGCAACTGGCGCTTGATGCGGCACTTGAAGAAAATCCAACGTCGGATCATTTGAAAAAGCAAGCCACCCTCTTACAACAAGCGTCCATTTCAACGCTGCACTCGTTTTGTTTGGATTTAGTTAAGCGCTACAGTTATAAATTAGATATTGATCCAGGGTTTCGTATTGCGAATGATTTAGAAGCTGATCTATTACGCCAGGAAGTGTTAGAAGATTTATTTGAGTATTGGTATAGTGAAGAAAATGAAGATCAAGCATCCTTTTTTGATGTTGTCGACCGTTTCAGCAGTGATCGTCACGACCAAGATGTTGAATCTATCATCTTAAAGTTGAATGATTTTGCGATGAAAAACCCATGGCCAACCGAATGGCTTGATGAGATTGCTTCAAATTATGAATTGCGTGATGGAATAACAAATAGTCCATGGTTTAAAATTATCGTAGATAAAGTCACGGATACGCTTGAACAAGCAAAAAAAGAAGCGGAGAAATGTCACGTGATTACCCTCTTACCAGATGGACCTTACCATTACGGAGAAGCGTATGACAGTGACATTGCACTCATTAATAAACTAATGGAAGCGAATAAACGTGGTTGGGAAACTTTAACTGACGCGATGTCAGAGGTGAAGTTTAAAGCTCTTTCAAGGAAAAAGGTTGAATGTGACCCAGACTTAAAATCACAATTTAAAGAGCACCGTGATCGCTTAAAGAAATTACTCACGGACTTAAAAGGGGATTTTTTCACCCGTAGCTTAGCTGATCAGGAGCAAGACATCCAATCAATGACCGGGACAGTGAAAACATTAGTTGAACTTGTTAAAGCCTTTCAATCAGGGTATCAAGAGAAAAAGAAAGAACGAGGCCTTGTTGATTTTAATGACTTAGAACATTTTGCTTTAGCCGTTTTAATTGCTAAAACACCGGTGGGGATTGAAAAAACAGATATTGCTCGTCAGCTAGAACAAAAGTTCACGGAAGTACTCATTGATGAATACCAAGATACGAACATGGTTCAAGAGACAATTCTACGGGCGATTACGAAAGAGAATCCGGGTAACTTATTTATGGTAGGGGATGTGAAACAGTCGATTTATCGTTTCCGTCACGCCGAGCCTAGTCTATTTCTCACTAAGTTTAAAACATTTAAAACAACACAATCACCAGGTCATCGGATTGATTTAGCGAAAAATTTCCGTAGTCGAAAACAAGTTTTAGATGCGACAAACTTTATCTTCCGTCAACTGTTAGACGAAACTGTTGGTGAAATGGACTATGATAAGGATTCACAGTTGATTTATGGAAATACGAACTATGACTTACAAGCAAAAGCTGATCCTGAAGCGGAACTCATCATTATCAATCGTGCGTCCCAATCAAGTGAGGATGATGATCAAGCGGACTTGCATAAAGCTGAACTTGAAGCGCGAGCTTATGCTGAGAAAATTAAACAATGGATTGGTCATGACCAAACAGAACCGGCATTAATATTCGATAAGGATACGCTTGAATCACGCCCCTGTCATTACCGAGATATCGTTATCTTACTCCGGTCTTTAACCGATGCACCGGTGATTATGGAAGAACTGAAGAAACAAGGTATTCCCGTATACGCTGAACTTGATACGGGCTACTTAGAAGCTATTGAAATACAAGTGATGTTAAATGTATTAAAAATCATTGATAACGCCAAACAAGATATTCCATTCGCCAGTGTGTTAAAGTCACCGATTGTTGGTCTTAATGAGGAGGAGCTTACTCAAATTCGCTTAACTAACCAGAAAGTGAGTTTTTATGAAGCGACAAAACTCTACCAGGAGACACAAGACAATGAGTTATCCCTGAAGCTACAAGTATTCTTAGATCAGTTCGCTGATTGGCGAATACAAAATCGTACCCTTGATTTATCCGCGTTGATTTGGTATATCTTCCGTGGTACCGGTTACTATGATTTTGTTAGTGGGATGCCAGGTGGCCGGCAACGACAAGCAAACTTACGCGCGCTGTATGACCGGGCAAGGGGCTATGAAGAGACATCTTTCCGTGGATTATACCGTTTCCTCCGAATGATTGAGCGGATGGAAGAACGCGGGGAAGACTTAGGAGCAGCCCGTGCGCTTGGTGAGAAAGAAGATGTGGTTCGGTTAATGACGATTCATAAGAGTAAGGGATTAGAATATCCGATGGTCATATTAGGCGCAATGGATAAACAGTTCAATAAGCAAGACTTAAATGCGAAATACTTACTGCATAAAGATTTTGGTTTTAGTAGTAAATATATCGATCCTCATAAGCGCTTAATGTATCCAACGCTTATGTACCGGGCTATTAGGGAACAAATGAAGAAAGAACAATGGGCTGAGGAAATGCGCGTCTTATACGTGGCCTTAACCCGGGCGAAAGAAAAGCTTGTCATGATCGGGGCCGTTCGTGACTTTAGTAAAAAAGTGAAAAAGTATCAAGAGGTGATCACGCACGACCAAGATGTGTTACCACAAGCGATGCGGTTAGAAAGTCAGTCTTACTTAGACTGGGTCGCGATGAGCTTAGTCCGCCATGAAAGTGGTGAGGTATTAAGAGGGGATACACCTGTTCAATATTCTTTAAAAGGTGACACATCACAATTTATTGTTAGTCAAAAGAATAGTGAAGATTATCAAATAGATGAACGACAAAATAAGGAACAAGCGATTGATCTGTTTGATCATTTAACGTCTCAAACAGTTATAGAACAAACAGATGAAAGCTTAGATAGCTTAGTGAGCGAGCGACTTACTTATCGCTATCCGCATCAACTGGCAACGACCCAACAAGCAAAACAAAGTGTAACGGAAATTAAAAGTCGACAAAAAGAAAAAGATCCTTATGCGAGCGATGAATTCGTGAGACAACTTCGCCCATTCAAAAAAGAGCGCCCCCTCTTTATGCAAGAAGCAAAGACACTCACAAAAGCAGAAGCAGGAACGGCGATGCATACAGTGATGCAACATATAAACTTTAGCCAGCAGTGGGATAAACGGAGTTTAACCGAGTACTTAGCTGAACTAGAAGTAAAAGAAATTTTGACCCACGAACAAGTTGACGCTATTGACGTGAATAATATTCTTCGCTTTTTAGACCAACCGGTTGTGAATCGGATGAAAGATGCAGAAGTATTAGAACGAGAAACGCCGTTTAGTTACATGGTTGACATCAGTAAAGTGGACCCGTCTTGGCAGGGCGATAAAGAAGATGTCTTTATCCAAGGTGTGATTGATGTGTTATATAAAACCACTGATGGATGGGGAATATTAGACTATAAAACGGATACCATTACCGGAAACGTGACTAAAAAAGTAAGACAAGCGTTAGTGGAACGTTATCGCGTTCAATTAGACTTATATACGGAGGCCATCGAGGCGATTTTATCAATTAAAGTACACAAACGGCAGCTGTATTTCTTTGATAAAGATCTGCTTATTGAGTTGTAAAAAAATAACCACCATATATTCATAATCCACAAGTATGGATTACCCTTCTCCTATGGCAACACATATCTATAAGGGAAGGGTATTATTTTTTTCGACATAACAGCAAGTGCACTAGAGAAAAGGGTCTTCTCAATTTGAATGTTGTATAATGAAAAACGACCACAGTGATTTATGTTTATATAAGTATCATAAGAGGAGGAATTTGCGCACATAGATGCCGTGAGACATGGGAGGGTACACCGCCATGAATAAGTGGAGATCCACACGTGCGATCGTATCTTTTTATACATTTAATGGAAAATAGACAATTGATGTTTTTTACCAGGGCCTCACATTCCAATATTTAATATTTATTGAATAATTAGGTTTGACTAATCTGTGGTTTAAAATCATATTGGATAGAAAAACGGAGTAAATCAACGGAATTTTAAGAATAACTTATTTTATAGAGGGAGTGAGATTTTATGGTAAGACCCAAGACAAAAGAGGCCTTAATTGAACAAGCGTATCAACAGTTTAATCAGATGTTTGATATGTTAGAGGATTTAAGTTCTGAAGATAAGGTGGCAGCTTTTAGCTTTGATAAACCTAAAAGTGATCAAGCTGCACACTGGACACGTGATAAAAATATTCGAGATGTTTATATACATCTTCATGAATGGCATCAACTTCTTATAAATTGGCTAGTCACTAATCTGAACAACCAATCAAGCACCTTTTTGCCAACCCCATACAATTGGAAAACATATGGGGACATGAACATGATGTTTTGGGAAAAACATCAAATAACGTCGTATGACCATGCTGAACAGATGGTAAAAGATAGTCACAGGGAAATCATGTCTATAATTATAAATTTAGATGAAAAAGAGTTATTTGAAAAAGGTTATTATGATTGGAGTGGCAAGACGAGTATCGGTAACTATTGTGTTTCTGCTACTTGTAGTCATTATGAATGGGCCAAGAATAAAATAAAGCGTCATCGAAAACAAGTACTTAGTTAAGCCATGTAAAAAACAAGCCACTCCTCAATAATACCTTGCTAGAAGTGAAAAAGGTTTAGGTATCTTTCTTAACCGGTGTCAGTTATGATTTATATTAACCAAATCAAGGAGTGTCTTTTACAGGTTTGGTGAGAGTAATAGAAGTATATGTCGGTAATGAACGCATTTCGCTCGTGAAGTTATGCTTTACGTAAGCCTAGAAGAAGCGAAGGTTTCACAGGAAAGCCTATTGTGACATACATGATTATCTACATATAAATATGGCCTACTTGTGGTAAAAGATACTACCTCGATTATTAAGATGAGGCCAGAAAATAATGTGTCAAAAGCAAATAATAAAAAGAGTTCAAGCCATTAAATATTGCTTGAACTTTTTTGTATCCTTTCTAAACTTTCTGATATTTTAAGTTTAACTATTGACACCCAGTCAATAAATGATAAAATAAGAACAACTAATTGATAATGACTCTCATTATCGAATACAGAGAAAAGGGTTTTTACTGTGAAATATAAAGTGCTCATCCCCGTCCTAATCATTTTATCTATTCTATCAATCTTTATCGGTGTTGTTCCGTTATCTTTTACAGATATCTTCAACTTGACGACTCAACAACAACAAATCATTTTAGTCAGTCGGATTCCAAGGCTTATAAGTATTATTCTTGCGGGTGTCGGATTAAGTGTCTCTGGTCTCATTATGCAACAGCTGAGTCGGAATAAGTTCGTTTCACCGACAACAGCTGGCACCATGGATTCTGCGCGCTTAGGTATATTAGTGGCGATGATGTTGTTTCATCAGGCTTCACCAATGGAACGAATGCTTGTTGCTTTTGTCTTCTCAATCACCGGCACGCTGATTTTTATGAAAATTTTAGACAAGGTCAAATTCAAAGACCCGATTTTTATCCCGCTTGTAGGGTTAATGTTTGGTAATATTGTTGGTTCCATCACGACTTTCATTGCCTATCAAAATGACTTAATTCAAAATATGTCGAGTTGGCTCCAAGGTAATTTCGCACTGATTTTAGAAGGGCGTTATGAATTACTATATATCAGTGTGCCACTTGTGGTTGTTAGTTACATGTTTGCCCATCGTTTCACGATTGCTGGAATGGGAGAAGACTTTGCGAAGAACTTAGGACTTCATTATAACCTTGTCGTGAATACAGGCTTAATTATTGTCGCACTGATCACATCTGTTGTCATTCTAACCGCCGGCACGATTCCCTTCCTTGGTTTAATTATTCCGAACATCGTCTCGATGTATCGCGGTGATCATTTAAAGAATAGCTTGCCGTTTACGGCACTCTTAGGTGCTGTCTTTCTTCTTGCCAGTGATATTATTGGACGCGTGATTATTTTCCCTTATGAAGTAGCGATTGGTGTTATTGTCGGCGTCGTTGGAAGTTTTATCTTCCTCTATCTTGTCATGAGGAGGTCAGCCTATGAGTCATAAAACAAAGTTAACACTGTTAGCAATTGGTAGTGTCGTAGCGATTAGTTTGTTCCTATTTGTCGGCTTAACGGGTAATTGGCAATACATTCTCGAGCGACGATTTACGCGGATTATTGCGATTGCCGTTACTGGTGCCGTTATTGCGATTGCGACCATTATTTTTCAAACGATTACGAATAACCGAATTTTAACGCCGAGTTTAATTGGTCTTGATGCGTTATACCAATTAATTCAGACCTTTATTATTTTCTTTTACGGCTCAACGAGCCTCTCAGCAACCAATCAAACCGTTAATTTCTTTCTTTCCATTGGCCTCATGATTGTGTTTGCCCTTATATTATTTAAATTGTTATTTAAACGCGGGAATAATATTTATTTCTTATTGTTAATTGGACTCATTTTTGGGACATTCTTTCAAAGTTTATCCACATTTATGCAAGTCTTGATTGATCCCAGTGAGTTTTTAATTGTTCAAAATCGGATGTTTGCCAGTTTCAATAACGTTCAAACCGATCTTCTATATATGTCCATTGGTATTATTGTCATCACCTTACTCTATTTATTAAGGTTTACGAAATACTTAGATGTGTTATCACTCGGTAAAAGTCATGCGGTAAATCTAGGAGTTGATTATAACCGTGTGGTACAACAACTCATGGTGATTGTGGCTATTCTTATGGCCGTTGCGACGGCTTTAGTCGGACCGATTATGTTTCTCGGTATTCTTGTCGTCAATGTTACTTATGAAATGTTTAAGACATATAAACATAGCGTGTTGATTTTAGCTACTGTTTTTGTCAGCATCATTGCTCTTGTTGGTGGCCAGTTCATTATTGACCGCGTATTTAATTTTTCAACAACACTAAGTGTCGTCATTAACTTAGTCGGAGGCGTATATTTCTTATATCTTATCTTAAAGGAGAATAGAACATGGTGAAAATTAAAGATGTAACAAAACTATATGGCGATACGGCTGTTGTAGACCATGTGTCTATGACAATTCCTAAAGGGAAAATCACCTCATTTATCGGTCCTAATGGTGCTGGTAAGAGTACGTTACTATCGATTGTGAGTCGACTTATCGCCAAAGATGAAGGGGAAGTCTTAATCGACGGCGAAGAAGTGTCTACAACAAATAATAAAGCATTAGCGAAAAAGCTCTCGATCTTAAAACAAGCGAATGATATTAATGTCAGACTCACAGTCAGACAACTCGTCAGTTTCGGTCGTTTCCCTTATTCACAAGGACGCTTGACGGATATTGATGAGAAAATGATTGATAGTGCGATTCACTATATGGAACTTGAAACGATGGAAAATAAATTTTTAGATCAACTCAGTGGTGGTCAAAAACAACGGGCTTATATTGCGATGGTCATTGCCCAAGATACTGAATATATTTTACTTGATGAACCGCTCAATAACTTAGATATGAAGCATTCAGTTCAAATCATGAAAGTGCTAAGACGCTTAGCCGATGAATTAGGAAAGACGATTGTGATTGTGTTACACGATGTGAACTTCGCTTCGGTTTATTCTGACTATATCGTTGCCTTGCGTGACGGAAAAGTTATTAAAAAAGGACCGACAGATGAAATTATTCGTAATGGTGTGTTAAAAGAAGTGTATGACATGGATATCAAGATTCAAGATATTGATCAATGTCGGATTTGTTTATATTTTTCTTAATGGTTTTGACACTGATTTTTTTCTGATCGCTGGGCCCCAAAATAAGTGATAAGGAAAAAATCAACTAAAAAAACACAAACAAAAAAGAAGGGATAGATATTATTATGAAGAAACTCATGCTATTAATATTTGCATTAATCGCAAGTCTTGTACTTGTCGCTTGTCAAGAAGATTCAACAGATGAATCAACTACTTATGATTCAGGGAACGATGAACAACAAACGGAAGAAACAAATGAGGATGCGGATGCCCCTACTGAAATAACGGTGGAACACGAACTAGGTGAAACGACGGTGCCTGTTAATCCAGAAACAATCGCTGTCTTTGATTTTGGTACACTTGATACATTAGATAACCTAGGCGTAACAGTTGATGCCTTACCTTTAGCAAATGTCCCTGGCTATTTAGACCAATTTGCTTCGGATGATTATACCAATGCCGGAACATTATTTGAGCCGGATTTTGAAGCACTGGCGAATTTAGACCCAGATCTTATTATTATTTCGGGGCGGACACAGGAAGCATACGATGATTTATCGGAACTTGCGCCAACGGTGTATGTGACAATGGATAATGCGGATTACTTAGGTTCATTTGAAAAGAACGTGACGTTAATGGGTGAGATTTTCTCTAAACAAACAGAAGCAGCTGAAGCGGTAGAAAAAGTTAAGACAGAAGCAACAGCTGTGAAAGACATGGTACCAGAAGATAAGTTAGGTTTGATTATTTTGACAAGTGATGGTTCAGTTAATGCCTATGGTCCAGGCTCGCGTTTTGGTCTCATTCATGACGCGTTAGGTGTGACACCGGTTGATGAGACTATTGAAGCAGTTAATCACGGACAAAGCATAGGCTTTGAATATATTGCCGAAAAGAATCCTGATCTACTTTATGTCTTAGACCGTAACGCGGTAATAGGGGGCGACTATACAGCTGAAACGACGCTAGACAATGATTTAGTCAATGGCACAACAGCCGCCTCAGAAGGTAATATTACGTACTTAACACCAGACTACTGGTATCTATCTAGTGGTGGTATTACCTCTGTGACACAAATGATAGAAGAAATAAAACAAAGTGTTGAATAGAAGCGTTAAGTAAACACTCTTTTATATGACAATCTCTTTTACAAGCTGTTTGTTATAGCTTTGGCTATGATAAACAGCTTGTTTGTATTATTTTTTACATAAGTAACAATCATTTTCCAATAAGTAGACGAAAGTTAAATGATCTATGATATATTAAAAATGGTTTAATGATAATGATGTACGTTCATCCAAGTGGTACTGGTTAAAACATCAGCACCACTTTTGACGCGTTTTATCAAGAATTTTTAAATTTCTCTTGCATCAAACGCTCTGATACTTTACTATGGTAAAGTATTAAAGAAAAAGAAAAAGCGAGGGGAAGAAACCATGTTAGAGTGGGTTGTATTAATTGCTGTATTAAGTTTAGTTGTTTTTAGTTTGCTGCGCGTGCATGTCTTACTTGCTTTAATACTTTCAGGTATTATTGCAGGATTGGCATCTGGACTATCATTTATTGATACGTTAAGTTTATTTATTGAGGGAATGGGAGGCGACCAAGCTAAAACGGCCTTAAGTTATATTTTATTAGGTGGTTTTGCGGTTGCGATTAATTATAGCGGTATTACGATGAGTTTAGTCAATATATTGACGCGTCATTTATCAAATAAACGCGGGGTGTTACTACTTTCGATTGCCTTTATTTCATCGTTATCACAAAATGTGGTGCCGATTCATATTGCTTTTATTCCATTATTAATTCCACCGTTATTATCATTATTTGATCGGATGCAACTTGACCGAAGAGCGGTTGCAAGTGCATTGACGTTCGGACTAGAAGCACCATATATTATGATTCCTGTCGGATACGGCCTTATTTTTCAACAGATTATTCAAGAAAATATGAAACTAAGTGGTCAGGCGATTGAGCTAGGGGACGTGTCACTGGCAATGCTTGTGCCTGGTTTAGGAATGATTGTCGGCCTTATTGTGTCAATCTTTATTACGTATAGAAAACCACGTGAATTAAATGTTAAAGGGTATGAACCTGCCTTTTATTCTCCAAAGGAACAGGATAGTCGCTTTACCATTAAACATACATTCACCTTGATTAGCATTCTACTCGCGCTTGTTATTCAAATTTTTTCTGGCGAACTTATTATTGGAGCCCTTACCGGGATTCTGGCGATGTTTGTTTTCGGCGTCGTACCTTATCGTGAACTTGATCGCGTCATGACCGAAGGAATTAAAATGATGGCAACGATTGCTTTTGTTATGATTGTCGCCGGTGGTTTTAGTCACCTGTTAAAAGAAGTTGGGGCTGTCGATGCTTTGATTACACAAACAGAACAGTTCTTTAGTCTTTCTAAAGTTATTCTCATTCTCATTTTACTTCTTGTTGGTTTGGTAATCACAATTGGTATTGGTTCATCGTTTGCGACGATTCCTATTTTGGCTGTGCTCTATGTGCCATTTGGTTTACAGATGGGCTTGTCACCTATGGCGATTGCCGTCTTAATCGGGACAGCTGGTGCCTTAGGGGATGCTGGTTCACCTGTCAGTGATACTACTTTAGGACCAACGTCTGGTTTAAATGCGGATGGGAAACATGATCATATTTGGGATACGTGTGTGCCAACCTTTATGCACTACAACATTCCACTGATTATCTTTGGTTTAATTGGTGCTTTGATTTTATAGATAGAGATAAAAATATTTTAAAAACAGGCGACAAGCACAACTAGAGAGCAGCTTCTGTTCTTAGTTGTGCTTTTTAATGTTACCTTTATCATTTTAGGGTGAGAAGGCACTTTCCACAAAAATTCGTTAGAATTTTAGGTGGGGGTAGTTCAATAGGTTGTTGGTTAATGAAAACTCATAAGTCAAAAGTCATGGATTAAGAAAAATCAGAACTTTTTAGGGGAATGACTTCATTATTTGGGTCATTGGGCCGAAAATAACAGTAGAAGTTTGTATAGGATTAGAGATTTTGGGGAGGAAGTATTGTGACAGCAGGAGAAAAAAGTATGAATGAAATTATTAAAGAAGTGTATAACGGATCGATTGTATCTGTGAAGAAGATTATCCCCATTGACCCAGCGGTTGGTGCACCGAAAATCGTCGAGCCACCACTTAAAGTTCAATTTGGCGTTATGATTGGTTATACTGGTAATGTTAAAGGTGAGTTAGTCTTACAATCAACCGATGCGTTTTTCAGTAGTGTTGGTGAAAAGATGTTTGGTATGCCTGTTGAAGGTGAGATGTTGGACTCATTTGCGGGGGAATTAGGTAATATGATTGCGGGTAGTCTATCGACGTATTTATCAGAACAAGGACTTACAACGGACATTACCCACCCAACGATTTTAAAAGGAGATGCGACGTTATCAGGTTTTAAACGGGCATTACTTGTAGAAGTAACTTATCCAGAGAATCAGATCTTATCTATTTATTTACTCTTAAACAATTAATCTGAACTAATAGTTGCATAAAAGGATTTACTTAATGTATCCTTAAACTTGTATGAGTGTCTAAATACGTATTGAAGGAGAAGAGATAGATGAGCACAGAAAAATATATCGTTTTCCGCTTAAATGACCAAGAATATGGCGCAAGTATTCAACAAATTGTGTCCATTGAAAAGTTGCTTGATATGACAAAATTACCGCAAGTATCAGATTTTATTGAAGGCATTACAAAACTACGAGGCGAAGTGATTCCAGTCATTGACTTAAAGCGTCGTATGGATATGGATAAGACTGATAAAACAGATCATTCACGCATGCTTGTTGCGCTTGTTGATGATGTATCGGTTGGCTTTATTGTGGATGAAGCATCAGATGTTTTGGATATCGATGAAGAAATTATCGAACCAGCGCCAACGTCTATTCGAGGAGTTAACGCGAAGTTCTTAAATGGTGTCGCAAAGCTTGATGATCGTTTATTACTTTTAGTAGACTTAGCCTATATTTTAAATCATCAAGAATTAAATGAAGTAAAAGAAGTCGTTGAAGTACAATAATTAAGCTTAAACGAGAAATAAAAGAGTTAGAGGAGAGTATGAAATTATGGCACGTATTTTAGTTACCGATGACGCTGCATTTATGCGTATGCAGCTAAAAAATATTTTTCAATCACTAGGACATGAGGTTGTTGGCGAGGCCGAGAATGGCCAAGTGGCGATTGATATGTACAGTGAGTTGAAACCAGATTTAGTGACAATGGACATTACTATGCCTGAGATGAACGGGGTAGAGGCTGTTAAAAATATTAAAGCGAATGACCCAGGTGCCACAATTGTGATGTGCTCAGCGATGGGACAACAACAAATGGTGCTTGAAGCGATTCAAGCAGGTGCGAAAGATTTTATTGTTAAGCCATTTGATCAAGATCGTATTAAACAAGCATTAGAAAAAATATTTTAATGATACAAAAAGGTCACAGATGAGAAAACTCAGCTGTGACCTTTTTTAGCTTAACATTGGTGGCCTTTGATTTAAATAAACAAATATCACTTAATTTCTGGATAACGATAAGCGACTTCTTCCATCTTTTCATCGTAATCTACGACTAAATTGTGTCCTTCAAAGAACCAAAGGTCATCTTCTTTTACGTAAAAGGTGAGTCCACTCTGTTCAATTTTTTCACCCACTGGTCCTTCAATCGCTTCGTCATGGACCTCAAAAGCTAAGGCATAGCCTTCACGAATCGGGCTTGTACCGTAAATCTTTACGTAAAAACGGATCGCGCTACCTTCTTCTACTAACACTTCTTCTTTAAACCATTGAATCGCTTTGTCTGTTACTTCTAACTTCATCCTTTGCACCCCTTATTTTTAATATTTACATCAGTTTATTTGCTATCAACATTAATTTTAACATGTTTACATCATTTTGTATGAGATATTGCTTTCTAGGGTTGTCATTTATAGATAAGACGTACTTGTTAGGGGGTCTGTTCAGATTATTGTCTCAGAGTGAGAAGACACCTTTCTCAATTTAGCTCTGGGGAAGCTTAATTTCTTGAATAGGTTGCGACCGATCAAGAACAACGTTAAAATAAAATTAAATTAATTAACTAAGTCAAATAATAAGGATGA
>JBNJFJ010000015.1:0-16411 GCA_051746745.1 Bacillota bacterium | reverse complement strand
TAACAATAAAAACAGGTAAAGCGGAAGAAGTCGTGGTGGACCAACAAGACCCCTATCAACAAGAGGACGCCGTCTTTGTTCAAGCCATTAAGTCAGGTAGTGAGGCACAGATTCTGTCCACGTATCAAGATGCTTATAATACACAACGTTTGACAGAAGCGGCAAGTGTCTCTGTTGAAGAGAATAAATCTATTCATTTGGATGATTAATTTGTAAAATTAACAGGGTCTAACAAACATATAATGAACTGTCAATATCAAAACTTTCTGTAAAAGAGGTTTACTTATAAGCATTAAAGGATAGATTATACTATAGTTTATTTTATTTTTAAGGGAGTGGTCATTCATGTTTAAAAAAATCCTGTTAGCTTCAGATGGATCTGAATATTCAATCCGTGCTTGCGAAAAAGCCGTTGAGTTAGCTAAATGTCAATCTGATGCCGAGGTAACCATTCTTTATGTCGTCGATGGAACTGCGGCAAAAGCTGATGCAACGTATCACTGGAATGCGAGTGATTTAGATCGTAGTCGACAAGAAAAATTGGAAATTTCTGAACGGAAATTAACAGAAGCAGAAGTAGATTACAGTATCAAAATTTTACATGGTGATCCTGGCCCAACCATCGTTAAATATGCCAACGATGAACGTCATGACCTTGTCATTATTGGTAGCCGTGGCTTAAATAGCTTACAAGAGATGGTTCTCGGTAGTGTCAGCCATAAAGTGGCTAAGCGCGCCGATTGCCCTGTACTCATTGTTAAATAATAGCTAAAAATCCCCTAGTCATTTTTAAATGACTAGGGGATTCATGTGTTTTAAGCAACTTGACAAGCTGGACATAGACCATAGACTTCAAATTTATGACCTTCAATCATGTAACCACTTAAGTCATCATCGATGAAATCCATTGGACAGACTTGAATCCGCTTAGTTGCCCCGCATTTGCGACAGATGAAATGATGGTGGTGGTGATTTGCACAGCGAATTTGATAATGTTTTTCTCCGTCTAGTTCAGTCGATTCTAAAATCCCTAACTCATGAAACAGATGAAGGTTGCGGTAAATGGTATCAAAGCTGATCCCATCATAATGTGGTTCCATATAAGAGAGCAATTCTTTAGCCGTGCGATATCGTCCTTCATTTGCGAAAAACTCTAAAATCATGGCTCGTTTATTCGTATATTTATAACCAGCGTTCTTTAACTGATCTAATGCTTCGTTTAAATTCATACAATCGCCTTCTTTCGTTGAGATTTTAACCACAACTTCTGAACAGTTGTTGTGATAATAAGGAATGCAATGAGAACCATCACAATCGTCCCACCGGGTGGGATCTCTAAGTAATAACCAGAGATAATGCCTAGAATAACACTGGCTTCACCAAATAGAATTGAATAAACAATCGTTTGTTTAAATCCTTTAGCAATGCGAATACTACTTGCGACAGGGAGTGTCATAAGCGCTGAGACGAGTAGCACACCGACAATGCGAATAGAGGCTGAAATAACAAGTGCCGTAAGCAAAATAAATAATAAGTGAATACTCTTTGAATGAATCCCTGATACTTTCGCATGCTCTTCGTCAAAAGACAACATAAAAAGCTCTTTATAAAAGAGAGTGACGAGTGATAAAACAATCAGTGCGATAATCCAAATAGTATTGAAATCTTGTTTTGATACGGCTGAAACGGATCCGAATAAATAAGAATATAAGTCATTGTTTAAACCGTCGGCAAGCGCAATAAAGATGACACTTAAGCCAACCCCACCTGATAAAATAATTGGAATGGCTAAATCTTGATAAGCTTTATATACCGTTCTAAGGCGTTCTATTAAAATGGCTCCAAATATGGAAAAGATTGTCCCGGATGTAAATGGTGTTAAGACAGCTAAACCATATTTTTTATCCATAAATAACCCAAAGGCAATACCGGCTAAGGTTACATGGCTTAAACCATCAGCAATCAAGCTGAGACGTCTGACAACGACAAAAGTACCAAGTAATGGCGCAATCAAACCGATGATAAGACCTGTGTAAAGGGTTGTACGTAAAAATTCAAATTCGAAAAATTGACTTAACAATGTTACTCACCGTCCTTAATGATTGTGGGTCACAATATTCAAATCATGACCATAAAATGATGAAATCCGTTGTTCTGATAAATTATGAAATGCTTCTGTATCTCCGTGAAAGTGGATTTCTTTATTGAGACAAGCCACCCCGTTCGCATGACTCGTCATCGTGCCAATATCGTGCGAAACAAGAAGGAGAGTGATTTTTTTGTCGTGATTAAGTTTACCTAACAGTTCATAAAACTTTTGCACATTTTCTGTGTCAATCCCTACGGTCGGTTCATCGAGAATGAGAAATTCTGGCTCGCTCACGAGTGCACGAGCGATGAAAATTCGCTGTTGTTGTCCACCTGAAAGGTCACCAATATTTTTATCGATATACTCTGACATACCAACTAAGTCAATCGCTTCTTTTACTTTATTGCGATGCTTTTTACTAAAGAATTTGAAATAGCCAATTTGAGCAGTCAGTCCCGTTGCGACAACCTCTTTAACTGTGGCCGGAAATCCTCGATTAAATGCATTTGCCTTTTGTGAAACAAAACCAATCTTACTCCAATTTTTAAATTTTTCTACCGGTGTACCGAACAGTTCAATCGACCCTTGCTGGGGCGTTAAGACGCCGAGTAGTAATTTTATTAATGTTGTTTTACCGCCGCCATTTGGTCCAACAAGACCTAAAAAGGCCCCCCGTGGGATCGATAAATTGACATCTTTTAATGCGATTTTATCTTCGTAGGCGTAGCGAATGTTATTTAATTCAACAATTGTCTCTGTCATCGTTTGTTTTGCTCCTTTGTTAGATTATTTATCAGTGCATTCGATCGTTTAGTTATGTCTTTTATAAGTGTAACGGATGAGTGTGCAAATGTAAATAAGAATTATTACGGTTTAGATTAAGTTAACCACACGAACATAAACTTTGTCAAAAGAAGCGCAAGGTAAACAAGCGAAAGAGTGGAAAACTAACGTAAGAGACTTTATACTGAATAAGGAGAGAAAAGAGAAAGGTAGGGATCATATTGGCTATTGAATTTTACTGTTACCCAAAGTGTGGAACGTGTAGAAAAGCGAAGAAATGGTTAGAAACAAACGATGTGAATTATGACGAACATCATATCGTGGAAGATACACCATCTAAAGTATTAATGATGGAACTGATTAAGCGTAGTGGACTAGACATTAAAAAATTCTTTAACACGAGTGGTCAAAAGTACCGCGAATTGAATTTGAAAGATAAGTTACCTGAAATGACCGATGAAGAGAAAGTAGACATACTTGTTAGTGACGGGATGTTAATGAAGCGCCCGCTTACGTTTGATGATAAGTATGTAACAGTAGGTTTTAAGGAAGAGCAATTCGAACAGACATGGAAATGAAACAAAAGAGCTAAAATAACTAATTTAAAAGGGGACGATAACATGGCGCTACCAAAAGATTATTATTACACGGATGAACATGTATGGCTTAATATAGAAGGTGATTTAGTCCGTGTTGGTGTGACGGATTATGCACAAGATGAGTTAGGAGATGTCGTATTCGCAGAAATTAGCGAAGCGGGTGAAACAGTGAAAGCAAATGATACGTTCGGTAACGTTGAGTCCGTTAAAACAGTATCAGAACTCTATGCGCCGATCAACGGGGAGATTGTTGAAGTCAATGACGTGTTAGAAGATAAACCTGAACTCATTAACGTGTCTCCTTATGATAAGGGTTGGTTGATTGTGATTAAGCCAGATGATATAGATGAGGTGAAAGCACTGATGACAAGTGATGCTTACAATGATTTTTTACGTGGTATTAGCGAAGATCATGTTGCTTTAAACTTGTCACATATCAATGACATTGATTTAACTAAATAATGAAACAAAAAACACGTGAGTCCCTCGTTAGCTTGTGGACTGACGTGTTTTTTGTTACAGAAAGGGACTAATAGCCTCCATTAAACTAAGAAAGTTTAAATTCTCGCCCCATTGTTTGACGATGTTGCCGTCTTGATCAATTAAAACGGTTGTTGGCACACCTAAAGCGTTGTAATTGAGGTAAGTCTCACGGTCACGATCGACAAGGGTTGGTTGTTTGATAAAGTTCGTTTTATAGCGGACGGCATCATCGGGATGTCTCTCTCTACCTGCAACATTAATCGTCAACATCATCAATTTATCTTGATCAACCGTTTGGTATAACCGTTCTTTCATGGGCATATCTTGGCTGCAATCTGGACACCAAGAAGCCCAGAATGTGAGTAAGACCATTTTTCCGCGTAAATCACTTAATGTAAGCTGCTTCTCTTGATCAATAAAAGGAAGCGTAAAATCTGGTGCAATTGTCATATATATCAAACATCCTTTCGAATAGAAGCGTATTTTCGTGAATATTATTATAACATGGACGAAATATTGTGAAAACTTATTGACAGTATATTTTTAACGTGCTATTATCACCATTAACCAATCAAATATTTAAGACTCTTATCAAGAGAGGTGGAGGGACTGGCCCGACGAAGCCCGGCAACCGTTAAATACATATTGTATTTAAAAAGGTGCCAATTCCTGCAAAGCGTAAGCTTTGGATGATAAGGGAACGCTTAAACGTAAGCATATGATGCCAGCGTCTTTTTGTTCTCTTATTAAAGGAGAATAAAGGGGCGCTTTTATATTGATTATAGAGGATGAAAATGATGGACGCAGGGCGTTATCAATCAGACGGTCACACATTCGGTTAAAGAGAGAAGAGCGAGTGCTGTGTTGAAAAGAATGAATATTTAGATATTAGGGGGAAGTCACATGATCGTCATTGATCAGTTATCAAAGATTTTTAAAACAAATGAACATGAACTTAAAGCTGTTGATGATTTAAGTTTGTCGATTGAAAAAGGTGAAATATTCGGCGTGATTGGTTACAGTGGTGCGGGTAAAAGTACCTTTATCCGTTTAATCAATCGCTTAGAAGAGCCGACAAGTGGGACAGTAGAAATTGAAGGACAAAATATTACCGGTCTCTCTAAACATGATTTACGGGTGAAGCGTCAAGAAATCGGGATGATTTTTCAGCACTTTAACCTGTTGTGGTCACGCACCGTTGAAGAAAACATTGCCTTTCCATTAGAAATTGCTGGGACATCAAAAGCTGAAATACAAACGCGTGTACAAGAACTGATTGACCTCGTTGGATTAACGGGTAAAGAAAAGAATTATCCGTCACAACTTAGTGGGGGACAAAAGCAGCGGGTTGGTATTGCACGAGCGCTCGCTAATAAGCCGAAAGTATTGCTCTGTGATGAGGCAACTTCAGCTCTTGACCCAGAGACAACGGACTCCATTCTAGCCCTACTTGTTGATATTAATGAAAAGTTAGGGTTAACAATTATTCTCATTACCCATGAAATGCACGTGATTCAAAAGATTTGTCATAACGTGGCGGTCATGGAAGCGGGACGTGTGGTTGAACAAGGCAATGTTCTTGAAGTCTTCTCACATCCTAAAAAACCGGTAACAAAAAAGTTTGTTGAACAAGTCATGGGGAAACCAGATGACGAACTCACCGATGATTTACTCATTGAACATATTTCGGATGGTCATGTGCTAAAGTTAACCTTCGTGAAAGAAACGGCGAATCAAGCGATTATTTCAGAAGTAGCTAAACACTATGATGTTGATATTAATATTATTCAAGGAAACATTAAACAGACACAAGAAGGGGCTTACGGCTCACTTTATGTACAAATGACAGGGGACTTACCAGCAGTGGAACAAGCAATTCAATTTATTCGATCAACATCAGTTGATGTGGAGGTGATCTCACATGGCTAATCTTTTTCCAAACATAGATTGGATGGATCTTTTATTTGCAACAGGTGAGACGCTTTATATGACACTTGTGGCCTTAGTCGGCACATTGATTTTAGGTACCATCTTAGGTTTACTCATTTATTTATCAGCACCAGGTAACCTTTGGGAGAATAAAATTATTTATTCTATTACGGCAGGGTTTGTGAATATTTTTAGAGCGATTCCCTTCATTATTTTAATCTTTTTAATTTTACCACTTACGGTTTTATTATTTGGCACGTTCCGCGGACCAACCGCGGCATTACCTGCCCTTATCTTAGGTTCAGCACCGTTTTATGGCCGGCTCGTTGAGATTGCTTTACGAGAAGTGGATCATGGTGTCATTGAAGCCGCAAAAGCGATGGGAGCAAAAACGTCAACGATTATTTTTAAAGTATTACTGAAAGAATCGATGCCGGCGCTTGTTTCAGGACTGACGGTAACGGCGATTGCTTTAATCGGTTATACTGCTGTCGCAGGTTCGATTGGAGCTGGTGGTCTTGGCGATTATGCTTACTTCTACGGCTTTACTCGGCGAGATATGGATATCGTTTATGTCTGTACACTCTTGATTGTGTTAATTGTGTTTATCTTTCAATTTATTGGTGATGTTATTACGAAGAAAATTGATAAGCGCTAATACGCTTGTTCATATAATAAAAAAAGAAAAGGGGATTTAATAATGAAAAAAATTGTAACCTTATTTTTACTTGTCTTGTCACTTGGGTTTTTAGCGGCTTGCGGAGAAGAATCAGCTGAGAATGAAATTAAAGTTGGAGCGACTTCTGTCCCTCACGCAGAAATCTTAGAAGAAGCCCGTTTATTATTAGAAGAAGAGGGTATTGAGTTAACGATTGAAACGTATACAGATTATGCATTGCCAAACGAAGATTTATCACGCGGAGAATTGGATGCTAACTACTTCCAACACATTCCATTCTTCGAATTATCAATGGAAGACCATGGCTATGAATTAGCCAATTTAAGTGGTATTCACGTTGAGCCACTTGGTGTCTTTTCAAAAGATATTGCCTCTGTTGATGATATTACAGAAGGAACAGAAGTGATTATTAGCCGTAACGTCCCTGACCATGGACGGATCCTTGCCTTATTTGAAGCAAATGGTTTTATTACCTTAGCTGATGATGTAGATAAATCAGCGGCTACAATCGATGATATTGTTGATAACCCATTAAACTTAACCTTCTCACCATCAGTGAACCCAGAGTTCTTAATTGAAGCGTATGAAAATGAAGCGAACACGCTTGTTGCGATTAATGGTAACTATGCGATTGAAGCTGGACTATCACCAGTAGATGATGCGTTATTCGTTGAAGGTGCCGACTCACTGTATGTGAATATCATTGCGGCACGTGCAGAAGATGAAGATAATGAGAACTTGCAAAAGTTAGTCGAGGTCTTGCAATCAGAAGAAATTACTGATTTCATTAATGAAAAATACCAAGGCGAAGTTGTTCCTGTTGCTGGTGAATAACTGAACAATGGAATACAGACGAAAACAGAAGAATTCGTCTGTATTTTCATGTGTGCTGAGATATGTTGAATAGAGCGGTTATTACTCAGTGAAATGAGGTCAAATCAAGCTATAGCGCGTTTTTCATAGTAAGGCCAGCGTGCTATAATGTTAATTGAATCAAGCAATAAATAAATTAATCACTAAGGGGACTTTTAAAACGAGATGGAAAAGCTCAATTTGAACTACACACCAGAAATGGAAAAAGCCATGCATCAGAATCACGGCGTAAATTTCACAGAATATGAAATGAATGTCGAGAAGCGCATGAAAGTCGAGCGAGAACGAGAAAAAAGTCATGAACAAAGTATGAAATTGATTGCTGAACTACAACAAGATATTCACCGAGATATGTAAACTCAATTAACATGAGTAAATGAGAAAAACCTCCGCACTATTTGAATTGATAGTGCGAGAGGTTTTTCTTTATATTACCAAAAAAACACGATCGAGATGAGAAAGTTTTTTGATGGTTCGTATTCTGACTATCATTCCGATATGAGGAAAATAACTGAAAGATGTGGCAAAGTTTAACTAACAGGATAAGGTCACCTTAACTTTACAAACGTATTTGTTTAAAAAGTGATGTTTTTGGTCTTAAAATCTTGCCATAATTTTTGAAATAGTTTAAGATTGTAATGAGTATAAACTGAGAATGAAAATGAGACTCAGTATCATAATAACACGTAAGCAAATTACTTAGGAGGTATAGATATGAGTGGTTCAACATTAGAGATTAAAGATCTTCATGTGGAGATTGATGGGAAAGAGATTTTAAAAGGCGTTAATTTAACGATAAAAGGCGGCGAGTTCCATGCGATCATGGGACCAAATGGTACTGGTAAATCAACATTGGCGTCAGCTATTATGGGACACCCTAAATATGAAGTAACAAAAGGACAGATCTTAATGGACGGCGAAGATGTTTTAGAGATGGAAGTAGACGAACGCGCACAAGCGGGTCTATTTTTAGCGATGCAGTACCCAAGTGAAATCAGTGGCGTCACAACATCAGATTTCTTACGCTCTTCTATTAATGCTCACCGCGAAGAGGGTGATGAAATTCCATTAATGAAGTTTATTAAAGAGATGGATGACGCCATGGATTATCTAGAAATGGATAAAAACATGTCACAACGTTATCTTAATGAAGGATTCTCAGGTGGAGAGAAAAAACGTAATGAAATTCTCCAACTCATGCTATTAAAACCTGAGATTGGTATTTTAGATGAGATTGATTCTGGTCTGGATATTGATGCGCTTAAAGTTGTTTCAAAAGGTATTAATAAATTACGTAACGAGAACTTTGGCTGCTTAATCATTACGCACTACCAACGGTTACTCAATTATGTTACACCTGATTACGTGCACGTGATGATGCAAGGGCGTGTAGTGAAATCTGGTGGTCCGGAGCTTGTCGAACGCTTAGAGAGTGAAGGTTATGAATGGATTAAAGACGAACTTGGAATCGAAGACGAAACTGTCGGCGAATAATTTGTAAGGGAGGAGGAATTCGATGTCTAACGATGTATTTACGCGGGACTATATAGAAAGTTACTCAACACAACAACAAGAACCAACCTGGATGACGGACTTTCGCTTAAAAGCTTTTGAAACTGCTGAAGCGATTGATATGCCAAAACCAGATAAAACAAAAATTACCCGTTGGGATTTTGATACCTTTGAACATGTGACCAACAACCAATCGGCTAAACAAATCACCCTTAATGATTTACCTGAAGGGATTAAAAAGTTTATCGACATTGAAAAAGAACAAAACTTATTAATCTTACGTGATAATGTTCGTGAGTATGTCCACGTGAGTGAAGCTTTAGCGAAACAAGGTGTGATTGTCACAGATCTTCAGACAGCGATTAAAGAACATGCGGATTTAGTGAAACAATACTTTATGACAGATGCGGTAAGCGTAAATGAACATAAGTTAACGGCTCTTCACGGAGCACTTGTTAATGGTGGGGCATTTATCTATGTACCAAAAAATGTGGTGGTTGAAGAGCCAATCCAAACAATCTTTTGGCAAGATAACCCATCGCAAGCGCTATTTAACCACGTCATACTTGTGGCAGAAGAAAACAGTGAAGTCACATATGTTGAAAATTATTTAGCGTCTGAAACAGAAGCAAAAACAGTCATGAACGTTGTCAGTGAAGTGTTCGCAAAAGCTAATGCGAAAGTTTCATACGGTTCTGTTGACCACTTTTCACACGGCACAACGTCTTATATTAACCGTCGTGGTTTAGCTGAGCGTGATGCGAAAATTGAGTGGGCACTGGGTCAAATGAACGATGGAGATACGATTTCAGAAAACGTGACGCACCTATTAGGTGATCAATCCGTTTGTTATGCAAAAGCCGTATCTGTTGGGCGTGGTGATCAAACACAAAACTTTACGGCTCATATTGTCAACCATGGTAAACATACTGACGGTATCATCCTTCAACACGGTGTCATGAAAGATAAAGCAACCGGTATCTTCCACGGGATTGGAAAGATTGAACACGGTGGAACAAAAGCGAACGCAGAACAAGAGTCGCGTGTGTTAATGTTAAGTAAGCATGCTAGAGGAGACGCTAACCCAATCTTACTCATTGATGAAGATGATGTAACAGCTGGACACGCGGCGTCTGTCGGACGTGTGGATCCAGTTCAGCTTTACTACTTGATGAGCCGTGGCATTTCTAAGCGAGAAGCAGAACGACTCATTATTCATGGTTTCTTAGCACCGGTTGTCAATGCAATACCAATTGAAGCGGTGCGTAAGCAACTAACAGACGTTATCGAAGGGAAAGTATACTAAGATGACTCTCTTAGATGTCAAAAGTGATTTCCCGATTTTAAATCAACAAATTAATGACCATCCGCTTGTTTATTTGGATTCAGCCGCAACAGCTCAAAAACCACAAGTAGTCATTGATGCGGTTAGTGATTATTATAAATATGATAATGCGAATGTTCACCGCGGTGTGCATACGCTTGGCCAACGGGCAACGGATGCTTATGAAGGGGCACGTGAGACAGTCACTCAATTTATTCATGCTAACGATTCAAAAGAGATCATTTTTACTCGTGGTACAACAAGTAGTATTAACATTGTCGCAAGAAGTTATGGTGATGCCTTTATTACAGCTGGTGACGAGATTGTTTTAACTGAAATGGAGCACCACAGTAATCTGATTCCGTGGCAACAAGTGGCTAAAAGGACGGGCGCGACCCTTAAATTTATTCCACTTGAAGCAGATGGAACAATAACCATGACGTCTGTTAAAGAAACTATCACAGAAAAAACGAAACTGGTAGCCATCACGCACGTATCGAATGTATTAGGGACGATTAATCCGATTAAAGCCATTACGAACTACGCCCATGACATGGGGGCCGTTGTTTTAGTCGACGGTGCACAGGCTGTTCCGCATATGGCGGTTGATGTAGAGGACCTTGATTGTGATTTCTATGCTTTTAGTGGTCATAAAATGGGTGCACCAACAGGGATCGGTGTGTTGTATGGTAAAGCTGCTTTATTAAATCAGATGGAACCCGTTGAATTTGGTGGTGAAATGATTGACTTCGTTAGTCTAACCGATGCTACATTTAAAGAACTCCCGTGGAAATTCGAAGGTGGTACACCGATTATTGCCGGAGCGGTTGGATTAGCGAAAGCCATCAACTATTTACAATCGATTGGTTTTGACAAGATTGCTGCTCATGAGAAAGCTTTAACTGACTATGCCATGTCAAAACTAAAGCAATTAGACGGGGTTGAAATTTACGGGCCAGAGGAACGCTGTGGTTTAATTACGTTTAATTTAACCGATGTTCACCCGCACGATACGGCAACCGTTTTAGATTCATTCGGTGTCGCTGTAAGAGCAGGGCATCATTGTTGTCAACCACTGATGAAGTGGCTTAACGTGACAGCAACAGCTAGAGCAAGTTTTTATGTATATAATACGTTTGAAGATGTTGATCTTTTTATTGACGGACTTAAACAAGCGAAGGAGTTTTTCGGAGATGTCTTTTAATAATCTAGATACACTCTATCGTCAAGTCATTATGGATCATTATAAAAATCCACGAAATAAAGGTACACTGGACAATGGGTTGACCCTCGAAATGAATAATCCAACCTGTGGCGATCGTATTCAATTACACTTTATTATTGAAGATGGTACAGTGACAGATGCCAAGTTTGAAGGCGAAGGTTGTTCGATCTCACTTGCTTCTGCTTCAATGATGACACAGGTTGTTAAAGGGAAATCTGTCGAAGAAGCTTTAAAACTGTCACAATACTTTTCTGACATGATGTTAGGGAAAGAAGCTGACAGTGAAGGGTTGGAACTCGGGGATATCGAAGCCCTTCAAGGTGTTCAAAAGTTCCCGGCGCGTATTAAATGTGCGACGCTGGCGTGGAAAGCGATGGAGAAAGCGATCGATCAAGAGGACGAAGCTTAATACTATGATGTAACAAAGGAGGGGCTAATATGTCTAAAAATGCACCAGAAGTAGGCGAATATAAATACGGATTTCATGATAAAGATGTCTCAATCTTCCGTACGGAACGTGGCCTTACAGAAAAAGTTGTGCGTGAAATATCTAAAATTAAAGATGAGCCTGAATGGATGTTATCATACCGTCTAAAAGCGCTCGAGCACTTTTATAAAACACCAATGCCACAGTGGGGTGGCGATTTATCAGAACTTGATTTTGATGAGATTACCTATTACGTCAAGCCATCTGAACGTTCTGAACGTTCATGGGACGAGGTGCCTGAAGAAATCAAGCGTACATTTGATAAGTTAGGTATTCCAGAAGCGGAACAAAAATACCTTGCCGGTGTATCCGCACAGTATGAATCTGAAGTGGTATATCACAACTTAAAAGAAGACCTTGAAAAGATGGGGATTGTCTTTAAAGATACAGATACAGCACTGAAAGAAAATGAAGATTTATTCAAAGAATACTTTGGTAAAGTGATTCCTTATACTGACAACAAGTTTTCAGCCTTAAACTCAGCGGTGTGGTCAGGTGGTTCATTTATCTATGTACCAAAAGGTGTGAAAGCAGATACGCCACTACAAGCTTACTTCCGGATTAACTCAGAAAATATGGGGCAGTTTGAACGGACACTCATTATCGTTGATGAAGGTGCATCGGTTCATTACGTAGAAGGATGTACAGCACCAGTCTTCACGACAAACTCACTCCACAGTGCGGTTGTTGAAATCTATGTTAAAAAAGATGCTTATTGTCGTTACACGACAATCCAAAACTGGGCCAATAACGTCTACAACCTTGTCACCAAACGAGCGACATGTGATGCCAATGCGACGATGGAATGGGTTGATGGTAACATTGGATCGAAGTTAACGATGAAATACCCTGCCGTTCTTCTAAAAGGAGAAGGTGCACGTGGTATGACACTCTCCATTGCCCTTGCGGGTAAAGGACAAGTGCAAGATGCTGGGGCGAAGATGATTCACTTGGCGCCGAATACATCGTCAACAATTGTATCTAAATCGATCTCAAAACACGGTGGTAAAGTCTCTTACCGCGGGATTGTTCACTTTGGTCGTAAGGCTGACGGGGCACGGTCAAACATTGAATGTGACACGTTAATTATGGACAACAAATCAACGTCTGATACGATTCCATATAACGAAATTTTAAATGACAACATTTCACTTGAGCACGAAGCGAAAGTGTCAAAAGTGTCTGAAGAACAACTCTTCTACTTGATGAGTCGTGGTATTTCAGAACAAGAAGCGACAGAAATGATTGTCATGGGCTTCATCGAGCCATTCACAAAAGAATTACCAATGGAATATGCGGTTGAAATGAACCGGTTAATTTCTTTCGAAATGGAAGGAAGTATTGGTTAAGCCCTTTAACGATAGTCAAAACCCTCTCACTGATTGATGTGCAATCAGTGAGAGGGTTTTTATGTGAACATTGGGTGGTGTTTATGTTAAAAAATGCTGATAATAAGTTAACGCTCCTTGATATTCCGTGTGGTCTACTGGTTGATTATTTGCGCTACTTAACGTCAACTGGAAGTTATGAACGTCATCAATCATTGAGAGTAAAGACCGCTTCATATCAGCTAAGGTTGACATATTAAAATAAGCCTGTAGTCTTTCAGGGTGTGGTAAATAATCGCTTAAGCATTGATTCGCTTTACCAAAAGCCAGGGCTTGCTTTTTTTCTTGTATCAACACGACCTGTTTTAACAGTGTTATATAGCTCTCAAGAAGAGGCTGCGCAAACATTGCCTGAGTATAAAAGAAATCCTCTCTGACAATCCCTTTTACAACATACGTACTGACCCAGTAAAATTCATTAACGTAATGATTCAGTGCTGTTTCTGATAATCGCTTCGTTAAGTAAAGCTGATCATGATGAAAGTGTAAGTGATCAAATTGCTCGTCTTTATCTAACAAAACAATTGAATGTGCATCATCAATCGCTTCTGGGAGTATATCTGGATGGATTAATCTTAGATCTATTCGTGTAAAATCTTTAAAATGCATTAAGAAAATAGCCAGACGATTAGGGTCATTTGTACTCGGTGTTTGCATGATCAAGCGCTCACCAAAAACATCTAACCAGCCTAAATTGTTATTGAAGTCAGTGACGTGTTCAGTGATATAAATAATATCATAGTCTTGTAGGTCATCTGATTTTCTACTGGCATCGGCCCGAGACCCGTTTAATAATACGCCGCGAATGCGTGGATCTTCTTTTGCGACAGAGAGGATTAAATCATGCATCGCTTGTTCGCTCCGCAACTCTCTCACTCCTTTTAATCAAGTAACCACGATTCATCCATGGTTGGGTTTTGTCTAAAGACTTTCCCGTGTACATCAATGGCCGCATGCCACTCTTTACATTGTTTTAAGCTAATGTTCTCGACTAATGGCTCACAATATTGTCGCATGTCTCGATAAGTTTTAAAATCACCAAAGCCGAGCCGTGAAAACAGACGCCTTGCATACTGGTCACTCACAAACACTCGGCGATTAAAAATATACAAAAGCAACACGTCAGCCGTTTCTTCCCCAACGCCTTGGATTGTTAAAAGTTCTTGTCTTAACGCTGGCGTAGGGTACCGGTCGAATCTGTCTAATGTTAGATGATGTTGGTGAAACCAATGGGTAATAGCTTTAATGTATTTACTTTTTTGTTTATAGAAACCAGCTGGGCGAATGAGTGTTTCTAATTCACTTTGTTCCATCGCTAATAATGTATCGAGTGAAAGATGTGGCTTTAAGTTTTCTAAAGCTTTCTCCATGTTGTGTTGGGTTGTTTGTTGGATGAGAATCATACTAACCACATCCGCCAGGTAATGATCACTTTCCCACCAGTCTTGGTGTCCGTAATGATCGACTAGACGATGAAGTGCGGTTTTTATTTTGTCTTGTGTCATATAAACGTATATCTGCTCCTTAATTTTAATAGATAACTAGCTTAAGTATAGCATTCACGCACTCAGGCGTCAGTTGATATGTTCATGTATGAAAGTTAAGAGAATATATTCAATAGAAAAGGCTAACACAAACGATACAGCTGATCGTTTGTGTTAGCCTTATTGTCATTATGGTGCTTTAAATGCCGTTTGAGAAAGTGCTTATGATTGGAAGAAAAGTTTTTCTAATGTAAGTGGCTCAATATACTCGCCGTCTTTAAAGGCGCGCATATTGCCGCCTGAAATTTCATCAATTAAGAGAATGTCTCCTGTTGTTTGATCGCGGCCAAATTCAAATTTAATATCATATAGTTCGATGTCTTTTTTCGCCAGCTCAGCTTTAATGACACCCGCAATTTGTTGCGTTAACGATTTTAACGTCTCATATTCTTCTGTTGTTAGGATATCAAGCATGGCTAAAGCATCTTTTGTGATGGGAGGATCTTCTCGTCCATCATCTTTTAAGGTTACTTCAACAAACGCATCAAGCGGTTGATTTTCTTCTGCATATAATCCGTAACGACGTAAGAAGCTACCGACTGCACGGTAACGACAAATGACTTCAAGACCTTTACCAAAAACAGACGCAGGCTTAACGGTCATCGTTTGTTCATCGAGATGACTATCAATAAAGTGTGTCGGAATACCTTGCTTATTTAACTGTTCAAAAAAGTAGGTCGTTAATTTTAATCCGGCTTTACCAGCGCCTTCAATTGAAAGGCCAACCGTATTGGCGCCGGGATCGAAAACACCGTCCACACCTGTGACATCGTCTTTAAACTTTAATACGTAATTTCCATCTTCACGTTGATACACGTCTTTTGTTTTTCCTTGATACGTTAATTTCATGCATTCGGCTCCTTTGTATAGATAATAGTGATGAATATAATGCTTATTCTATATCAATAACGAATAATTAACAATACCTATATTATAACGTTCGTGTTTCAAATAAAAATTTCAGTTCAGAAATGGTGGTATCTATTTCTGATTCAGTTGTAAAGTAGCCAATGCTGATTCTGAAATAATGCTGATGTTGCTCAGTCGGATAGAGCGGTATTAAAGACCGGATCGCGCCTATTGTATTTGAATGACAAGCACTTCTTGTCGAGACATAGATTTGTTTGCGGTTTAAAGCTTGCTGCAAGTAGTTGCCATAGCTTGATGTTGACAAGCAACCAATGATAGGAGAAGTGACATGGGCCTCACCAATAATGCTGATCGGTAATTGTTCGTGTTTTAATTGGTTGACGACATATTGTCTTAATTCCATCAATCGGTTTAATCTTTCGCTTTCATGTGTGATGTAGTCATTTACGCAGGCGGCAAAACTCACAATTAATCCGGCATCAATCGTCCCTTGTCTAAATCCGCCTTGTGTTTTTGATTGAAAAGGTGCGCGCCACGCTTTAGGCTGTTTAAGTAGTAAAGCGCCGATGCCTTTTAGGCCGTGAATTTTATGGGCCGAAAGCGATAAGACATCGACGTAGTTAAAG
>JBNJFJ010000014.1:9477-39947 GCA_051746745.1 Bacillota bacterium | reverse complement strand
TGAAGAAATCAAACGTCTTGTCACTTTCCAAGAAGAAATTTACGCAGCGATGGGTAAAGAAAAAATGGACGTTAAATTATTTAATTTAGATGAAGTACTCCTTGCTGAATTAAACGAAACAGCACGTCCTAAATTAAATGAAGCGATTCAAGTCATGGAAAAACATGCACGTGAAGAAGCGATTCAAGCAGTGAAAACTGAGATTGTTGAATCTTTTGGAGCAAATGAAGCTGATGAAGATACGATTAAAAAAGTAAAAGACATTTTAGATAAAATGGTAAAAGACGAAGTCCGCCGACTGATCACGCAAGAGAAAATTCGTCCAGATGGTCGTCGTCCGGAAGAAATTCGTCCGTTGTCATCTCGTGTGAAACTCTTACCACGTACACACGGCTCTGGATTATTCACACGTGGTCAAACACAAGCGTTAAGTGTCTGTACATTAGGAGCCTTAGGTGATGTGCAAATTCTTGATGGTTTAGATTTAGAAGAATCTAAACGTTTTATGCATCACTATAACTTCCCATCATTTAGTGTTGGGGAAACGGGTCCAATCCGTGGACCTGGGCGTCGTGAAATTGGTCACGGGGCGTTAGGTGAACGTGCGTTAGAGAAAGTCATTCCTGGTGAAGAGGACTTCCCTTACACGATTCGTTTAGTATCAGAAGTACTAGAATCTAATGGTTCAACATCACAAGCATCAATTTGTGCTTCAACCCTTGCGATGATGGATGCGGGTGTTCCGATTAAAGCACCTGTTGCTGGTATTGCGATGGGTCTTGTGAAACAAGGTGACGATTATACTGTCCTTAGTGATATTCAAGGGATGGAAGACTTCCTAGGCGACATGGACTTTAAAGTAGCAGGTACAGCTAAAGGTGTGACGGCACTACAAATGGATATTAAGATTGATGGTTTAAGTCGCGATATCCTAAAAGAAGCTTTAGAACAAGCTAAAATCGGCCGGATGCACATCCTTTCACACATGTTAGAAGTGATTAATGAACCAAAAACAGAGCTATCTGAGTATGCACCTAAGATTATGACAATGCATATCAAACCGGAGAAGATTCGCGATGTGATTGGACCAAGTGGTAAGCAAATCAATCAAATCATTGATGAAACAGGCGTAAAAATTGATATCGAACAAGATGGTAAAGTCTTCATCGCTTCAACTGATCAAGCAATGAATGAAAAAGCTAAAAAACTCATTGAAGATATCGTACGCGAAGTTGAAGTCGGTGAAATGTATCTTGCGACAGTTAAACGTATTGAGAAATTCGGTGCCTTTGCTGAAATTTTTAAAGGTAAAGATGGATTGATTCACATTTCTGAATTACAAATTGAACGTACAAACAATGTAGAAGATGTTGTAAAAGAAGGCGACCAAATTATGGTTAAGGTTAAAGAAATCGACCGTCAAGGACGTGTAAACTTATCACGTAAAGCCGTGCTTCTTGAAGAACAAGAAAAAAATAATAAATAAGACCGAATCAATCAGTCAGTAAAAAAGAGAAGCCAAATGGCTTCTCTTTTTTACAATTAAAGTTTTTAATGACATGATTCTAAAAGTGTGAGAGTAGATATTGTAATCACATACATAGCGGTCGCTTGACATATATATCTATCATCACTTGTTGTAGGGGGAGTGGAGAACTGTGCGATTTGAATCATTGAAGGGAAAGGAATTTATTGAAGCGAATAAAGGCAAACGACTTGGTTTTATTCAAGAGCTAGATCTTGAATTCAATTTAACAAATGGTGAGATTCATCAGTTGATAATTCCGAAATATTCTCTATTAGGATTACGAAAAGATGAACAAAGTTTAATGTTACAATGGAATGACATTCGAGTGATTGGTCAAGAAATTATTTTGATTGAAAGATAAAGCACGTGTATTGCATCATCACGTATACTAAATATATCACGATAAATATAAGGAGGTGAAGGAATATGACAAAAAGAAAAATAGCTATTTTAGGCGGTGATCAACGCTACTTAGCGTGTGTCGAGAAGCTTGAACAGGTGGCTGAACTTTATCTGGTTGGATTTGACACCATCTACCCGACAGAGAATGAACCGCTTCATACTGTCCCATTTGAGACGTTAGATGCCGTCATACTCCCTATCACGGGTATTTCAAATGATGATGAAATTATGGCAAGTTTTAGTCATGATCGTCTCTATTTGCCTAAAGACAGTTTTAAACGCATGAAACAAGGGGCGCTCGTATTTACTGGTATTGCCTCAAAACGCCTTCATGAGTTAGTTGACGAATCAGATGTTAGCTTAATTCAAATTTTCGCGCGTGATGATGTGGCGATTTATAATGCTGTCCCAACGGCAGAAGGTACCATTATGCTGGCGATCAAACATATGAAAAAAACAATGTATCAATCAAAAGTCGTATTACTAGGCTTTGGTCGTGTCGGTGAGATTGTTGCGGATAGATTTTTTAAGTTAGGGGCGGATGTTTTTGTAGGTGTAAGGAAACAAAAAGATATCGCCAAAGCAAGTAGTTTAGGCTATCATGGCTTTCACTTAAAGGATCTTGATGCATATATTAAATCAACTGACCTTTTCATTAATACAATTCCCGCGATGATGTTATCGCCTCATGTACTTGATCAACTCACGCGCGAACAATTGATTATTGATTTAGCTTCGATGCCCGGTGGTGTTGACTTTGATTATGCAAGAAAACGGGAATTACGCGTGATCCATGCCTTGGGTATACCCGCAAAAGTCGCACCAAAAACAGCAGGCAACATTATTGCAACGGCGATTATTGAAGATCTCGGTCAAAACAAATAGAAAGACGGGTGAGTATGTGTGGATAAAAAACGCATTGGTTTTGGTTTAACCGGTTCTTTTTGTACTGTAGACCAAGTGATACCGATGATTAATGAGATAAAATCACTTGGTCATACCGTGATTCCGATTGTGTCCAATAATCTTCAAGCAGTCGATACACGTTTCGGTTCAAGTGCGCATTTTTTAACCGAAATAGAAAAGTGTGCTGAATATAAACCAGTGACGTCGATGGTTGAAGCTGAGAGCTTAGGGCCAAGTACACCGCTAGATGCACTTGTGATTGCCCCAATGACAGGGACATCACTCAGTAAGTTTAGCCAGGGTATTAGTGATACTCCGGTATTATTTGCGGCTAAAGCAACGTTAAGAAACAACAAACCAGTCGTCCTTGCCGTTTCAACAAATGACGGACTTGGTCAAAACGGCGTTAACATTATGTCATTATTAAAAACGAAACATATATATTTTGTGCCGTTTACACAAGATAACCCAGAAGCGAAACCAAATTCGATTGTCAGTGAATTTTCACTTATAACCCAAACGTTAGAAGAGGCATTAGTAGGAAAGCAATTACAACCTGTCTTGCATCAAAAACAGTAAATGATCTAATTTTCACAAATATCAAAAATCTATATATTTCATCGAATGATGTATGTTAAAATAGAGATTAAAATTGAACTAGCTTGCAAGGGAGAGAGTAAATTATGTCAAATCAACAAACTTATAACGTCGCCGTCGTTGGTGCAACGGGCGCCGTTGGTAGAAAAATGTTAGAAACATTAGCAAAACGTGAATTCCCAATCAATGAATTAAAATTGTTATCGTCAAAACGCTCCGCTGGTAAGACGTTAACATACAATAATCAAACGTATACAGTAGAAGAAGCGACACCTGAATCATTCGAAGGGATTGATATTGCCTTATTCTCAGCTGGTGGTGGCGTATCGAAAAAATTCGCACCAGAAGCAGTGAAACGTGGGGCTGTTGTTGTCGATAACACAAGTGCTTTTAGAATGGATGAAGGGGTACCACTTGTGGTACCTGAAGTTAATGAAGCTGATATTAAAGAACATAAAGGCATCATTGCCAATCCAAACTGTTCGACAATCCAAATGGTAGCGGCTCTTCAGCCACTTAAAGCAAAATATGGCTTAAAGCGCATCATTGTATCAACCTATCAAGCGGTATCGGGTTCAGGAGCGGAAGCTATTGAAGAACTAAAAACCCAAGCAGAGGACTTTTTAAATGGTGATGAGATGAAGGCGGAATTATTGCCAGTAAAAGGTGAAGACAAGCATTATCCGATTGCTTTTAATGCCTTGCCGCAAATCGACGTCTTTACTGACAATGGGTATACGTTTGAAGAAATGAAAATGATCAATGAAACGAAGAAAATTATGCATGACGACACAATTAATGTTGCGGCAACATGTGTCAGATTGCCGGTATTCACTTCACATGCGGAGAGTGTTTACGTGGAGTTAGACGCTACACCTCCAGTTGAAGAGATTAAAACATTGCTTGCATCAAGTGATGGAGTAACATTACAAGATAAACCGGAAGAACAAATCTACCCAACGCCACTTGCAGCAGCAGGGCTTCCGGATGTATTTGTTGGAAGAATCAGAAAAGATTTAAATCAAGAAAATGGCTATCATATGTGGATTGTTTCTGATAACCTATTAAAAGGAGCGGCGTGGAATTCTGTTCAAATCGCAGAGTCACTCGTCAAAAATAATTGGTTATAAATTAGAGGTGTCCTATGAAAATCGTTGTTCAAAAATTTGGTGGAACATCCGTTAGAGATGAATCAACAAGAACACAAGCAATTAAACACATTCAAGCGGCTAAGGAAGAAGGGTATAAAGTCGTCGTTGTTGTTTCGGCAATGGGACGACTCCCGGATTCTTATGCCACTGATGCATTATTAACATTAGTTGATTACCCTAACCATGCGATTTCAAACCGAGAGTATGATTTATTACTGTCATGTGGTGAGGTATTATCAGCGGTGGTATTTTCTAATCAGTTGAAAAAGTCAGGTTTAATGTCAACAGCCTTAACGGGTGTGCAAGCTGGCTTTATTACGACTGATGACTTTACTCAAGCGAAAATTCTGGAAATGGATACAACACGTTTAGTTAAGGAATTAGAAGCTGTCGATGTCGTTGTCGTGACCGGTTTTCAAGGTCAGACGAGAGACGGAGATGTTACGACCCTCGGACGAGGGGGAAGTGATACGTCAGCGGCCGCACTTGGCGCAAGTTTAAATGCTGACTATGTCGATATTTTTACCGATGTGGACGGGATTAAAACAGCCGATCCCCGCATCGTACCGGGAGCACGTACGCTCGATGTTGTGACTTATAACGAAATTGTTAATCTAGCCTATCAAGGTGCTAAAGTTGTCCATCCGCGTGCAGTGGAGATTGCGATGCAAGGAAAAGTACCGTTACGTGTCCGCTCAACACAAGCGACGAATGTTGGCACCCTTGTTACCGGCGCCATCAATCAGACGCTCGGTCGTGATATTAATGACCGACTGATTACGGGGATTGCGCACATCACTGGGATTGCGCAAATTAAAATTGAAACGGATTCGGATATCGAGACACTCCATGCCGATGTCTTTGGTGCTTTAGCTGATGCGAGTATTTCTGTCGATTTTATTAATATGTTTCCAGGTGGGTTAAGATTTACTGTGCCTGATATTCTTAGCAATCATGCGATTGACATTATTCAAGCGCTTGGTTATCAGCCTGTAAAAACAATGAACTGCGCAAAAGTGAGTGTCGTTGGAGCGGGTATGACGGGTGTACCTGGTGTGACCGCGCGTATTGTACGTAGTTTAAAAGAGAAAAAAATTGAGATTTTACAATCAGCGGATAGTCATACGACGATCTGGGTTCTCGTGAAAGAAAGTGATGTATCAGAAGCAGTGAATGCTTTGCATGAAGCATTTGAACTCACAGAAAAGTCATGGTTACAACATTAAAGCGAATCAATTGATTCGCTTTTTTGTTGAGTTTAATTTCATAAGTTACTGCGAAATGTGAGCATGGCATGATCCTAATATAAAGCGGTCATCAGCTCGACGCTGATTGTTATAAGAATCACCAGATAAATTATGATATAATAACTGGGATGGGAGGGAATAGCATGACAAAGAAAAAATCAAAATCAAAACGCAAATCAAAAACATCAAGAAAACCGATATCAGAAACATTTAAATATGAATTATATGGTTTGAGCTTTATTTTATTAGCTGTATTCGGTAGTGGCGCATGGTCTCTCAGTGAAGGGATTATTCCCTTATTTTTAGTAACGAGCTTTCGGTTTCTATTTGGTTTTTGGTATAGCCTTATTCCATTAGGCCTACTTGCTTTAGGATTACATATGATGATCAAACAACGCTTTCCAGATATTTTTTCAAGACGTTTCTTAGGTGTGTTCATATTTTTAGCTTCACTTATGTTACTGACGCATGCTTTACTTTATCGTCAATGGATTTTAACGAATGATCTATCTGTCATTGGACATTCATTTGATCAATTCAATGCTTATAGACAGGGGGGGATGACGAGTCAGAACTTAGGCGGTGGTATGGTAGGCGCGATTTTACTCAGTCTCACTTACAAATTGTTATCGATGACTGGCTCGCTCTTTTTAGCTGTTTTCTTAATCATTATTTCTCTCGTGTTTATGTTTGATTTCTCCCTTAAGTCTTTCTTTGAGTATATGATTAATAAAGGTTCAGACACGGTAAGTTTTTTAAAGCAAAAAAACCAAGCCTTTAAACAAAGTTCAAAAGAGCGGGAAAAAACGGCATCAACCAAAAGAACGAAACAAAAGAAACAACCTGAAACAAAAGAGGAATTAAAGGAACCTGTTATTGAAGACTTTACTGACGTCCATTACCATGATGATGTCTCTGAAGCACAAGGTGCTTTTCCTTTTACGGATATAGAAGAAAAACAAACGGGGAAACTTAATAATGACAATGATGCGACGCATACAAAAGCTGACGCAGTGACATCGGAAACAGAAACGGAACTCCACGTAGAGCCGATGACGGAAAAAGAAAATATGGACTACGTATTGCCACCCGTTACCTTACTTGAAGCACCGGTGCAAAAGAAGAAATCGCAGGAAAAAGGAAAGATTCAAGAAATCGTAAGGAAACTAGAAACAACGTTTGAATCTTTTGGTGTGAAAGCTAAAGTAACTCGGGTACACGTCGGTCCAGCGGTGACGAAATATGAAGTGTACCCTGAAGCTGGGGTAAAGGTCAGTAAAATTGTAAATTTACATGATGATTTAGCGCTTGCCTTAGCGGCAAAAGATATTCGGATTGAAGCACCGATTCCTGGTAAGTCCGCTGTCGGGATTGAAGTGCCAAATCAAGAAGTGTCGATGGTAACGATGCGTGAAGTCTTTGAAGCGAAAAACCTTTCAGATGAGGCGGTTTTATCATTTATCCTCGGCCGCGATATCTCAGGTGAAGCGGTCGTACATGAACTAAATAAAATGCCGCATCTACTTGTGGCAGGCGCAACCGGAAGTGGTAAGAGTGTTTGTATAAACGGGATAATTATTAGTATTTTGATGCGCGCTAAACCTCATCAAGTAAAGTTAATGATGATCGACCCGAAAAAAGTTGAGTTAAATGTCTATAATGGGATTCCGCATTTACTAACGCCTGTTGTAACCGATCCGAAAAAAGCGGCACAAGCGCTCAAAAAAGTCGTCAGTGAAATGGAACGACGCTATGATTTGTTTTCAGATACGGGTAATAGAAATATAGAAGGCTATAACAATTATATTAAAAAATATAATCAAACGGTAAATACACCGGAAGAGGAACAACCACTCCTTCCTTATATTGTTGTCTTAGTCGATGAATTGGCTGATTTAATGATGGTCGCTTCCAATGAAGTAGAAGATGCCATTACCCGTCTAGCTCAAATGGCACGTGCGGCGGGGATTCACTTAATCATTGCCACACAACGCCCAAGTGTGGACGTTATTACAGGCGTCATTAAGGCGAACATTCCTTCACGGATTGCGTTTAGTGTGTCATCTCAGACAGATTCTCGCACGATTCTTGATAGCGGCGGGGCAGAAAAGTTATTAGGACGAGGCGACATGTTATTTATGCCTGTCGGTGCGTCAAAACCAACGCGTATTCAAGGTGCCTTCCTCTCAGATGAAGAGGTCGAAGCGGTTGTGGATTATTGTATTGAACAACAAAAAGCGAATTATCAAGCAGAAATGATTCCAGACGAAGTGGATGAATCATCAACGACGAGTGAGGATGAACTATATCCAGAAGCCGTCCAATTAGTTGTTGAGATGCAGACGGCGAGTGTGTCGATGTTGCAACGGCGATTCCGTATCGGATATAATCGCGCAGCCCGTTTAATTGATGAAATGGAAGCAAATAATATTGTCGGTCCACATGAAGGATCGAAGCCGAGAACCGTTCTTGTACAAGAGTTGTCAGACTAATTGTATAATTGCGATTAGTAGAAAAGATATCTTTTTCGCATTTTTGTGTTTATTTCTTATTGCTAAAGTGGTATATTGTAAATGACCGATCATTTTGTTTTATGTTACTGGGGGATGAAACATGTCGAAAGATTATTTAAACAGTAAGGAATATAGTGAAACGCTTTCAAAAATGCGGGAAGATATCGAGAACGGTGTCTACCCACCAAACGAAAGGTTACATCCTCTGTATGAATTAGCAACAAACTATCGTGTGTCACGCACAACAATGGAAGCCGTGATTGAAGAGTTAGTTGATGAGAATATGGTCACACGTCGATTAGGGAATGGCATCTTTGTTAATCCTAAACCGATCTATTCTTCAGGTATTGAAGAACTAGGAAGTGTGTCCGACATGATTAGACGTGCTGGTAAAGTGCCGGGTACGCAATTTGTCGCAGCTGAGGTCGTTAAGCCGTCAGCGAGCGATTTAGCACAGTTCAACTCGTTGGACGTCCAAGCATTAGCGAGGGTCGAACGCGTGAGAACAGCAGATGGCGAACCGGTGGTGTATTGCATCGATAAAATTGATCACGATCTTGTACCGATTGGGTTAATCCACTCACAAGATTCGATTTTCAAGCTTATCGAGAATCGTACAGGTAAGCGCATACATTATGCTGAGACCTTCATTGAACCGATTGGTTTTCATGAAAAAATCTCAGCCATACTTAATTGCCGACCTGATCAAGCACTACTCTTACTAAGGCAAATGCACTACACAGAAGATCATGAACCGATACTTTATTCAGTTAACTATTTCAAAAGCGATGCTTTTCAGTTTCATGTTGTGAGAAAACGCACCGATTAAGTTGCCATACTCAAAACTTAGTAACAACCTAAAACAAAAAGGTCAAAAAATTAACCAGAAAATGGGGGTAACAAAATGAAGAACAAATTATTGTTAATCTTGTCAGTCTTATTCGCAGCTGTATTAGTACTTGGTGCTTGTGGCTCAACTGATGATGAGTCAGGTGACGATCAAACAGATGAAGGTACAGAACAAAACGACGACGCAACTGGTGATGAGGGCTCTGACGAAGGTTCTGATGAAGGCGCTTCAACTGATTTCAAAATCGCTATGGTTACAGATGAAGGCGGTGTAGATGACCGTTCATTCAACCAATCAGCTTGGGAAGGTATGCAAGCATGGGCTGAAGAAGTAGGCGCTAATGATGATCAGTATGCTTACTATCAGTCAAACGACTCTGCAGACTTTATCCCTAACTTTAACCAAGCATTAGCTGAAGGTTACGATATTATTTACGGTATCGGTTACTTACTTCAAGATGCGGTAGAAGATGTTGCAAAACTTAACCCAGACCAACACTTTGGTTTAGTTGACTCTGTGTCAGATGTTGAAAACGTCGTTTCATTAACTTTCCGTGATAACGAAGCAGCATTCTTAGCGGGTGTCGCTGCCGCTCATACAACTGAATCAGGTAAAATTGGTTTTGTCGGTGGACAAAGAGGTGCGGTTATTGACCGTTTCCAAACTGGTTTCGAAGCGGGTGTCGCTCACGTTGATGACAGCATTGAAGTAGATGTTCAGTACGCTGATTCATTTGCAGATGCTGGTATTGGTCAACAAATTGCATCAGCCATGTTCACAAACGGCGCTGACGTTGTTTACCACGCAGCTGGTGCTGTAGGTAACGGTGTATTCACTGAAGCAAGAAACCGTTTAGAGTCAGATCCAGATAACCAAATTTGGGTTATCGGTGTTGACCGTGACCAAGAAGCAGAAGGAGATTGGGAAGGTGGTAACTTCACTCTAACATCTACTATTAAAGGTGTAGGTGATGCAATCATCAATGCAACAAACCTTACAATTGACGAAGGATTCCCTAGTGGAGAAAATATCGCTTACGGATTAGCTGAAGATGGTGTTGACGTTGTTCGTGGTAACATGTCAGACGAAGCATGGGAAGCTGTAGAAGCAGCACGTGCTGAAGTTATTGACGGAACAATTGAAGTACCTGAGTTCACTTACACTGAACAATAAGATTTGATTTCAGTGAGCGCTAATCAAATGATTAGCGCTCGCTTATATAATCACACCCCATTGATGGTAATGATGATGAATAATGAAAGACTGATAGAAGGATTGGGAGGGATTTCAAGTGGTACAATCAGAAAAAGTTATTGAAATGATCGGCATCACAAAGAAATTTGGTGAATTTAAAGCGAATGACAATATTCACTTGGATGTAAAAAAAGGTGAAATACATGCTTTATTAGGCGAAAACGGTGCAGGAAAATCGACGCTAATGAATATGCTCTCAGGGTTATTAACACCAACATCAGGGCAAATACGAGTAAATGGTCAAGATGTTTCCATCTCTTCTCCTAACGTGGCGAACGACTTAGGAATCGGAATGGTTCACCAACACTTTATGTTAGTGGAAAAGTTCTCTGTAACAGAAAATATCGTTCTTGGTAAAGAAGAACATCGTTTTGGCTTTATGGATAAAGATACTGCTAATAAACAAGTAAAAGAATTATCAGATCGATACGGACTAAGTGTGGATCCGAAGAAACTTGTCGAAAATATTACAGTAGGTATGCAACAACGTGTGGAAATTTTAAAAACACTTTATCGTGGGGCAGATATTCTTATTTTCGATGAGCCTACCGGTGTGTTAACACCACAAGAAATTCAAGAATTAATGAGTATTATGCGTAAACTTGTTAGTGAAGGTAAATCAATTATTCTTATTACACACAAATTAGATGAAATTAAACAAGTGGCGGACCGTTGTACCGTTATCCGTCGCGGTAAAAGTATTGACACCGTGAATGTGAAAGAAACATCGCAACAAGAACTTGCGGATATGATGGTTGGACGTTCAGTCTCTTTCAAAGTAGACAAAAAACCAGCGGAACCAAAAGAAGCTGTGCTTAAAGTTGAAAACTTAACTGTCAAAGAATCACGCGGGTATGACGCCGTTAAAAACGTTAGTCTTGAAGTAAAAGCTGGTGAAGTATTAGGTATAGCCGGTGTTGATGGTAACGGTCAATCACAACTTATTTCGGCGATGACTGGCTTAATGAAATCCGCATCCGGTAAGGTTATGTTAAACGGCAAAGACATTACGAATAAAAAACCAAGAATGATCACTGAATCAGGTCTTGGACATATTCCAGAAGACCGTCATAAATTTGGTCTTGTTTTACCGATGACATTAGAAGAGAACATTGCCTTGCAGACTTACTATCAAAAACCATTCAGTAATCATGGCTTCTTAAACTATAAAGAAATAAAATCATATGCGAAAAAGCTTATTGAAGAGTTTGATGTAAGAACGCCTAGTGAAGAACACTCAGCTTCTTCATTATCGGGTGGTAACCAGCAAAAAGCAATCATTGCACGTGAAATTGCCCGTGATCCAGATTTCCTTATTGCGGCTCAACCAACACGTGGATTAGATGTTGGAGCGATTGAGTATATTCACAAACGTTTAGTCGAACAACGTGATAAAGGCCGTGCCGTTCTATTAATGAGTTATGAATTAGATGAAATTATGAACGTATCAGACCGTATTGCGGTTATGTATGATGGTCGTATTATTGCCGTCGTTGATGCAAAAGAAACAACTGAACAAGAACTCGGTCTGTTAATGGCCGGTGTTGATAAAAATAAAGCAAGTGCTGAAACAGTAACGGCAGAATGAAAGGGGAGGAAGACAATTGTTAACAATGAATAAAGATCGTTTAAATAATTTACTTGTTCCGATTTTTTCGATTATTCTCGGATTAATCTTTGGGGCATTATTAATGTTAGCGTTTGGATTCAATCCAATCACAGCCTATAATGCCATGATTTCAGGAGTATTTGGTAGCCCTTATTTCTTAGGTGAAGCTTTACGGGCAGCAACAATTTTAACTTTCACTGGTTTAGGTTTCTCGATTGCCTTTAAAGCGGGCTTCTTTAATATTGGTGTAGCTGGTCAATTACTAGTAGGTTGGACAGCATCGATTTGGGTCGCTTTAGCGTTTCCAGATCTACCGCGTTTAGTTCTTGTAACGATTAGTATTGCAGCAGCCATTTTTGCCGGTGCTGTTTGGGCTGGTGTTGCAGGTGCTTTAAGAGCTTACTTTGGTACGAGTGAAGTTATCGTGACGATTATGTTGAACTACACGGCTCTTCATTTAACAAACTACTTAATTTTAAATGTCATTGGTACTAGTAATACAACAGAACGTGTAGGAGAAAATGCGAGTTTATCAATGGAATGGTTATCTCAACTAACGGCTGGTTCAAGACTTAATATTGGTATTTTTATCGCGATGGTTGTTGTTGCGTTATACTGGATCTTTATGACGAAAACAACGGCAGGTTTTGAAGTACGTGCAGTTGGTCTGAATCCACATGCTTCAACCTATGCTGGTATGAGTGCAAATAAAAACATTATTTTATCGATGCTCATTAGTGGTGGTTTAGCTGGTCTTGGTGGGGCTATTCACGGTTTAGGAACTTTCGGTAACTTATTTACACAAAGTGGTCTACCAACCGCTGGATTTAATGGAATCGCTGTTGCCTTACTTGGACTTGGTAATCCTATTGGAATTTTCTTCTCATCTATTCTATTTGGTGTGTTAGAAATTGGTGCGGGCTTCTTACCAAATGGTGCCGATGTCCCAGATGAAATGGCATCTATTGTAACCGCTGCCATTATTTTCTTTGTGGGTGCCAATTATATTATTCGATTCTTTATAAATAAACTAAATAATAAGAAGACACAAGCTGTCCAGGAAGGAGAATAGGCATGGATATTTTAGTCTTACTACAATTAATTGTTTCTAGTTCATTAATGTATGCCGCTCCGCTCATCTTCACTGCCTTAGGCGGTACGTTTTCAGAACGAAGTGGTGTTGTAAATATTGGTCTTGAAGGTATTATGGTTATGGGTGCCTTTATGTCAGCTGTTTTTAACATACTCATGTTTGATACCTTTGGTGGTTTAACACCATGGTTAGGACTCTTAGCCGGTGGGTTAATCGGTGTTGTCTTCTCACTCATTCATGCTGTTGCGACCATTAACCTACGTGCCGATCACATCGTATCAGGTACGGTTATTAACCTAGCAGCACCGGCATTAGCAGTATTCCTAACAAAAATTATTTTTGATGCGGCACAAACAGGACCGCTAGCGCGTTCATTTGGTCGATCAAACATTCTTGGTTTACAAAATATCCCAGTCATTGGTCCGATTTTCTTTCAAAATACGTCAGGTCCTGCTTACTTAGGTATTCTTGTAGCTGGTATCGCTTGGGTTGTTCTATTTAAAACACGTTTTGGTTTAAGGTTACGCTCTGTCGGTGAACACCCTCAAGCGGCCGAAACACTGGGGATTAACGTTCTTCGCTTTAAATATTATGGTGTTATGATTTCTGGTTTACTCGGTGGTATTGGTGGTGCGATTCAAGCACAAGCCATCCACAATGAATTTGGTATTTTAACTGTAGCTGGTCAAGGTTTCATTGCGATGGCAGCGATGATCTTTGGTAAGTGGAATCCACTTGGGGCGATGGGCGCAGCCGTCTTCTTCGGTTTTGCGCAAAGTTTATCTCGCGTTGGTAGCTACATTCCAATCATTCAAGATATTCCAAATATTTGGTTGCAAGTACTTCCGTACTTACTAACCATCTTGATTTTAGTTGGTTTGATCGGACGCTCTGAAGCGCCTAAGAAACTCGGTATTACTTATATCAAGGGTAATTAATACGAAAATTCATATCTTAATTTAAACCTTCAAGGAATCGGATGATGTCCGATCTCCTTGAAGGTTTTTTTATTGATAGTGATACACGGTTTAAAACGCAGTTTTACATTGCCTTATGATTGCTAGGAAATGATGGGTAGTGTAAAATGAATAACGTTATGATTTTACGTTCATAATATGAAATGACAGTAAATTCACTAGGAGGTACGAGATATGTTACAATCACAAGAAACCGTTATTGATAAACAAGGGTATAGGCTACATATGATTCAATCAAATAAATTTAAAACGTTGCATTTTGTGGCGAAATTTATTTCACCACTTTCGCGAGAGAATGTAACAAAACGCGCGCTCTTGCCGTTTGTGATGCAACAAGCGACCAAAAATTATCCAACCGCTAACGCTTTTCGTCAAAAGTTAGATGATTTATACGGTTCAACTTTTTCAATGGATGGCAGCAAAAAGGGGGAGATGCACGTTATCACGGCACGAATGTCGGTAGTCAATCCTTCATACTTATCAACGAATGAACCGATTTTAGAAGAAGCTGTGCAATTCTTTAATGAGGCGCTCTTTGCACCTAAGGTTTTGACCAATAATTTTGATCCAAAAATTGTTGCCCGAGAAAAACAATCGCTTGGTCAAAAAATTGAAAGTATTAAAGATAATAAAATGCAACTGGCTAATATGCGTCTAATTGAAGAGATGTGTGAAGGAGAAGTTTATAAAACGCATGTCCACGGTTATCCAGAAGATTTTGATGCGATTACACCTGAAAACTTATACGATTATTATCAACAAGTGATCAATGAGGAACCATTAGATATTTATGTGATCGGTGATTTATCTGAACTTAACATCGAAGTATTATTTGATCAATACATTGAGCGAGCAACCAATGCACCGATGCCAAACATGCAGTTGACAGAGAAAACTGTGGTTGAACCTAAAGAAATTATTGAAGAGGAACCAATCCAACAAGGGAAGCTGCATTTTGGTTTTAGAACACATACTCACTACAGTGATGATGACTATCCAGCGTTACATGTTTTTAATGCGATTTTCGGAGGCTTTCCAAGTTCAAAACTGTTTATTAATGTGCGGGAGAAAAATAGTTTAGCCTATTATGCGGCCTCTCGTTTTGAAAGTCATAAAGGGTTGTTGTTTGTGTTTAGTGGGATTGCCCCAACAGATTTTGAAAAAGCAAAAACAATTATTTTAGAACAGTTAGAAGCGATGCGTGCAGGTGACTTCACTGATGAACAAATCGCAGAAGCAAAGTCATTAATTACAAATCAATATAAAGAAAATTTAGATGAAGCCTACGGCATGGTTGAAATGTTATACAACCAACAATTCAGCACAAAAACAACTACGGGTGATTTTGTGTCTCATATTAACGCTGTCGCAAAAGAAGCAATAGTAAGAGTAGCGAATCGCATTGAGCTTGATACGACGTACTTCCTTACTCAGAAAGGAGTGGAATAATATGGAGAAAAAACAGTACAATCAAATCAATGAAACAGTGTATCAAGAGACACTTGCTAATGGATTAAAGGTCTTACTCGTTCCAAAGCCAGAGTTAGAACAAACGTATGGCGTGTTTACGACAAATTATGGGTCAATTGATAATCAATTCGTCCCGCTTGGTGAAATGGATATGGTAAAAGTGCCTGACGGGATAGCGCACTTTTTGGAACATAAATTATTTGAAAAAGAGGACCATGACGTCTTTCAAGAATTTACGGCACTTGGTTCATCTGCGAATGCCTTTACGTCATTTACGAAGACAGCGTATTTATTTTCGACAACGACAGAAATAAAGAAAAATACAGATATTCTTCTGAACTTTGTTCAAGATCCTTATTTTTCAGAGAGCTCTGTAGAGAAAGAAAAAGGGATTATCGCACAGGAGATACAAATGTATGATGATCAACCGGACTGGCGTGCATTCTTTGGCATTATTGAAACGATGTATCAACATCACCCGGTAAAGATTGATATCGCTGGGACGGTTGATTCGATTCAAAACATCACCAAAGATGATTTGTATACGTGTTACCACACGTTCTATCATCCTTCAAATATGACGTTTTGTTTAGTTGGTGCCTTTGATGCAGAAGAGATGCTTCAGGTGATTCGCGACAATCAAAGTAAGAAATCATTTGACCCTGTCCAAGCGATCAAGCGAGAGAGAGTTGTTGAGCCATCGTACGTAAACATAGATCATGCGGTCTTACACATGCCAGTCGTTACTGAAAAATGTATGATTGGTATTAAAGAGACACCGACAGAACACCCAGATGATTTTATTAAAGCTGAACTGATGAGTGAAATGATTCTTGATTACTTTTATTCGAAATCGGGTGCTTATTATCAAGAACTCTATGACCTAGACCTTATTGATGGAAGTTTAGGGTTTGAGACAGAACGTCAAATTTCTTTTGCTTTTTCATTGATTGGCGCGAACTCAACGAACGTTGAACAATTTAAAGAGGTTGTATTAAGACAACTCGATACATTTAAAACGTATACGTTTAGTGAGGAGGCTTTCACGCGTATGAAGCGAAAAATGATTGGTGGCTTAATGCGTGAAATGAATAGTACGTCTAATATCGCTAACTCAGTCAGTCAATACCACTTCTTAGGCATTGATTACTTTAACTTGTTACCGACGTTAGAGGCGATCACAAAGGATGAAGTTGAAGCGTTTATGCATCAATGGATTAAATCTGATAATGTGGCGTCGTTCTTCATTAAAAAAGAGGCAGAACATGCCTAAACATGTTTTAGTATTAGGGGCAAGTGGGGCGATTGGTCAGCAAATTGTCAAAGACTTAAGTGAATCCGGTCACAGTTTTTCTTTACATTATCATAAAAATATCGCCAGCTTACAGACACTCATGAACGATTTACCTGTTGAGTCGGTTCTGGAAATGATTCAGGCCGATCTCTCAAGTTCTGAAGGCATTGACCAACTCCTTTCGAAGGTACAGTTTACACCAGACGTTATCGTGTTTAGTCAAGGCCAGGCGAGTTACGGATTATTTACAAATTTATCAGGTATGGATATGACCGCGCTACTTTCGGTGCATGTTGAAGCTTTATGGAAAGTCACGCAACACTTTTTACCATCCATGCTGCAAAAACGAATCGGGAATATTATCGTCATCTCATCTATTTGGGGGAAACGTGGGGCAAGTCATGAAGTGGCTTATTCGACAGTGAAGGGTGCTCAAATTGCGTTTGTTAAAGCTTTAGCAAAAGAAGTAGGGGCGAATAATATTCGGATTAACGCCATTACGCCAGGCTTTATAGATACAGATATGAATGAGCAATTATCAGTTGCAGAACGAGCGGCGCTACTAGAAGAGATTCCGCTCCAACGCTTCGGTAAGGTGGACGATGTCAGCCGATTGAGTGCTTTTTTAGTAAGTGATGCGTCAAGCTACATAACAGGGGAAGTTTTAGGTGTAAGTGGCGGATGGCATATTTAATCTATTATAAAAGTCGTAAAATCGCTTTCTCCTCTTTCATATTTGTTAAAAATCCTTTATTATAGAAGGTGGTATGTATTTCGTACGGATTTTAGTAAATGGATGGTGTTAATGATGCTGATTGGAGAACAATTAAAAGAACGCCGCCTTGAAAAGGGCTTAACGGTTGAAGATATACAAAGCGCAACGAAAATACAAGCGCGCCACATCCAGGCGATTGAGCGAAATGATTTTTCGCTTATACCTGGTAACTTTTATGTGCGAGCCTTTATTAGGGAGTACGCTCAAGCTGTTGGATTAGACTCACATGCTTTAATGGATGAGCACAAAAGTGAATTACCAGAGACGTTGACGACCGATACCCGGGATTTCACCACGTTAAAGCGGTCGCGGACCCGTGCTAAGGTAAAAGATAAATCACCGTTTCAAATGTTGTTACCAACAATCTTTGTCTTATTATTGTTGTTTTTGATTGGCTTTATTATTTATGAGTTCGTTCTGACCTCAGACGAGACGGCACCAACGACACCAGTGGAAGATAATCCGTCATCTGCGGGTGAAGAGGTAAGTATTCCTTCAGGAAATGATGATCCAGAAGAAACGAATGAGACGGATACAACGGATGATAGCGCGACAGATGAATCATCAGATGAAGAGACCCCTGAAGCACCTGAGACGCCAGAGCCCGTACTTGAATTAAAAGATTATCAAGATAATACATCCGTTTATCACTATGTGACAGAAGAAGATTCGATGATCATGACGGTCGATACAACCAATCAGAACTGGCTTCAGATTGAAGACAGTTCAGGACAATCTTTGTATGAACAAATGTTAACAACAAGCAATAGTCCTGTCGAGATTGACTTAACGGGTGTTGATTTTACTTATTTACGTTTTGGTGAACCAGGTGTCATTTCAATTGAGATCAACGGAGAACCTGTAGAATTTTCAGACGAGATGAATATGAGTTCGGTACAAGAGGTGTGGATTTATTTTAACGATGCCTACGAATCGGACCAAGCGTAACCATAGACCCTTCTTATCAGTCTCCCACTTTTAAGGAGGGTTAATCTATTTTAAGAAAGAGGATGTTTTATGAATATACCTAATCGCATTACTATTTCACGTATTTTACTTATTCCTATTTTTATTTTATTACTGACCTTACCATTAGAATGGGGTAGTGTCTCGATTGGTAACGATACGTTACCTATTGTTCACCTTGTGAGTGCGCTGTTATTTATTGTTGCCTCAGGCACAGACTGGGTCGATGGTTACTATGCCCGTAAATATAATTTAGTGACGAACTTAGGGAAGTTTTTAGATCCAATGGCAGATAAATTGTTAGTGGCAGCCGCTTTTGTTTTACTCGTTGAACTCAATATGGCGCCTGCTTGGCTGGTGATTATTATTTTATCACGCGAATTCGCAGTGACCGGTTTACGTCTAGTTGCAGCTGGTGAAGGTGTCGTTTTAGCTGCAGGTCAATTGGGAAAATGGAAAACAACGTTCCAACTCGTCTCTATTGCCTTTCTTTTATTACACGACTTTCCCTTCTCATACCTTGACTTAAATGTGTCAATCGGTACGATTTTACTGTATATTGCCTTGATCTTAACGGTTGTATCAGGACTAGATTATTTCATTAAGAACTGGCACGTGATGAAGGAGTCAAAATAATGGGTCAACTACAAGCGGAAATTATCGGTGTAGGAACAGAGTTGTTACTTGGTCAAATCGCAAATACGAATGCCCAGTGGATCTCTGAGGCGCTTGCTAATCAAGGTATCAGTGTGTATCACCACCAAGTCGTAGGAGATAATCACGATAGAATCTATCGTAGTTTTGAATTAGCGAAAAGCCGGTCTGACGTTGTCCTTGTCACTGGTGGACTAGGCCCAACAGATGATGACTTAACCCGTGAAGTATTAAGTGACTTTACTAAGCGAGCGCTCTATCAAGACGAAAGAGCCCTAGCCCAACTTGAAACATTCTTCAAAAGACGCAACCGAACAATGTCTGAGAACAATCGTAAACAAGCGAATGTCATTGAAGGCGCCACAATGATTCCTAATGATGCAGGCACAGCACCAGGAATGATCGCAATAGATGACGATACAACGTTTATTATCATGCCAGGTGTTCCTACCGAAATGAAAAAAATGATGGAAGATACGGTGCTTCCTTACTTAAGAGAGACCTTTCAGTTACAAGATGTGATCGTCTCAAAGATGTTGAGATTTATCGGGATTGGTGAATCACAATTAGAAATGGAAGTAAAAGATTTGATAGAGCAACAATCTAATCCTACCATTGCCCCGCTAGCAAGTGATGGTGAAGTCGCGCTACGGATAACGGCACGTGCTGAGACAACAGAAGAAGCCAATCGCTTAATTAAATTAAGTGAAGGCTCATTGTTAGCGCGAGTCGGTCAATATGTTTACGGTTTTAACAGTGATACGATAGCAGATGTCGTTGTACAACAGTTAGCTAATAAAGATCTAACGCTAGCGGCAGCTGAAAGTCTGACCGGCGGACGGTTTAGCGATGCGATTGTTTCGGTGCCAGGTGCGAGTCAAGTATTTAAAGGAAGCATCATTAGCTATAGTAATGAAGCAAAAACGAAGCTGCTTGGAGTAAAAGAAGACACCCTTCTATCTTTTGGTGCAGTGAGTAAGGAAACGGCTATTGAAATGGCTAAACAGGCAAAAGACAAACTGCACACTGATTTAGCTGTAAGCTTTACTGGGGTAGCAGGCCCAGATCCGCTGGAAGGCCAAGAAGCAGGTACCGTTTTTATTTGTCTTTACTATGATGAGGCACATTACCGGGTGGAAAGATTCTCATTTGTGAATCACCGAGAATTGACCCGAACACGGGCGGTTAAAAAAGCGTTAGAGTGGTTACATTATTTTTTACAATCAAATGAACGATAAAACTTAAAAAAGTGTATGAATGATTCAAATTCATGCGCTTTTTTTATTGTAAAAGGCAAGAACATTTATTCGTTTTTTGCTTGTGTATTTTATTAAAAAACGTTATGATAAAGAAGTTAAATAAAATGTTTGCGTTGATTAAAGGAGGAAATATATTATGAGTGATGATCGTAAAAAAGCCCTTGATATGGCGCTTAAATCGATAGAAAAGCAATTTGGAAAAGGCTCAATTATGAAATTAGGTGAAAGAGCAGAACAAAAAATCCCAACGGTTTCAAGTGGGTCCCTAGCGATTGATATCGCCCTTGGTGTGGGTGGTTATCCACGTGGTAGAATTATTGAAATTTATGGTCCGGAATCGTCTGGTAAAACAACGGTATCGCTTCATGCGATTGCAGAAGCACAAAGAAGTGGTGGTACAGCAGCGTTTATCGATGCTGAACATGCCCTTGATCCTGTTTATGCGAAAGCTTTAGGTGTTAATACAGATGAATTACTTTTGTCACAACCAGATACAGGAGAACAAGCACTAGAAATTGCCGAAGCGCTTGTGCGCAGTGGTGCTGTTGATATCGTTGTGATCGACTCGGTTGCCGCTCTTGTCCCTAAAGCAGAGATTGAAGGGGAAATGGGTGACTCTCACGTTGGTTTACAAGCCCGTCTGATGTCACAGGCTTTAAGAAAGTTATCTGGTGCGATTAATAAATCAAAAACAACAGCGATCTTTATTAACCAAATCCGCGAAAAAATCGGAATTATGTTTGGTAACCCCGAAACAACGCCAGGCGGACGTGCGCTGAAGTTTTATTCATCGATCCGTCTAGAAGTGCGTCGTGCTGAAACAATTAAACAAGGTAATGATATGGTCGGTAACCGTACACGCGTAAAAGTTGTGAAGAATAAAGTTGCTCCGCCATTTAAACAAGCAGAAGTGGATATTATGTACGGGGAAGGTATTTCTCGTGAAGGTGAAATGCTAGATATTGCGTCTGATTTAGACATCGTCCAAAAGAGTGGCGCTTGGTACAGTTATAAAGATGAGCGTCTTGGTCAAGGTCGTGAAAACTCTAAACAATTCTTAAAAGAAAATCCAGAAGTAAAAGCCGAAATTTATGAAGCAGTGCGTGCCCATTATAATTTTGATGGTATTGTTCCTGCTGAAGAACCTGCAGATGCTATGGATGAACTATTACCAGAAGACGAGTAAAAGAAGGGGGCGCTTTCCCCCTTCTTTTTTTGTACGGCTGTTTTCAAAAAATAGAATAAAAATATTTTTAATGGTAATTAAGGCCATTTTTGTCTGATTGTCATTTTGTCTTCTTGACATTAAGAAATTTGACGATTAGAATGGAAAGTGTATAATTCTCATTTTGAATTATACAAAAACTTAATGACGCATTCATATGACTATGAAAAGTACATGCCGACTTAAACACGAAAAAATGAATAGCAAGAGGAGGTGAAATCATGAACTTCACAGAAATTTTGGTTCTCGTCATCTCCAGTTTGGCTATCCTAATCGTCGGTATTGTTGTTGGCTATTGGATTCGTAAATCAATTGCAGAGAAAAAGATTTCGAGTGCAGAAGAATTAGCTAAGCAAATCGTTCAAGAAGGCCATCGTAATGCAGAAGTTGCGAAAAAGGAAGCATTACTTGAGGCGAAGGATGAAAATCACAAAATTCGTCAAGATTTGGAACAAGAAATTCGTGAGCGTCGTCTTGAACTTCAAAAACAAGAGAATCGCTTAATGCAGAAAGAAGAAAATCTTGATCGCAAAGACGATACGTTGGACAAGCGTGAACGTATGCAAGAGAAGAAGGAAACAACTTTAGCAGAAAAACAACAACAAATTGAAGAAATGGAAAGCAAAGTAGATGCTATGCTAGAAGAGCAGCAAGCTGAACTGGAGCGCATTTCTGGTTTAACTGCAGACCAAGCAAAACAGACGATTTTAGAACGAGTCGAAAAAGAAGTGAGTCATGAATCCGCACTTATTATCAAAGAGGCAGAAAACAGAACAAAAGAAGAAGCTGATAAAAAAGCAAAAGAAATTTTATCGCTTGCTATGCAACGTTGTGCATCAGATCACGTCGCAGAAACAACCGTATCGGTTGTTAACTTGCCAAACGATGAAATGAAGGGACGTATTATTGGTCGAGAAGGCCGTAATATCCGTACACTAGAAACGTTAACAGGTATCGATTTAATTATTGATGATACACCTGAAGCGGTTATCCTGTCAGGATTTGATCCTGTTCGTCGTGAAACGGCACGGATTGCATTAGAAAAACTTGTTCAAGATGGTCGTATTCACCCAGCACGTATTGAAGAAATGGTGGATAAAGCTCGTCGAGAAGTTGATGAGTATATTCGCGAAGTTGGGGAAGAGACAACCTTTGAAGTCGGTGTTCACGGTTTACATCCAGACTTAATTAAGATCCTTGGTCGTATGAAGTACCGTACAAGTTACGGTCAAAATGTCTTGAAGCACTCCATTGAAGTTGCCCATCTTTCAGGGTTACTCGCAAGTGAGTTAGGACAAGATGTCACTTTAGCGAAACGAGCAGGCTTACTCCATGACATCGGTAAAGCCATTGATCATGAAGTAGAAGGAAGCCACGTTGAAATTGGTAAAGAATTAGCTATCAAGTACAAAGAAAAAGATGTTGTCGTCAATGCCATCGCCTCTCACCACGGAGACGAAGAAGCAACGTCAATCATTGCTGTCCTTGTTGCGGCAGCTGATGCTTTATCTGCGGCGAGACCAGGAGCACGAAGTGAAACATTAGAGAATTACATTAAACGTCTTGAAAAATTAGAAGAGATTTCAGAATCCTATGAGGGTGTTGAAAAATCATTCGCGATTCAAGCAGGACGTGAAGTGCGTATTATGGTTAAACCTGATGAAATTGATGATTTAGAAGCAGCTCGCTTATCACGCGATATAAGAAAGCGAATTGAAGATGAATTAACATTCCCAGGTCATATCAAAGTCACTGTTATCCGTGAAACACGTTCAGTGGAATATGCTAAATAATGAAGATTAAAGAAGCGGTCAACTGATCGCTTCTTTTTTACATCTAACGGTTTAAAATTGGAGGGGATATTTTTGTACATATGGTTATTACTGATTCTTGCGCTAATTAGTCTCGCTTGTTTTTCTGAAAGTAAAGTGCCACGAAAAGGGCTAAAACTTTTACTAAGTTTTGGTGCGGCGATGATTCTTAGTGTACTCATGGAAACTGTTACTTATATGTTCGTTGAAAGACGCTTGCTTGAAGGTTTAATTGTTGTGATTGTCTATTTCCTTATGCCACTCATCACCTTTATACCGGCACAATTGTTACTGTTTGATATCCAGCATTTTCATAGGGATTGAGCGCTAGGAAGTTGCGTATATTTTTTCTCCTAGTAGTGAAAGACCTTCGATTATGTTAGAATAATACACGTAAAAAAAGATGACGATATAGAAAGAGGTATATGTATGCGAATTTTATTTATTGGGGATATCGTAGGCTCAATGGGCCGTGATCAATTAAAAACGTATCTCCCACAATTAAAACAAAAGTATCAACCCCAACTCACGATTGTGAACGGCGAAAATGCCGCGGCAGGTAAAGGTATTACAGAAAAGATCTATAAACAATTTTTAGAATGGGGTGCGGATTACTTAACAATGGGTAATCATACCTTCGATAAAAGAGACATTTTTGATTTTATTGATTCCGCTGATAAGATGGTGCGCCCGGCTAATTTTCCAGAAGGAACTCCAGGTAAAGGTATTGGCTATGTGAATGTCAATGGCACGGAAGTGGCGATCATTAATTTACAGGGTCGGACGTTTTTACCGCCCCTTGAAGACCCATTTCGCTATGCCGATGCGCTAGTTGATGAAGCGAAAAAACGCACCAATGTTATTTTTGTTGATTTTCATGCTGAAGCGACAAGTGAGAAACTGGCACTAGCATGGTATTTAGACGGTCGCGTGAGTGCCGTTGTTGGGACGCATACCCACGTTCAAACAGCGGATAATCGTTTGTTAGACAACGGTACCGCTTATATTACTGATGTCGGTATGACCGGTCCATATGACGGGATCATTGGGACCGATCGTGAGGCGGTGTTGAAACGTTTCTTAACGCAGCTGCCGGTACGATTTGAAGCAACAAAATCAGGTAAAGCCCAGTTATCAGGTGTGGTGATTGATATTGATAACAACACCGGTCGTGCGAAGAAAATTGATCGCATTTTAATTAATGATGACCAACCTTTCTTTGGCTAATTGGTATAGTCTTTGCTTATTGTGAATATAGTGAAGGGAGTAACAATAAGGAGGCTATCATAATGAATGTGTTAAAAGTTTCGTCAAAATCAAATCCAAACAAAGTGGCAGGGGCATTAGCTAACGTCATACGTGAACGAGGATCAGCTGAGTTACAAGCAATTGGTGCTGGGGCGCTGAATCAGTCTCTAAAAGCGATCGCCATCGCGAGAGGGTTTGTTGCGCCAAGTGGTGTGGATTTAGTCTGTGTACCAGCTTTTACGGATATTATGATTGAAAATGAAGAACGGACCGCCATGAAGTTAATTATTGAACCACGTTAAACGAAGTGCCCTTTTATAGGGCGCTTTTTTTGTGACAAAAAGGTGACAAATAATGAAAGCCCTTAATCGCTTGAGTTCTGCATGATACAATAGATAAGGAAAACAGGTCATACATTGGAGAGGGAAGATACAGTGAATGAACAACAAAAACAGCAACAACAGTTAGTTAAACCAACCACAAAAGAGCATGTAGAGCGCCTACAACAATTAAATGATGAAACCACTTACGAGCCGCCTAACCTGAAAAAGGCAAGAAAACGCTTGAAGAAAGACGTGGACATTCATTATGATTTTACGATTCCAGAAGATATGCGCCAGATTGGTAACAACCAAACTTACTACATACGCACCTATGGCTGTCAGATGAATGAACATGATACCGAAGTTATGAGCGGTCTCTTGTCTGAGATGGGCTATACCGAAGCAAGCGAGATGAAACAAGCAGATGTGATTTTATTAAATACTTGCGCGATCAGAGAAAATGCCGAAAACAAAGTGTTCGGTGAACTCGGTCATTTAAAGCCGATCAAAAAAGAAAACCCTGATGTCATTATCGGTATTTGCGGATGTATGTCGCAAGAAGAAGGGGTCGTTCACCGGATTATGCAAAAACATCCGTTTGTTGATATGATTTTTGGTACCCACAACATCCATCGTCTCCCGTCACTCTTAAAAGAAGCGATGTTTCAAAAGGCAATGGTTGTTGAGGTCTGGTCTAAAGAAGGCGACATTATTGAGAACCTTCCAAAACAGCGCAAAGGCAAACTCAAAGCATGGGTCAACATTATGTACGGGTGTGATAAATTCTGTACCTACTGTATTGTGCCTTATACGCGTGGAAAAGAACGGAGCCGGTTACCGGAAGATGTGATTGAAGAAGTTAAACAGCTCTCGCGTGAAGGGTATAAAGAGGTGACCTTACTTGGACAAAATGTAAATGCTTATGGAAAGGATTTACCGTTTGACTACGGGTTAGGAAATCTTTTAGATGAGTTACGTCAAATTGATATTCCGCGGATCCGTTTTACGACCTCGCATCCACGTGATTTTGATGACCATTTAATGGATGTGTTAGCTAAGGGTGGGAATCTCCTCGATCATATTCACTTACCGGTACAGTCAGGAAGTACTGATATCTTACGGGTCATGGCCCGTCGTCATACACGAGAGGATTATTTAACCCTAGTTAAAAAAATAAAAGCAAAGATGCCAGAAGTCACTTTAACGACTGACATTATCGTCGGGTTTCCTAATGAAACCGATGCACAGTTTGAAGAGACACTCTCACTGGTAGAAGCAGTCGGGTTTGAACATGCTTTTACGTTTATTTATTCACCGAGAGAAGGTACCCCGGCAGCGCGCTGGCAAGATGAGACGCCAGAAGAGGTGAAAAAGGAACGTCTCCAACGATTAAACGCCCTTGTCAATAAACAATCAAAGGCAGCAATGGAGCGATATATCGGGGAAGTTGTGGATGTGTTAATTGAAGGTGAGAGCCGGAAAAATCCCGATGTTTTAGCGGGTTATACGAAGCGAAATAAATTGGTGAACATGAAAGCACCAAAAAACTTGATTGGTGAGATTGTCCCTGTTAGAATAACACATGCAAAGACATGGTCACTATATGGTGAATTAGTGACAGAAGAATGAGGTGACAACGTGCATTACACAGATGAAGATATATTAGCCTTTACTAAAGGTGTGGCGGAAAAAATCGGTGATTTAGATGAGGTGCAGCGGTTTAAAGCGGTGAAAGAAACGCTTGATGGACACGAGAAAGTGAAACAACAGATTAATCAAATAAAACAACTCCAAAAGCAAGCGGTCAACTTACAAGCCTACGGGAAAACAGAAGCGGCGAAACTCGTTGACCAAGACATCGATAAGATCCAGCAACAAATTGATGCGTTACCCATTGTGGAAGAGTTTAAACAGACACAAGTTGATGTGAATGCGATTCTACAATCGCTTGTAACAGAAATTAATCAACAAATGTCAGATGAAATGGATAAAAACACACCTTTAGATAAGTAAGATGCCTATGGGCATCTTTTTTTTGCACTTTTTTAGTCTTTCCGCATAGACTGTCTTATATAAGCCTAACGATGTGGGGGTTGTCAAATGAGTTATTTAGAAAATGATGTGCGCGAAATTATTACAAAAGCGGTGATTGGTAAAGGGGAAAAAGAAACAGTGTCAAAACATGTGATTAAGACGCCGCATAAACCAGATAATATATTGGGCTGTTGGATCATTAATCATGTCTATCATGCCAAGCAACGCAACCAAAATACCGTTGATGTGAACGGTGGATTTGATATTAATGTATGGTATGCCTTTAATGATTCAACGAAAACAGAAGTTGTCACAGAACACATTAACTATCAAGATCCGGTTACGCTATCGGTCACTGACCGCCATACATTAAATAAAGAAGCTGATGTCTATGCAAAGATGACGAAACAGCCGCATTCCATTGCATGCACCATCAATGACAATGACGGGACAATCGAGGCGGAAGTCGAGAAGAGTTACCTCGTGGAAGTGATTGGTGATACGAAAGTATCGGTCAGAGTTGACCCTGCTTCTATTGATGATGAACAGTTTCACTGGTATAATCAAACTGAGTCATGACAGTTTTTAGAGCGTACATTTCGTGCGCTTTTTCTTTTTGTGTGTTACTTTAAAATGACAAGAAGATAGCGTCAGATATGTTATAATACAAACAGTAAATGAGAACGAATAGGAGTTTTATATATGCCAAGCTATACACCCATGATCGAGCAATACTTAAAAATTAAAGCCCGCTACAATGATTGTTTTTTATTCTTTCGCCTCGGTGATTTCTACGAGATGTTTTTTGACGATGCGACAAAAGCCGCTCAGGAATTAGAAATTACACTTACGAGTCGCGATGGTGGGGGCGAGGAACGCATTCCTATGTGCGGGATCCCGTATCATGCCTCTACGAACTACATAAAAACATTGGTTGAACGAGGCTACAAAGTCGCCATTTGTGAACAAGTTGAAGACCCGAAAACAGCCAAAGGTGTCGTCAAACGTGACGTTGTCCAGGTCATCACCCCAGGTACCGTCATGGAAGGGGCAATGCTTTTAGAGAATGAGAACAACTACTTAGCCAGTGTCGATCGAGTCGATGATCACTATACGCTCAGTTTTATCGACCTTTCAACGGGTGAACTCTATGTGTTAACGGTTAATCAGTTTGATCGATTAAAGAGTGAAGTATATAACCGTCCGATCAAAGAAGTGGTGATTTCTGAAAAATTAACAAGTAAAGAACAGCACGCTCTATCTGATGAACTCCAGTTAACTGTCTCGCATCATTCGTTACCAGAGACCATTGATTATACGTCATTTGACGCGTTACTAGTGAATGTTCATCGACAAAGCTTACAACAAGCTATTATTCGTCTTATTCATTATATTCGTTCGACCCAACAACGTTCGCTTGACCATGTCCAACCTGCAGAAGAAATTGTGCTCAGTGGCTACCTTGGTTTAGATAGGCATTCTAAACGAAATTTAGAGCTCACCGAAACAATGATGAAAAAAGGGAAACAAGGCAGCTTACTCTGGGTATTAGATCAAACCGTCACCGCTATGGGTGGTCGGTACTTAAAAAAATGGTTAGAGCGCCCTTTACTAAACGAACAAGCCCTTTTTGAACGTTATAACATGGTCGAAGGTTTACTCGATCAATTCATTGAAAGAGAAACGCTACGAGAAGATTTAAAATCGATTTATGATTTAGAACGGTTATCAGGGCGGGTCGCGTTTGGGAATGTGAATCCTCGTGACCTTCAACAACTGAAATTAAGTTTATCTCGTGTACCCGCAGTAAAAGATACACTAAAGACATTTCAGTCGCCGAATTTGCAAGCTATTGGTGACGAGTTGGACCCGTTAACGGAGTTACGCGGATTACTGGAACAAAGTCTTGCAGATGAGCCGCCGATGACGTTAAAAGAAGGTGGCATTATTAAAGATGGTTTCCACGCCCAGTTAGATGAGTACCGGGATGCGTCAAGAAACGGGAAGCAATGGATCAATGCATTAGAACAAAAAGAACGCGAAGACACGAAAATTAAATCATTAAAAATAGGTTATAACCGTGTGTTTGGTTATTACATTGAAGTCACAAAAGCCAATCTACATTTGTTACCTGAAGGAAAATATGAACGAAAACAGACATTAACGAATGCGGAGCGCTATATTACACCAGAATTAAAAGAAAAAGAAAATCTGATTCTTCAAGCTGAAGAGAAAAGCTTGGAGCTTGAGCTTCAATTATTTACCGAACTCCGAGAACAAGTGAAAGCCTTTATTCCGCGTCTCCAACAGTTGGCAGAAAAGGTGAGTACGTTAGATGTTTTACAGAGTTTCGCCGTTGTCAGTGAACAAGAAGGCTACGTTAAACCGACTTTAACTAAGGAAGACACCTTAGCGATTGTCGGAGGACGCCATCCAGTTGTTGAGAAAGTGATGACAGACGGGATGTATGTGCCAAATGATATTAAACTTAACCAAGAGACAAATATGTTGCTCATTACTGGGCCGAATATGTCTGGTAAGAGTACGTATATGCGCCAGATTGCCCTTACGGTCATCATGGCACAAATCGGCTGTTTTGTACCGGCCGAATCAGCTACCTTGCCGATTTTTGATCAAATTTTCACCCGCATTGGCGCGGCTGATGACTTAGTCAGTGGCCAAAGTACCTTTATGGTGGAAATGTTAGAATCAAAACATGCATTAGAATTTGCGACTAACAATAGTCTCATTCTTTTAGATGAGATTGGGCGCGGGACGAGTACGTATGACGGGATGGCGCTTGCGCAAGCGATTATTGAGTATGTCCATGATCAAATTGGCGCCAAAACGCTCTTTTCCACACACTATCATGAATTAACTAGCCTAAGTGAGACGTTAACACATTTAGAGAATGTTCACGTCTCAGCAGAAGAACATGACGGTGAGGTTGTCTTTTTACATAAGATTAAACCAGGGCCGGCTGATGAGAGCTACGGTATTCATGTGGCTAAGCTTGCGGGGTTACCCGGTTCGTTAATTGACCGGGCAAATGTCATTTTGCGATTGTTAGAATCGAATCAAACCGAACCCACGGCGGATCATATTAAAGAAAAAGTTTCATCATTTGATGCTGAGCCACTACAAGTTGCAACTTTTGATAAGAAAGAAGAGCCATTAGCACACAGGCAAACAGATGATCAATTAAGCTTTTTTGCTGAAACAAAACCAGTATCAACCAATAAAAAACCCTCGCGACTAGAAAAGAAATTAAAACAATTGGATTT
>JBNJFJ010000014.1:0-9377 GCA_051746745.1 Bacillota bacterium | reverse complement strand
GCAAACAGATGATCAATTAAGCTTTTTTGCTGAAACAAAACCAGTATCAACCAATAAAAAACCCTCGCGACTAGAAAAGAAATTAAAACAATTGGATTTAATGTCGATGACACCGATTGATGCGATGAACGCCTTATTCGATCTTAAAAAGGAACTGCAAGGAGAGGAGTGATTCTGTGGCTATTGAATTAATGTCAGATGCCCTCAGTAATAAAATCGCGGCGGGTGAGGTCGTGGAGCGACCGGCATCAGTGATTAAAGAACTTGTAGAAAATAGCATTGATGCGGATAGTCAGATGATTAAAGTCGACGTCTATGAAGCAGGCCTTATGCGGATGAAAGTCACTGATGACGGAGATGGAATGACAGAGGGTGATGCGTCTGTTGCCTTTTTGCGCCATGCGACGAGTAAGATTAAATCAGAACAAGATTTATTTCACGTGCGTACGCTCGGGTTTCGTGGTGAGGCATTAGCCTCGATTGCAGCTGTAAGTAAATTAACCTTGAAAACATCAACAGGGGATGGAGCGGGTACCCTCATTCAATACGAAGGCGGAAAAGAAATCCGTCGTGAAAAAGCGGATGCGAGAAAAGGCACAGAAATTACCGTCGACCAACTCTTTTTTAATACACCGGCTCGTTTAAAGTACATGAAAACCATTCATACCGAACTCGGTCATATTACCGATGTGATTAATCGTTTAAGTTTAAGTCATCCGGATATTCGGTTCACGCTGACCCACAATGATAAAGTGATCTTTAAATCAAACGGTCGTGGTGACTTACTACAAATTATTGCGCAGATTTACGGGGTTAATGTCGCTAGGAAAATGATCAAAATCGAGCATGAAACGCTCGATTATAAGATTTCTGGTTACATCGCTAAACCGGAAGTAACGAGAAGTGGCCGGCAATATTTATCGACGCTCGTTAATGGACGCTTTGTTCGAAGTGTCATATTAAATAAGGCGATTTTAAGTGGCTACCATACCCTACTTCCAATTGGCCGCCATCCGATTGTTGTGATTCAAATAGAGATGGACCCAATCTTAGTCGATGTCAATGTCCATCCGACAAAACTGGATGTCAGGTTCAGTAAAGAAAAAGAATTATTTATAGCGATAGAAACCGCAATTAAGGACGCTTTTAAACAAGAGCGATTGATTCCTGATTATACAGAGAAAAAACCAAAACCTAAAAAAGAAAAGTCTGAACAAGCAAGTTTTTCATTTGATCACACCCCATCTGAAAAGACAGAGGCAGGTTATAAAAAGCGAAGTGATTCACAAACGGAAGTGGGGAATCAGACATCAGATAAAGATGTTCAAGCTGAAGGAATTGAAAGGGCAACGCGTGATTTTGAACAAACAACAGAAACGTTACAAGCTCAATCAAATCACTCACACGAGATAGAAGGTGATACGAAAGATGAAGCCCCTGTTGAACAACAGTCACCCGCCACATTTCCTGAAACGGTTCATGAAGGCTCGCAGCCGCTTATGGCGTCGACGGATCATTTATCATCTAAAGATGGTGCGAGAGATGAGGCAACAGAGACAGAAAATCCGGTTGAGAATAGTCGAATGCCGCTGATGTATCCGGTCGGACAACATCACGGTACTTATATCATCGCAGAAAATGATCAGGGAATGTATTTAATCGACCAACATGCTGCCCAGGAGCGAATTAAATACGAGTATTACCGTGATAAGATTGTAGAAGTCGATCCCATTTTACAAGAGTTGCTCGTGCCAATGACGTTTGACTTCTCAAAACAAGAAGCCTTACTAATCGAGCAGTATCAAACGGACCTTGAAGCCATTGGCCTCTTTTTTGAACCGTTCGGTCAACAAACGTACCGAGTCTCGGCTCATCCCAGTTGGTTCCCGGCTGGCTTTGAGGAAGAGACGATTCGAGATATTATTGCCCAAATTATTGAAGATGAAAAAATTGATTTAAAGAAGTTGAGAGAAGATGCGGCGATATTAATGGCTTGTAAAAAGTCGATTAAAGCAAATCATCACTTAAATTATGATGACATGTTCGAGTTACTTGAAACGTTAAGAAAGACAGAAGATCCATTTACGTGCCCGCACGGACGGCCGATCGTCATTCATTTCTCAACGTATGAACTCGAAAAAATGTTTAAACGGATTATGTAGGAGGTTAAAAAGTGAAGCCAACCATTGTGTGTGTCGTCGGTCCAACAGCCGTAGGGAAAACAGCCTTATCGATTGACATCGCCAAACGTTTTAACGGGGAAGTGATCAGTGGGGACTCGATGCAGGTGTACCGCGGAATGGATATAGCAACGGCAAAAGTGACACCTGACGAGATGCAAAACATTCCGCACCATCTCCTTGATATCCTTGAACCAAATGAAAGTTTTTCTGTGTTTGATTTTAAGGCGCGTGTGACCGAGTTAATCACTGATATTAGGGACAGAGGACGACTACCGATCATTGCGGGTGGGACGGGGATGTATTTGGACAGTGTCATTCGTGACTACGCGTTATCAGAGGAAAAGCGAGACCCGGTATATGAACAAAAAATTGAAGCCGACATTGAAAAGTTAGGGATAGACGCTGTGTATGACCGATTAGTTGAAGTGGATCCAAATCAGGCGAAGAAGACGCATAAAAATAATGTGCGACGTGTGATTCGGGCACTTGAAGTTTATGACCGTACAGGGCAAACAATGACCGAATATCAACAAACACAACAAGTGGAATCATTCTACAACGTTATCCTGATCGGTCTCGATATGGATCGTGCTTTATTATATGAGCGCATTAATACCCGCGTGGATCAAATGGTTGAGTTGGGTTTATTCCAAGAAGCGCGCTATTTCTATGACTTAGGCTTAAAAGATGCACCGTCTATGCGAGCGATTGGGTATAAAGAGTTGATTGGTTATTTTGAAGGTCAACTGACAGAAGAGGAATCGATTGATTTACTGAAACGCAACTCCCGTCGGTATGCGAAAAGACAATTAACTTGGTTTAGAAATAAGATGGATGTCGATTGGTATTCAATTACGCCTGAAACGAAAAATGAAGTTTTTCAAAAAATTCTTAAAGATTTAGCAGGATTTTTACCATCGACCTAGAATTATAGTATAATAGAGAGAGAAAAAGAGGAGGAATTTACATGGCACAATCTGTTAACATTCAAGATCAATACTTAAACGCACTGAGAAAAGACCATATTCAAGTAACGGTTTTCTTAACGAATGGCTTCCAATTACGAGGGTTAGTTAAATCGTTTGATAATTTTACGGTTTTACTTGAAACAGAAGGTAAGCAACAGTTGATTTTTAAACATGCAATTTCAACATTCTCACCAGCGAAAAATGTCAAGATTGAAACAGAATAATTCTTAATCATTCGAGAGCGCTGTTAAAGCGCTCTCTTTCCATGTAACAAACTCCAACATAGGAAGAAGGAATAAAGTATGTCAGAACGCGTATTGATTCTCGCAGTGGAGAAAAAAAGCATCGATCATGAACGATTTATGTATTCGGTGGAAGAATTGATATCATTAACGGAGACGGCTAAAGGGGAAGTCGTTGACGTGATCACCCAAAAAAGAGACCGGATTCATCCGAGTTTATATATAGGTACAGGAAAAATCGAAGAAGTAAGTGCGTTAATTGAGGCAGAGTCAATTGATTTAGTGATTGCGAATGATGAACTATCGAGTTCGCAAGTAAGAAACTTAGAAGAGTACATTGATGTACCGATCATTGACCGCTCGCAATTGATTTTAGATATTTTTGCGAGTCGTGCCAAAACGAATGAAGGGAAGCTTCAAGTGGAGTTGGCGCAATATCAATATTTATTGCCACGGTTACATGGTCAAGGACACGCTCTTTCTAGACTTGGAGGCGGGATTGGAACACGTGGGCCCGGTGAGACAAAACTCGAATCAGACCGGAGACACATTATGCGCCGCATTGATGACTTAAAACGTCGATTAGAAACGGTTAAGAACCAGCGCCACCAGTACCGTAAACGCCGTCAAACCAATCGCGTCTTTCAAATAGCGATTGTTGGTTATACGAATGCCGGAAAGTCCACGTTGTTTAATCGTTTGACTCAAAGCGCGACGTTTGAAGAAAATCAATTATTTGCGACACTGGATACGACGGCGCGTCAATTGAAGTTACCATCCGGTTTTCAAGCGATTGTGACCGATACCGTTGGGTTTATGCAAGACTTGCCGACGGCTTTAATTGCGGCTTTTCGCTCGACATTAGAAGAAGTACTTGAAGCGGATATGATTTATCACGTTGTGGATGCCTCTCACCCAGATCATCATCAGCAACAAGAAACGGTGAAGCACTTGCTTGAAGATTTAGGGGCTGAACATATCCCAATGCTGACTTTATATAATAAAAAAGATTTACTACAAACGACGTTTATTCCATTTGAGAAACCCGCTTTAACGATCAGCGCTTTTGATGAAGCGGATCATAAGCGTGTGCTTAATGAAACGGAACGCCTCGTTAAAACGTTCTTTACGTTAGAAGCGATTGTGTTAGACAGCGATGAAGGGAAAAAATTGCAACAACTTCAAACGGAAGGCATCGTTGAATCGATTGACTTCAATGAACAGACAGAACAGTACCATGTGATGGTTTACTTACCGGAAGGTCATCCGTTGTTACCAAAAAGTGAAGAAGAAAGTGAGTTTTAGATATGATTGAACATTTAATTAAACAGACAGAAGATGATATTAAAGACGTTCGTCAAGCGATTGGGCAGACGGTTGAAATGAACCAATTAAAAGTACTTAATGCGTTTCGAGACAATAAAATCGCGGATGTGCATTTTCAAGCAACAACAGGTTATGGTTATGATGACATTGGTCGAGACGGATTAGAGGCCGTCTACCGTGACGTATTTAAAACAGAAGACGCTCTTGTGAGGCCGCAATTAATTTCTGGTACGCATGCGATTACGACCGCATTGTTTGGGATCTTACGTCCTGGTGATGAGCTCATTTATATGACGGGCGATCCTTATGACACATTAGAAGAAGTGATTGGGACACGTGGGCAAGATACGGGGTCTTTGATGGATTTTGGTGTGCATTATCAATCCATTCCTTTAACGCCATTACATATGATTGACTATGACGCGCTTAAACATGCGATTAAACCGCAGACAAAAGTAGTGGCGATTCAGCGTTCGAAAGGTTATGCCGATCGTCCATCATTTACAATCGATCAGATTGAGGAAATGATTCAATTTGTTAAAGCAATAAATGAAAACATTATTATTTTCGTTGATAACTGTTATGGTGAATTCGTTGAAACAAAGGAACCAACAGAAGTCGGAGCCGATTTGATTGCTGGTTCATTAATTAAAAACCCTGGGGGTGGTATTAGCCGTATCGGGGGTTACATTGCCGGTAGAAAAGATCTGATTGAAAAAGCAGCCAATCGCCTAACCGCTCCTGGGCTCGGTAAGGAAACAGGTGCCACGCTTGGTGTCTTACAAGAAATGTACCAAGGATTCTTCCTTGCGCCTCATGTTGTTGGTGAGGCGTTACAAGGGGCGGTCTTTACTGCCCGCTTACTTGAATTCGCTGGATTTACAACGACGCCAAAATATACTGATAAGCGGACGGATTTAATTCAATCCGTGACCTTTGATACAGCAGACCAAATGGTCAAGTTTTGTCAAGCCATCCAACATGCCTCGCCAATTAACGCTTATGTCACACCGCATCCTGCGCCGATGCCAGGTTATGAGAGTGATGTGATTATGGCGGCGGGAACCTTTATTCAAGGTGCCAGTTTAGAACTCACCGCTGATGGTCCGCTCCGCGCGCCTTACACCGCATTTGTTCAAGGTGGGCTCACTTATAGTCACGTGAAGTTAGCGGTCAGTGAGGCTGTCATGCGTTTTGTAGAATCAGGTGATCTCATTATTTAAGATCATGTCCGGTCCTTTTGATACGAGAAAATGAGGAAAAGATAGTATAAGAATCAAAGATAAAGCGAAAGTTTAATATTTTCTGAAAATTTTATGTTAAATAACCTAACATGGATTGACAACTATATTCTCGTGTGTATAATAGAAGTATGGAAAGCAAGAGGAAGGGGAGTGTTGTAAATGGGTCAAGTTGATCGCCGTTCGCAACCCTTATTTTCCATTGGTATCGTAAAGGACTTAACAGGACTTACCGCAAGGCAAATTCGTTACTACGAAGAACATCAGTTGATTCACCCAGCGCGGACAGAAGGGAATCAGCGTTTATTCTCGTTTAATGATGTTGATCGATTATTAGAGATAAAAGAATTAATTGAAAAAGGCATTAATTTAGCGGGGATTAAGCAGGTGCTTCAATTGAAAGAACTTCCAGTAACAGATCAGGTCGATCGGCCGGTTAAAGATCAGGCGGACTTATCTGATAAAGAATTGCGTAAGTACTTACGTCAAGAACTGTTACATACTGGTCGATATGGAAAAACCTCATTGCGTCAAGGAGAGCTATCAAGGTTCTTCCGTCAATAAAGATCAATTAAAGGAGAGGGACAATCATGGCAAAGAGTTTTACAAGAGAAGAGATTTTAAAAAAAGTTGAAGAAGAAAACGTTAAGTTTATTCGATTACAGTTTACAGACTTACTAGGTGCAATTAAGAACGTTGAGATTCCAGTTAGTCAAATTAACAAAGCACTAGATAACGAGATGGTATTTGACGGTTCTTCAATCGAAGGTTTCGTACGTATTGAAGAGTCTGATATGAAGCTGTATCCGGACTTAGATACGTTTGTTATTTTCCCTTGGACATCAGAAAAAGGAAAAGTAGCACGTTTTATCTGTGACATCTATAACACAGATGGCACACCATTCTTAGGTTGCCCACGTGCAAACTTAAAACGTAACCTTAAGAAAATGGAAGAGATGGGATTCTCAACATTCAACATTGGTGCAGAACCAGAATTCTTCTTATTTAAACTCGATGAAAGAGGTGAACCATCACTTGAACTAAATGATAAGGGTGGCTACTTTGATTTAGCGCCAACTGATCTCGGTGAAAACTGTCGTCGTGATATCGTTTTAGAGCTTGAGGAGATGGGCTTTGAAATTGAAGCGTCACACCACGAGGTTGCCCCTGGCCAACATGAAATTGACTTTAAATACTCTGACGCAGTGAAGCATGCGGATGATATTCAAACATTTAAACTTGTTGTTAAAACAATTGCACGTAAACACGGTTTACATGCAACATTTATGCCTAAACCATTGTTTGGTGTAAACGGATCGGGTATGCACTGTAATATGTCTCTATTCAAAGGGAAAGAAAATGCTTTCCTTGATGAGAATGGCCCTATGCAGCTAAGTGAAACAGCGTACCAATTTATCGCTGGTATCTTAAAACACGCACAAGGTTTTACAGCAGTCGCTAACCCAACGGTGAACTCTTATAAACGTCTTGTACCTGGTTTTGAAGCACCTTGTTATGTGGCTTGGAGTGGTTCAAACCGTTCACCACTTATTCGTATCCCGGCTTCACGTGGTTTAAGTACACGTGTTGAAGTGCGTAGTGTGGATCCTTCAGCGAACCCTTACTTAACGTTAGCGGCTTTACTTGCATCTGGTTTAGATGGGATTGAAAATCAATTACCAGCACCAAAAGCAGTTGATCGCAACATCTATGTCATGGATAAAGAAGAGCGTGTCGCAAATGGTGTGGATGATTTACCAGCAACACTTTTCGATGCTTTAGAAGAGTTGAAAAAAGACCAAACAATTATTGAAGCATTAGGTGCGCACTCTTATGAGCACTTTATTGAATCAAAAGAAATTGAATGGGATATGTTCCGTACACAAGTTCACCCTTGGGAACGTGAACAATATATGCAACAATATTAATCAGCCGAAACCCTTGATACCACTGGTATTGAGGGTTTTTCTTTGGCTCCTCAGGGTTTAAAATATGGTTGAGGTGGGAAAATTAACAGTAGTTAGTAAGAGTCATAATTATGAAGGGGGAAGTACGATGCTCTATATTTTAGCCTTTTTCGTCCCGCCACTTGCGGTGTTATTCGCCGGCAAACCATTTCAAGCATTATTAAATCTAGGTTTAACAGCTTTACTATGGTTCCCGGGTGCGATTCATGCCATATTAGTTGTGAAAGATCATAAAGCTGATAAGCGCATGGAGAAACAAGTAAAATTAATGAAGCAACAGTAAAAAGGGGCCATTTCACTATTGGAATGGCCCTTTTTGCTTGAAAAATGATATTAATCAAAATGAAGATCGATTGCAACATCTATAATGTCTTTTAACAGAATATGATCATAGCCTTTGTCTGTTTCAATCTCTAATGTTTTTGTGCTCAGTAAACGTAGGTGCGTACCAGTGACGGAAAGATATTGCTTATTTTTATAATAAGTCAAGGTCACGTATGCTTTTGTATTGATTGCAATTGAAAGATGCTGATTAATCTGGGTTAATTGATCTTCCGATAAGATAGGACGATCCTTCGGTGGAGGGGTTAAGTCGTGTTCCCTAATCCGCGCTTTATGTTCTGGTAACATCATTCGACTGGATTCCCAAATTAAATTACTGCCTTCAGATAATTTATTGACCATGTGAGTCATCTCCTTTGAATAAGTAATAACATAAGTAACGCTCCGTTAATGATTTGAGTTCTGCCGGTGTAAAGTGAATTGTTTTTACTTCTGATGCAGAATGAATTTGATAGGTCACCTTATCGGGTGTTTGCTGAGTCTTTCTCACCGTTATTTTTCCTTCTTGATGCATCATTCTTTTCGCTGCCAATAAGTCAGTTTGGATAGCAGAAGATAAGTCGGCTAGCCATTCCTCGTATAAATAATCAAACTTAAAGTGAGATAAATAGGGCTGGTTCTTTTTGCAGACGATTAGTAGCAAAGGTAAAATGATCGCGTCTAAAATAAGTTGATCTCGCATAGTTGTGTTGGCTCCTTAGGTGAAATGCATAAAACAAGAACTTTTGTTCCTATTTTACCGCAAGTGAATCGAAAAGACAAGAACAAATATTCGTAGAGAACATATAGTTAGATGCTTATATAAGGATAAATCGGATATTATAATGCATTTGTCCTGGATAGGAAAGAGAAAATAACGAAAAAAAATAAATTATTGTTCAACAATTCACATTTTATTCACAGACTTTTTCTATATTTATGTTAATATAGTATGTGAAGCAAGTCACAATACATAGATTATGAGGAGGAGAAAGAATTATGAAAAAATTGATGACTTTATTAATGATGTTAATGATGGCAACATTACTTGTTGCATGTGGTGGCGATGACACTGCAGAGGAAAACGGGGACGACAACGCAGCGGAGGACAATGGTTCTGATGCTACAA
>JBNJFJ010000013.1:20930-40894 GCA_051746745.1 Bacillota bacterium | reverse complement strand
TTCCAAAATTGTCCCGGCCTTTGTCTTTTACAAGAAAGGCTTGTTCGGCAATAGTAAAGTGGCACAGACATTTATCGGCTTTGACGCTAACAAGCAAGCTATAGATGTGCAACTGTCAAAACTTAAAAAAAGTTAGAACATATGATAACGCCAGCTCTATTACGTTTCTATTAGTAGCTGGTGTTATTTTTAAGTTTACAAATAAATCAACATTCGTTATACTGTCGTTAACTTATAATTTTCGGAGGTTAACAATGAAATTAAAAAAACTGATGTATACATCGATCTTTGTTGCGGTGATGGGTGTGCTTGGGTTATTACCGCCGATCCCCCTTGCCTTTTCACCTGTACCACTAACAATGCAGACACTTGGTGTGATGTTGTCTGGTAGTATTTTAGGCTTTCACCTTGGAAGTAAGTATGCGGCGATGAGTCAACTCGTGTTTCTCTTGTTAGTTGCGATTGGAGTCCCGCTCTTAGCTGGTGGACGGGGTGGCTTAGGTGTGTTTGTTGTTCCGTCATCGGGTTACTTAATTGGTTATTTGTTTGGTAGTTACTTTGTTGGTTTAATCGTGGAGCGATTGAAATCACCGACGTTTTTGAATTTTTTTATGGCCAATATCATTGGTGGTGTGATAGGGGTGTACCTTTTCGGTATCCCCGTACAAGCCTTTATGATGGAGATATCACTATTTGAGGCGCTTGTATTAAGCGTGGTTTATTTACCAGGTGATATCTTAAAAGTTATCATTGCCTCACTTGTCGCTTTGAAAATGTCGAAAGTACCGCTAGTGAGTAAAGAGAAGACCCGAAGCCTCTAAGTGAACCTGGTGGATCATAGCACGTTATGACGATTCACTTTTCGGAGTTTCAAAGACGTAATGATGAAGACAAGAAAAAGTCCCAAGTAAGCGATAGTTACTTGGGACGTGATTTAGTCATGTTAGCGAAAGTTAAAGGTTATAGCGCTTTTTTCACTCGGAATAGGATCATGATGAGCGTCACTGCTAACACAATGTGCCCGATGCCTGATATGCCAGAAATCGACGCGTTTAGTGCACTTGACATAGTCGTGCCCAGTACCTCGGTTACACCACGGATTAAAAATCCGATAATACTAATGTTCAGTCCTATGTGATAACCAATCACAAGGCCTTTGGTCTTTGGAAAACGTGACCAAGCGAATTGCTTTTCTAGAATCAATAAAAACAAGAAGAAAAATAGACCTAAGCTGATATAATGCCCATGGATTAAAGATAGGCGAGTACTTTCTGTATAGCCCGATAACTTTGTAAACTCACGATAAAAAACACCTGATGTGAGTCCTAAAATAGTATAAACGATAGCGGCACTAAGATAATGTTTCATTGGATGGTATCCTCCTTAAATGAATGGTTATTTTTAGTCCGCCAAGCGGACTTTTTTCTGCTTTTATACGCCCTTCATGAGCCTCTACAATGTCTTTTGCAATGGCCATTCCCAGTCCACTGCCCTCACTTTTGACCTGTGTATGTGTTCCTCTGTAATAGCGTGTGAATATATGGTCTAGTTCCTGGTCACTTACACCTACACCATTGTCATCAATGTGAATGGTTACCCAATGCTCATTACGGTTGTCCACATGGACATTCACCGAAACAGGCGCTTCATTGTGTACAAAACTATTGTAAATTAAATTGAGCAACGCGCGTTTAAATAGTGGCTTATCTAGTTTAACTGAGACGATATCATGCGTGTGTGTAAAGGCTACTGTATGGTCTGGGTTTAAAAGATGCGGACTGTTGAGTACGTCAATTAAATCACTCTTAATCTCTTGTATAAGATTAACGGTTTCGCACTGCAAAAAATGATCAGAGTGTTTCAAGCGGGTCGTTAAATTTAAGTCTGCAAGCAATGTTTCAATATACGTGCCTTTTTTTACTATTACTTCTTTATAATGTTGCCGTTCTTCTTCGCTCATGTCATCACAAGCTTCACCTAACAGTTCCCCGTACCCTATCATAGATGTTAACGGCGTCTTGATATCATGAGACAGATTTGAAATCCACTCCTCACGCATAGCATCAGCTTCTTCGCTTGCTTTTCTAGACGCAGCGAGTTGTATGCTCAGCTGATTCATTGCTTTCTCAACAACGGCATAAATGCCACGTCCGGGCTCTTTGGTTTGATAATCGCCTTCTGACAGCAGGACAATTCGGTTGGTGATTCTATGAATAGGTCGGCTTATGCTATACGTATAAATATAACTGATCATCAACAAGACCATGACATTCATCCCTAACAGCCAATACATATTGTAAGCTGCGCTAACTTTTTTTGTATCTGAGGTGTACAGTGTTCGCTTAACTTGATCAGGATGATAAAATAGCAGCGCCGTGTAGGACGTTTCTCCGATTGAAATCGTTTCAACAAACGTTGTAACAGCATCATTCTCATAAAGTTCAATAATGGTATTAGGACTGTACACAGTTGCGGTGTTTATAGGAACATTATAACGAAGCACTTCTTTAAACTGAGGACTTAGCAATTGCAAACCTACAGTTGTTTGATCTAAATACTCAGCCAGTTCGGGAGTGAGGCTAAACGTGTGTCCTTCTTCATGTAAAATACCTTGATCAATCTGAGTCAGTGTTGTCGATGGGGTAAAGTGGTATAAATCAGCTTCTTTATAGACATAGCTCCGCATGTAAAAAATATTGATGATGACGATAAATAAGCAAGCGATAAAAAAAGAACCGGCATAATGCATCATAATTCTAACCCTCATGCATCCCCACCTCTTAAGACAAACTTGTAGCCAAGCCCTATCACCGTTTGAATCCATTTAGGACGAGAAGGTTCATCTTCTATTTTGAGTCGCAATTTTCTCATATGCACAGAGATGGTGTTATCAAATCCAATGAAGTCTTCGCCCCATACGGCATCACAGATTATTTCTTTGCTTAGAATTCGATTGGGATTCTGTACGAGATAAAGGAGTAACGTGAGCTCTTTTGCCGTAAAATCTAATATTTCGCCATTCTTATACACTATTCGCGCTTTAGAATCGACGGTTATGTTGCCAAAGGTGATGTTTGAATGCAGGTCTTCTTTTTTCTCATTAGGTGTGACCCTCAACCGAGCTTTCACCCGAAAGGCGACTTCTTTTGCACTAAAAGGTTTGGTGATGTAATCGTCTGCCCCCATAGCAAATCCAAGTAGACGATCCATTTCCTCGTCTTTTGCAGAAATAAATAAAATAGATACGGGTTTGATCGCTTGCAGTTTTGAAAACAAATCATAGCCATTACCATCAGGCAACATGATATCTAGTAGTACCAAGTCAGGCATGACGCTCTTAAAACTTTCTAGTCCATCTTTTGCGGTATGGGCAGTATGAATATGACTAAACCCTTCACGCGTTAGAACCGTTTTAAGTAAATCGGCAATGTCTTGTTCGTCATCTATGATGAGAATGGTCGAACGATAGGTGTTTTCATTCATGACATCGACCTCCAATTTTTTTCATTATAACATAGCCAGTCATTATAAATAGTGAACCTTAACCGATTTAAGATGAAATTAAGATGCGCTTAAAGCAGGTTTTATTCTTCTTCTCTATACTAAGATTATCACTACACTTACCTCAAAAAGGAGCGTTTATATGCAAGCAATTATGGAACCAATTTTTCATGTCTCGTATCTTACCACTGTCGTCCTTATCGGACTCACAATGATAAGAAAATCTAATGGCAACAACTATTTTAAATGGTTTGGCATCATGTCTGTCACATTGGGTTTAGGTGATGCTTTTCATCTGATTCCTAGAATCATTGCCTTAGTGACGACAGGTTTTGAAGATCATGCTGTCTCGCTTGGTTTTGGCAAGTTTGTTACGTCAATAACCATGACCATTTTTTATTTAATTCTCTATAATCTATGGAAAAAACGTTACGCTATTTCAAACGTTCCAAAACTGGATAGTGCGATGTGGCTTCTTGCCACAATCCGCATTGCTCTTTGCTTCTTTCCGCAAAATCAATGGTTCATCCATGAACCAGCTGTCACATGGGCGATTCACCGCAATATTCCTTTTGCGATTATGGGTCTTATCATCATCGTTCTTTTTTATAAAAGCGGGGTCCGACACAACGATAAAAACGCTAAAAAAATAGCACTTGCTGTCGTTTTATCTTTTGGTTTTTACATACCTGTTGTCCTTTGGGCGCACGTTCATATGCTCATTGGTATGCTGATGATTCCAAAGACGCTCGCCTATGTATGGATCATATTCATTGGGTTTGAGGAGTTTCGACAATCGCGTCAATAAACATATGCTGAATGTTAAATATGACCCGTTCATTTAATGCAAACAGATGGAATTAAAAAGATTGAGCCTATCAAAAAAATCTTAGACAATATGAATAGCGTCACATCAAAGGGGAAGTTTTGATGTGACGCTATTATGTTTGCGCCTCTATTTCAGGTGTTCTTCAGAAGATTAGTTATGTGGAAAAGCAATTAAATCATACGTTATCGCAATAGCCGCCCCCCCAATAGCGCCGTTAAAAGAGTTATAGGGTTCTACCAGAACTTCTTGCCGTTGTTCAAATCCTTTTAGTAAAGGTTTAAAAGATAATTGTTCATGCAGTAGGTCAATTAAAGGAGTATATTTAAACAATTTCCCATGAACATATACTTTTTCTGCATCAATCATCATATTTAAATTTGTTAACGATACAGCTAAGTATTTAATCGCTTGATGCAGTAATGTTGTAATCGTGCGGTCACCGAGCTTAGCCGCCGTAAGCAAATCATCCATTGTTAAAGCTTCTTTATTACTTAACTCTCTAAGAAAGGTTGTTTGGTTAGCGTCATAAACGAGTCGCGCTTTTCTCATTAACCACGTTTCACTCGCGTAAGTTTGGAGACAACCGTATTTACCGCATTCACATAATTCACCTTCTGGATTTACGATCGTGTGTCCCATCTCTCCAATTAAAAAATTATCTTTTCGATATAACTTATTTTCAAACATATAAGAATAATGCATGCCATGTCCAACATGGAAATAAATAAAGTTTTCTGATTGTATGTCTGTTGTAAATAATCGCTTAGCTATAGTCATCGCGTTTACATTATTATCAAAATATATCGGTTGTGAAAAAGCCGCCTGTAACGTCTTTAAATTAAAGTGTTCCCAGCGTTTATTATTCGTGAGGATCTCATCCGGCTTTTGTTGATTATAATGTCCAGGTAAACTAACACCTATGGCTCTGACTGGTTGGTTACATGAAGATAAGAACGCCTTTAACGTCTGAATGTAATCAGTCACGGAGTGCATAGATAACTGATCAGAAGGATAGTGTTTTTCTCTTGTTATAACGTCACCTGTATTATCCGTTAGCACAAAACTAAATCGAGATTCTGATATTTCTGATCCAACAAAATAAAAACGTTCTTTAGGAATATCTAATAGAATCTTTTTTCTTCCAGCTGTAGGTTGATTATTCATTTGTCCTGTTTCTACAATGCTTTCTTCTTCTAATAGATCAGCTGTTATTGTACTGACTGTTGCTGGAGTGATGCCAGTATCTTTAGCGATATCTATTCGAGATATCGGTCGCTCAGCATAAATCTTATCTAATATTATTAAATGGTGTCGATGTATTTGAACCTGTTATTTTTGGTTTAGAGCATAGTGTATGTGACTTTGTTGAAAAGCTTCATCACTTAACAGGAGCTCCAATCGGTGTGAACTCAGAGCCCGTTGATACAGAAGCAAAAATGAACGAAGACACGCTAGTGATTTCTAAAGGTCGACAGGCTTCAAAAGCATCTTTTGAACAAATCGAAACATTAGGGATGGATTTTGTCTGTCTAACAGGGAATCCGGGAACAGGTGTCAGTAACAAAGAAATTGAAAAAGCGATTGAATTAGCCAAAGAACATTTCTCAGGATTAATTATTGCTGGAAAAATGCATCGTGCTGGTGTGAATGAGCCGGTTGTTTCAACAGCACAAGTTAAAAGCTTTATCGATAAAGGTGCAGACATTATTTTAGTCCCAGCCGTTGGGACGGTACCCGGTTTTGATGCGGCAACATTAACAGAAATTGTTCAACATGTTCATGCGCATGATGGTTTAGTTATGACGGCTATAGGCACCAGTCAGGAAAGTTCTGATGAAGATACGATTAAACAGATAGCGATTCAGAATAAAATTTGTGGGGTTGATATTCAACATATCGGTGATGCGGGTTATGGCGGTCTTGCGCCTGTTGAAAATATATTTGCGATGAGTAAAGCCATTAGAGGTATGCGTCATACGGTCTCTCGTGTAGCAAGATCAATCAATAGATAAGGGGTGTTAAATGTGGAAAATAAACAGATCATGTTAGTGTGTGCAGCAGGAATGAGTACCAGTTTGTTGGTCGGAAAAATGCAAACTTTTTCTAAAGAAACGGCACGTCATCATAATATCTTTGCGCTATCTTCTTCAGAAGCAGATAGTTATATTAAAGCGTCTTCGGTTGATGTGATACTACTGGGACCGCAAGTGCGTTTTATGTTAGATGATTTTAAGAAAAAGGTTGCAGGTTTAAATATACCGGTTGATGTTATTCCAATGTCGGACTACGGCATGATGCACGGGGAAAATGTATTATTGTTAGCAGAAAAATTAATGAAGTAAGGGTGTAAAATATGGATAACGAAAAAATTATGGCAGTCATTATGGGGATCATTACACATAGTGGGGATGCAAAGAGTCATGCGATGGAAGTGATTAAAGCGGCACGTGAGGGTGAATTTGAAAAGGCGGATGATTCAATTAAACAAGCAGAAAGAGCGTTTGTCGAGGCCCATCATAGCCAAACAGCCTTACTGACAAAAGAAGCACAAGGTCAGGAAACAGAAGTGTCATTACTTATGGTACACGCACAAGATCATCTTATGACTAGTATGACATTTACGGACCTAGCAAAAGAAATCATTTTTCTACATCAAAAGTAAAAGTGATAAGAACGAACTAAAAAGTAAAAAACAAAAATCATAAAAGAAGAGCCGATAGCGTAGCTATTTGCTCTTCTTTTATGATTAGATTGTGAAAATGCCTGTTATACTTTTCCTTATGTGACTAATACGTTTAAGTTGTCAAAACATAAGCAATTCGGTACGCTTAGAGTAATCATAGAAATTAACAGGGGGTTAAGAAGAATGAAACGCCCATTGATCATATTTTTTATTCTTGCAAGTTTAAGTATCGTCATTTTAGGATTCCAATCACTTATAAAAGGACCGGAGGTTGCCGTTAACATCAATGAAAATGTTGCGCCAATCGTACCGTCAGAAGAGCCAGTAGACATCATGTTAGCGACAGACTTGCACTATTTAACGGACGCCTTGATTGAGGAAGGTCCGGTGTTTGACGATCTATTTGCGACGGGTGATGGCAAGATGTTATATGACTTAGAGCGTATTGTCGATGCCTTTATAACTCAAGCATTAACGTCACAACCGGATGTCGTCGTGTTAAGTGGTGATCTAACATTAAATGGTGAAAAGTTAAGTCATGAGCATTTATCTGAAAAACTTGATCAGTTGCGAGCGGCCGGTATTGTTGTGTTAGTGACGCCTGGAAACCATGACCTTAATAATTATCACGCTTCGCGTTTTACGAAAGAGGCCGTCTACCGGGTAGAAAAAACAACACCAGAAGCCTTTCGTCAGATTTATCAATCAGATTCGTCCCACATTGTCTCAATGGATGATGCTTCACTCAGTTATGTGGCGGCAATGCGTGAGGACACCTGGCTAGTGATGCTTGATACCGTTAAGTATGAAAATAACAGTGAACAAACGCCGTCCGAACCATCGGGCCGAGTTAGAATTGAGACTGAGTTATGGCTTGAGGATGTGTTGAGAAGAGCTGATGAAGAAGGGATTCAACCGATTGTCGTCTCTCATCATAACTTACTCGAACATCATCCACATATGAATCGAAACTTTACCATTGAACATCCACGGCGCATAAAAGAAATGTTTCAAACGTATGGTGTACGTACACATTTTAGTGGCCATATTCATGTTCAGCACACGGCATTAGAAGGTGATTTATATGATGTCGCGACCGGTGCTTTAAGTGTGTATCCGCATTTATATGGCACTGTGACGCTAGAAAAAGATCAAACGTTACACTATCAAGCGACGCCTTTAACTATTCCAGGTGATTATTATATCGAGGGCAGTAATAAAACAGTTGATTTTCATACGTATAGTCAAGCGACTTTTGAGAAGATTAGCTACAATAAAGCCATGCAACGGGTGCTGTTATATGATTTACCACTCGCTGATACAAGAGAGATGGCGACAGTCTTCAGTAAATTTAATACGAGCTTTTTTAGCGGGACATTAAAGGATGACCATCAACAAATTAAAGCGTTGCCCGGTTATGGGCTGTGGGACAAAACCGGTGATACATCGCTCAAATGGTATATGTTTAGTGAGTTGTCAGGGCCATTCTTTGATCATCAAACAATAGAAATAAGGCATGAGTAAGACTTGTGAAATGACCAATACGTTAGCTTTTTAGAGAGTGAATGTCAAAAGCATATGCTGTAACGCGGGAAGTCCCCTAACGCCAGCATATGCCCCGTCACTCTTTTAGTCTAAACGATGAAACCCGTTTCATATCAAGCGTTTTTTGAAAATCTTGTATAATATAGAGAAAGACCTTTAATTTTTAAAGTAAGTGAAAGTAAAAAATCAAACGTGATAAGAGGTGACAAGCGACCGTTATGACAAATATAAAAGACTTAGCTAAACGCGCAGGTGTCTCTGTCACCACGGTGTCTCGGGTGCTGAATCAACATCCTTATGTCAGCGAAGCTAAACGGATAAAAGTTGAGCGTGCGATTGAAGAAACAGGCTACTTACAAAATATAAATGCGGTTCACCTAAGCAAGGGAAAGACAAATTTAATTGGTGTTGTTTTGCCGTTTCTTGATCACCCTTATTTTGCCCAAGTCCTGATTGGTGTGAGCGAACAAGCAAAAATGAAAGGGAAAACACTCGTCCTATTTCCAACAAACTATGAAATAGAAAAAGAACAAGAAGCGTTACGCATGTTGCGACAAAAACAGTTGGATGGGGTTATTATTTGTTCGAGGGTAACGCCATTACCTGTGTTAGAAGATTATGTTCAATATGGCCCGATTACTTTGTTGGAACAGCGCCAGTCTGATCAATTTTCTTCTGTGTTTGTTGACCATAAAGAGATATTTACCCGTGCGTTAGAATATTTATATGAACAAGGCCACCGGGATATTGGCTATACCATCTATCGTCGAAATGGTACGCATTCAAAAGTACGAGAAGACGCGTATCGAACCTTTTTAGAGCGCCATAAGCTTCCCTTTAATCCAGACTATTGTTTTGATGGTGCGTTATATCTAGAAGATAGTAAAGAGGTATTACAAAAATTAAAGACACTAAAGAACCCCCCAACAGCGCTGCTTGTCACAAGTGATCAAGTAGCAGCAGGATTAGTGATTCATGCGGAGGCGTTTAACGTATCGATACCAAAAGCATGTGCCGTCATTGGCCTGAATGATGAACCTATCGCTAAAGCGTTAAATTTAACGACCATTCGTATTCCGTTAAAAGCGATGGGGGAAAGGTTATTAGACCAAGTATTATCTTCAGAGCGAGAGCACACATCATTTGACGTGACGCTTATCGAACGACAAACGGTTTAATTGTTATAATACAGTGTCAAAGTTATGTTAGCTTTCGTTTTATGTGTTGTAAAGATTAAAAGTCTATATTGCGATTAATGCTAGCATAACACTTTTACCTACACCTTTTTTCGGGTAATGTACACTATACAGCGAATGCATTGAAGAAACAAAGGGGTTCATGACACGAGCTGCACAACAGCATCTTAAGATGAGGAGTGAGGAAAATGATAATTGATCACGTAGCATTGTGGGTGGAAGATTTAGAGAAGATGGTGTTCTTTTATACGAAACACTTCGGGGCAACAGCTGGTAAGCTCTATACGAACGAGGAGAAAGGGTTTCAGTCCTATTTTCTGACGTTTGAATCAGGCGGGCGCTTAGAACTTATGTCGCGGACCGATATTGTCAAAAAGCATGAGGACGCTCTGTTAGGTTGGGCACATATCGCAATTAGTGTAGGCTCAAAAGAAAAAGTAGATTCATTGACTGATGAGTTGTGCCGGAAGGGTTACTGTCATGTCGACGGTCCAAGAATGACCGGAGACGGCTACTATGAAAGTGTCGTCTTAGACCCAGAAGGAAACCATATAGAATTAACCGTATAATATGCATCACTTATAAAAAGTGCTCAATCTTACTAGGTTGAGCACTTTTGTTATGCAACAGCATAATTACTGACCTGCGTTGATATAATGACGTCGCTATCTTTTGAATGAATCGATGTGTTACGATAAGTTTAATATTTACTTGTCAGACGATTTAAACTATGATAGAAAATAATTGACCTTAAGTTTTACTTAGACAATACAAGCACGATAGGGATGTAGAAAAAAACCAACAGGGGTGAGAAAGTGGAGATTTTGAAAGTATTGAATAACAATGTCGTCACCACTTTGAATAAGGATGGTCAGGAAATGGTTGTGATGGGAAGAGGCCTTGCGTTTCAAAAGAAACCAGGTCAAACCATCGATCATTCGGCTATTGAAAAGCAATTTGTCTTAAAGGACAAAGAAACATCAGGAAAACTTGACCAGCTGTTAAAGTACACATCAGAAGAATATTTAGATTTAGCTTCTGAGATTTTGATTTACGCACAAAAGCACGTACCGTATGAACTGAATGAATATTTGTATGTGGCCTTAACCGATCACTTGAGTTTTGCGATTGCACGGTTCAAACAAGGGATTGAGCTAAAGAACAATCTGTTGTATGAAGTGAGAAAGTACTATAAGCGTGAATATCAAATTGCCAAACGTTGTTTAGATATTATTGAAAATAGAACCGGTATTCGTCTCAATGAAGATGAAGCAGGTTCAATTGCGCTGCATTTAGTTAATAGCCAGTTAACAGGTGAAAACATGCAGGCAGCTGTTCAAGTAACAGAAATGGTTGATAATATTTTAAATATCGTGAAGTACTTTTATCAAATGGAACTCGATGAGACAACGATCAATTATGAGCGCTTTGTCACACATTTACGTTATTTCGCCGTGCGCTTTATTCGCAAAGAACTACCAGAAGATACAGTTGATGACTTTATGCATGAACAAGTGGTGCGAAAATATAGTCAAGCGTATCAGTGTACAGAACGAATCAATCTCTATTTAGAAAAGAATTTTGATTGGCCACTCTCACAAGATGAACGCGTCTATTTAACCGTTCATATTCACCGGGTGACGTACCGGGAACATAAAGAAAACCAACAAAAGCAATAGTAATTATGCTTAAAATCTAAATATAAGTAATTTTAATGGTTCTTAATGATTAAAAACGTCCAATTAATGAAAACGCTTTAAAAAGTTGTTGACAGATATAAAAGGCCATGATAAATTGAAGGTGTTAATTAATTAACGCGACAAACTTAATATTAAACATTTAGGAATGTTACCTTTTTGGGCATAACCTGGATCAATCTTACGGACACTACACGTGTGTGTCTCTATGATTGATTCAGGTTTTTTTATTACCCAAAAACCATTCAACCAAACGAAAGGGTGTTAAACATGAAACATGAACAATTAGCAAAAGACATTATTGAACGTGTCGGCGGTAAAGACAATGTAAAAAGTGTGGTCCACTGTATTACGCGGTTACGTTTTAAATTAAAAGATGAAAAGAAAGCAGATACAGAAAATCTTAAAAATATGGATGGTGTCGTGACCGTTATGCAGAGCGGGGGCCAGTATCAAGTCGTTATTGGTAATCACGTGTCTGACGTGTATAAAGCCGTCGTTAGTGTCGGTGGATTTAAAGGTGGAAGTGCAACGGATGACGAGGCAACTGATGAGCCAAGTGGTAGTTTATTTGACCGGTTTATCGATTTAATCGCAGGCATTTTCACACCAATTCTTGGCGTGTTAGCCGCAGCAGGTATGATCAAGGGTCTTAATGCCCTATTCGTAGCTATTGGTTTACTAGAAAATACAAGTGGGACTTATCAAATTCTAAATGCGACAGGTGACGGACTTTTCTACTTCTTACCAATCTTACTCGGATATACGGCGATGAAGAAATTTGGTGGCACACCGTTTCTTGGGATGACTATTGCGATGGCGCTTGTTTATCCAGCGCTTGAAGGTATTCCAGGAGCATCTGAACCACTCTATACACTGTTTAGTGGCACAATGTTTGAGTCACCCGTCTATATTGAATTTTTAGGTATTCCTGTTATTTTAATGACGTATTCGATGTCGGTTATTCCGATTATTATTTCAACGTTCTTTGCGGCTAAACTTGAAAAATTCTTCGCAAAAGTTGTACCATCTGTTGTTAAAATGTTCTTAGTACCAATGATGACGTTACTCATTATTGTACCGGTTACTTTTATTGTGATTGGTCCAATTGCGACATGGGCAAGTCAATTACTCGGTCAGTTTACGGTTTGGGCGTATGATTTAAGTCCAGTCATTGCCGGTGCCATCTTAGGTGGTTTCTGGTTAGTGTTTGTTATGTTTGGTCTTCACTGGGGCCTTGTGCCGATTGCGATCAATAACTTTGCGACACAAGGGTATGATGCCATTTTAGCCCTTGTCTTTGCACACTCTTGGGCACTTGCGGGTGCGATTTTAGCTGTTTGGTTAAAATCAAAAGATAAAAAAGTTAAGACGTTAAGTGCACCAGCGTTTATTTCATCAATCTTTGGTGTCACAGAACCTGGTATGTATGGTATTGCCTTACCACTTAAAACGCCATTTATCTTTACACTTATTACATCAGCCATTGGTGGTGCGCTCTTAGGTTTCTTTAGAACGACAGGTTATGTCATGGGTGGACTTGGCGTCTTCCAATTCCCAAGCTTTATTTCACCAGACGGCTTTGATACCGGGTTTTATGCAGCTGTTGTTGTCTCGATTCTCGCTTTTGCTTTAGCATTTGTGCTTACATGGGTATTTGGCAATGTGAATAAAAAAGAACAAGAATCACCAGTAACAGGCGGTAACTCGGGAAAAAAGTAACGACGCCTGAAGCAGGTTCGGTTGAAACAACCGTAGTAACAAGTCCAATCCAAGGTCAGTTTGTCAAATTAGAAGATATTGAAGACCAAGCGTTTAATTCAGGCGCACTTGGTTTAGGTATTGCGATTGAGCCGACTGAAGGCATCGTTGTTGCACCTGTTTCAGGTAGTGTCACATCGCTTTTTCCAACGCATCATGCGATTGGGATCACATCAGATGAAGGCGCAGAAATTTTAATTCACGTTGGAATGGATACGGTTAGGTTAGAAGGTGAGCATTTTACCGCACACATTAAGCAAGGCGATCGCATTGAACGTGGTCAAAAACTCCTTTCGTTTGATATTGAAAAAATTAAAGCAGCTGGTTACCCGCTGACAACACCAGTGGTCGTAACAAATGCATCAAACTACCACGTCGAAGTCACAGCACCAACAACACTCACGTCAGATGATTTAATTTTAGAACTCGTCAGTAAAGGTTAAGGACACGTAAATAGTAAATATACAGAGAAAAAACTTAAGGTCAATAGCGTGGGTCGCGTTTTCAGCGACCCGCGCAAGGTCAAAGATCAAGTAAATTAAAGATAATATGAAACAGATTAATAAAAAGTATGTGTAAGCAATCAAAAGGAGGACAATTGATATGGGTTATCCATTTAAAGAAGATTTTTTATGGGGCGGGGCAACCGCTGCTAATCAGTTTGAAGGTGGTTTTAATGAAGGGGGTAAAGGGTTAAACCTTGCCGATGTGTTACCAGGTGGTAAAGCACGTTTGAAATTACTCGCCAGTCCTGGGTTTGATTTTGAAATTGATGAAGAAAACTATTCTTATCCAAATCATGAAGGTATTGATTTTTATCACCGTTATAAAGAAGATATTGCACTATTTGCCGAGATGGGCTTTAAAGTATTCCGCCTCAGCATTGCCTGGAGTCGGATTTTCCCGAACGGTGATGAATTAGAACCCAATGAGGAAGGGCTCGCCTTTTATGACCGTGTATTTGATGAGTTAGCGAAGTATGATATTGAGCCCCTCGTGACAATTGCGCACTATGAAACACCGCTACATTTAATTAAAGAGTATGGCGGTTGGAAGAACCGCCAGTTAATAGAATTCTTTGATCGTTATGTCGAGACAATCTTTACCCGCTATAAAGATAAAGTAAAGTATTGGTTGACTTTTAATGAAATTAACGGCGCAACACATATGCCGCTGTTTGGCTTAGGGTTCTCACCGTCAAGTGAAGAAGCGAGGTTGCAGGAAAGCTTCCAAGGCTTGCATCACCAGTTCGTTGCGAGTGCCCGTGCCGTTCAAAAAGGCCATGAGATTATTCCAGAATCACAAATTGGCTGTATGTTGATTTATGCGCCTGTCTATAGCTATGACTCCAATCCAGAAAACGTGATGCATGCGAAACAAGAAGCCGATCTCTTTAACTTCTTCTGTGGTGATGTGCAAGTGCGCGGAGAATATCCGTACTTTATCGATCGTTACTTTGAAGAAAATGACATCAAAGTTGACATGGAAGAAGGCGATCTTGAGACAATTAAGAACGGGACGGTTGATTTTATTTCATTCAGTTACTATATGTCACGGACAGATAAAAAAGAAAAGACGAAAGAAGAACTCGGTCAGGGTAACCTTATTGGCGGCGTAAAAAATCCATTCCTTAAAGCGAGTGACTGGGGCTGGGAGATTGACCCGGTCGGCTTACGTATTAGCTTAAATGAGCTGTATGGTCGTTACCGCAAGCCACTGATGGTCGTTGAGAATGGTTTAGGTGCCTATGATGAAGTCGAGGCTGATGGCTCAATCAATGATGATTACCGCATTGATTACTTGCGTGAACACATTAAACAAATGGGTGAAGCGGTAAAAGACGGCGTTGACCTCATTGGTTATACATCTTGGGGTTGCATTGACCTTGTCAGTGCCTCAACAGGTGAATACTCTAAACGTTACGGCTTCATCTATGTGGATAAACATGATGACGGCTCTGGTACGTTAGAACGGAAGAAGAAAAAATCATTTGATTGGTATAAGGAAGTAATTGAATCAAATGGAAAACGGCTATAGTAATTAGAAAACTATTTTGTCATTAAAATGAGAAGCTCACACATACAAAGTGAGCTTCTCATTTTTTAGTGTTTCGGCTATTTTTTAGGTTATGTTTATACTAAAACAACCAGCTGTAAAGCAAGCTCCCGAAAATAATAATTAAAATAATGAAGAACATTACAACGGGGTTACCGAAAAAGGCCCGGTCGAACGTATCTTTGTCACGATCCGAATCTTTTGGTGGTTGAGTATGGCGCATACAGTCACCTCTTTTGGGTTTTTTTACATATGATTTAATGTACCACATAACAGCATTGTTTGAGATAATATTCAGAAAATGATTAAAAAATAATGGTAATGAGGTAACGTGCTGCCGTTTTTATATGCGGATGTGCTATAATATATAAGCGCTTACTGGTTCGGTAGTCATTTTGAATATTAGGTACAAAAGACCACTTGTAGTTTTAGTACATCTGACTATATCGAAAGTGAAGCGGTGATTAAATAAATGAAGTAACAACATATATATGCTGTTAAAAGTAAAGGAGGCTGACTTTTGAAGAATAATTACCGACTATTAGCACTAAGTGTTGCGGTTATTATAAGTGCTGTCGTATTGTTGTTTCATGTTGTGTCACATAATGAAACAGAAAAAGTTTATGTCAGTCAAATTGAAGACGTCGCATTAGAGCTAAAAAAAGATTTTTTAAAAGATACCGTTAATAACACCATTAATCAAATCGATCGTTTACGCGCATCAAAACAAGAAGTGTATCAATTAAATACGGATAAACGATTAGCCCGCCTGTTGACATTAGCTGAAGATATGTCAGAGGCTGCGTTTATCGACTTGTATGAATTAGAGTTTCAACCGAGCGATGATCAGTTGTGGACCGCTTACTTATTTGATAATGAAACAGATACGCTGATTTTTTCAACTGAAGCTAACGGAGAAAGACTGTCTCGTGCTGAGATTGAAGCAGCTCTAGCGGCTGAAGTCGCGATTGAGAAGGGTGAATTAACGGGTGTTTTTGGCGTGAGCCATCAGTATATCGATGCGATTGTCCAGTCAGATATTAAAGAAATTATTCATCATCAAACATATGAAAATGACGCCTATATTTGGGTGAATGAAGTCGTGAATTATGATGGTGGGGAAAATTATGCGATTCGCCGTATTCATCCTAATTTAATAGAGACAGAAGGTGACTATCTGTCAACAACAATGACAGATGCGATGGGTGGCACCCCGTATCTAACGGAATTGAATGGTATTAATCGAAATGGTGAATTATTTTTCACCTATTACTTTAAGAAACTACAATCAGATGATGTGTCAAAGAAGATCACCTATGCAAAACTCTATGAACCGTATGATTGGATTGTGGCAATGGGGGTTCATTTGGATGATTTAGATGGTTATGTGAGTCAAGTGCGTGAAGAGAGTGAAAAGTTGTTGACGCGTACGGTGCTTAATATTTTGCTTTATTTAATAACGGCACTTGTCCTTGGTTTTGTGTTGATTTACGTCATAATGGAACGCAACTTGCGTAAATCAACAAAACAACTGTTAAAGGAAGCAAGTACGGATCCGTTAACGGGTGCGGAAAGCAGACGATATGGCGAACGGGTTTTAGCGCATCAGTTTGATACGTTTCATGTCAAAAAGAAACAGACGTATATGGCGATGTTTGATATTGATGATTTTAAACAGATCAATGACCAATACGGTCATGAAGCGGGAGATCAAGTCTTACAGCATGTTGTCACAACTGTACAAAAAATACTAGGGGATGATGGCCAACTTATTCGTTGGGGGGGCGATGAATTTGTTGCTGTGATGGACCGGTTAACGAAAGATGAGGCGATCATGCGGTTAGATCAAATGCTTTATTACTTTGAAACACATCCCATCGAATTGGAAACGGGTACAATTACGCTTTCCCTCTCGATAGGATTAACAGCTTTTTCACCAAAAGATCGTGACTATCAAGCAGCTGTTAAACGTGCGGATGAGGCTATGTATGAATCGAAAGAACATGGGAAATGTCAGTTGACAGTAAGTGAGTCATAATATCCATGAGCAAATCACTCACGCCTTTTGTATAACCTATGTATAATTACTATTATACTAGATGGGAAAAAGGAGAGAATGACATGACAACAATTTATGATTTTGAGGCGCTTACAGTTGAAGGGGAACCAATATCGTTAGAACAATATAAAGGGGACGTTTTACTCGTTGTAAACACGGCCAGTAAATGTGGCTTTACCCCACAATTTGAAGATTTACAAAAATTGTACAGTAAGTATAAAGACGAAGGGTTAACTATTTTGGGTTTTCCATGTAACCAATTCAATGCTCAAGAACCTGGGACAAATGAAGAGGCGGCAGAATTTTGTCAAATGAATTACGGGGTAGAATTTCCTATCTTTAGCAAGGTGGATGTTAATGGGACAAAAGCACACCCGCTATTTCAATATCTAAAGGAAGCTCAACCGTTTGAGGGATTTGATGAAACAACAATGAATGGGAAACTCATTAAAAAAATTGTTTCTGACAAATATCCTGAATGGATGATTGGTAATGATTTAAAGTGGAACTTTACGAAGTTTTTGGTTAATCGTGAGGGAGTTATTTTGAAGCGTTATGAACCGACAGCTGAACCAATGGATTTTGAAAAAGATATTCAAGAGGTATTAGCTTAAGTAGAAGACACGTGTAGCAAAAGTGCTGCGCGTGTCTTTTTAGTGCGCCGATTAATCAGCATTGCTAGTATCTGTGAGTTAAAATATGGTATAGTAATAAGATAACTAACGATATTAAAAAGAAATGAGGCAAAACAATGTCACTCAGTCAAAAACGTATCACGGGGATGTTATTTGGTAATCTGTTATTAGGGATTGCGATTGGCGTCTTAAGAATCGCTGAGCTTGGGACCGATCCTTTTGCGACAATGAATTTAGGTGTCAGTTCCACACTCGGTTTATCTTTTGGTTTTTATTCGGTACTGTTTAACTTATTGTTATTTATCTTTCTCTTTATTAATAGCCGAGAACTGATTGGGTTTGGGACATTTATTAATATGTTTCTGCTAGGTTACACGGCTGACTTGATCGTTTACTTATTCCAGACGATGGATATTGGTGAAATTGGATTAGGGATACGTTTTCTATTGCTATTTGTTGGAGTATTCATCTCGTCAACAGGCCTATCATTATATGTCACAGCGAACTTAGGTGTTTCACCATATGACGCCTTGCCACTGATGATGCAAGAAATGACGAATAACCGGATACCTTTTGGCATCGCCCGTTTAATTGTCGATGCAACGGCTGTGCTAATTGGCTATTTCTTCGGCGCTGTTGTTGGGGTTGGGACGCTTGTCGTGGCTGTCTCATTAGGACCACTCGTGTCCGTCTTTAATAAATACTGGTTTGAGCCGATATTAAAGCCAGAAACACTTGAAAAATGAAGATTAAGTGTTAAATGAGGTGACAACATGACATTAGCCTTTATTGTCAATCCTGCATCAGGTAAAGGTAGAAAGATATTTAATCAGTTTAAACATAAGTTGACGATTCCCTATCGAACCTACATTACAAGTTACAGTGGGCATGCGACGAAAATTGTCAAACATCTTGTGAAAGAAGAACAGATCACTTTGATTATTGTCGTTGGTGGCGATGGGACGATTCATGAAGTGTTAAATGGGATCGGTACACATGCTATCACGCTTGGTGTAATAAAGAATGGCTCTAGTAATGATTATGGTCGTTACTTTAAAACATTTGAGCACCCAAAAGAAGTCGAGCGCTTTATCAAGCATCCAAAACAAGCACAAGTCGATGTACTCAAAGTAAAGCACGGGAACTTTAGCCGATTGATGATGAATAATAGTGGCATTGGTTTTGATGCTTTAGTCTGTGAATATGTCAATCAATCACGTTTGAAAAAAGTATTAAATAAGTTTCACCTTGGCCGCCTCGTTTATCCTTATTATGTGATTAAAGCTTTAAAGACATTTAAACCCTTCTCAATAACCGTGTCGATGAATGGCGAAGCTACTTTGTATGAACGGGTGTGGTTTGTAACAGTCAGTAATCAACCCTTTTTTGGTGGTGGTATGCGAATTGCACCACACGCTAAAGCGAATGATCAGTTACTTGATGTGACCATTGTACATAGCTTAGATCAGAAAACCTTCTTTAAGATGTTTTGGCTCGTTTACCGCGGGAAACACCTTGATTTACCCTATGTTAGTCAAGAACAAGCACGTTCTGTTTCAGTTAAGTTGACAGACCGGATTGTTTGTCATAGTGATGGTGAACCATATTATATGAATGGCCATTTTCCTGTAGATTATACTGTCCTATCTAATCACTTGCGGCTAGCTGAACCGATGCGAAGAAAATAATGGCATAAAACAACAGATGAAAAAACGAAGCTAAGACTAGATTAGCTTCGCTTTTTTCGTTCTACTTTATTTTTATACATGAGCTGGTCGACATGGTGATAAAATTGTGTGTAATTTGGCCATTCTGCTTTCATATAAACATCACTTCCAACCGCCACGTCTAATGTGTAGGGCAGAATGTGTGATTGCTCATTTAATCGTTTACGCAAATCAATGAGTTGGTGTTGATAGATGCGTTTATCTAATTGGTCACTTAAAACAACAAATTCATCGCCGCCAATCCGGTAACAATGTTCGCCTTCAAAAGCATCGAGT
>JBNJFJ010000013.1:0-20830 GCA_051746745.1 Bacillota bacterium | reverse complement strand
AGTTGGTGTTGATAGATGCGTTTATCTAATTGGTCACTTAAAACAACAAATTCATCGCCGCCAATCCGGTAACAATGTTCGCCTTCAAAAGCATCGAGTAATACTTTATAAACGGTAGCAATCGCATGATCTCCGCTTGTGTGACCATAGGTATCATTGATATATTTCAGGTGATTTAAATCAATCAGGACTAATCGGAAATGTTTTGCATCCCCGAGCTTTTTCTTTAGATCACGTTCATACGCTGTTCGGTTTAAACCGTCTGTCAGTAAGTCTTGGTAAGCAAGTGTTTCAAGAAGTTGTGTTTTTCTTGCTTGTTCTGCGCTGTGTTTAATGTATTTATACGTGTCAATAAATAATAGGATAAAGAAGATGAGAAAACCTATAAGCAACATACTTGAAATCGCCTGAAAGCTTTTCGTATAAAATAAAATCGATTCAAACAAGAAAGCGATGATTAATACAGTAAAATAACCGGCAACTTTTTTTATTTCAAGGTTGTGATCTTTGCGATATTCATAAATAAGTGCTCCGACTTGAATAATAGCGGAGATTAAACTGATAGTTAACAATATGGCCATTGATTCAATGAAATTTAAGATGTTATATTGTTGTAGAAATAGCATGAAAAAAGCTATCAGGCTAAAGGTTAACGAAACGATACGAAACAGGGTGATAAAACGTTTTGTAATGACTTCTTTAATGTATAGTGCTACAAAGCTAACAATCAGTGGCACCATCAAGTAACTAAGTCCACCAATAATAAAGGGATTGCCAGTGATAAACTGTAACAGTTTTGACTCGCCAAAGATCCATAAACTTGTTGTCAAGCTGAGTAACCCGAGATAGAGTAGCCGGTTATCAATAAATTTACGTTGTGATAAAGCAATCAACAAGCAAACAATCGCCAAGATAAATAGTATCAGTCCGACAATGAAGTTTAAACTTTGATGTTTAATCATATCAAACAACATCGCATCAGCTGAGCCAATATGAATCGGATTAATCGTCCCCGCAAAGGCATTTGTCTCAGAGCGTATTTGAATCGTCAGCTCTTTCCCTTGATAGTTATGAGGTAAATACACGAGTTCCCATGAACTCGTTAGAGGTGTTCTTAAGTAACCATTACGTTCATTAATTTTTTCGTGAATAATCTCGCCGTCTAAATAGACCGTTAGATCTTGTAATGATGCCCGAATTAAGAGGTGATCATAACTGTTAGGCGTATTTGGTAATTGGGTCACCGCAAAATAAGTCGTATCTTTCCCAACGTTTATATCTGCCGGTAAATCAACGGTTTGGACATACATGTCCCCGAAGTAAATTTCCCAGTTCTCATTTAATGTCGTGAACCGCTCGGGTAACAGTTTTAACGTGTCGGAACGGTGGATATAGGAAAAGGTGATAAACAGTAATAAAAACAAGAAACATAAACTAACTACAATCGTTCTGTTTCGTAGATAATTTTGCATACGCTCAAACACCTCATTTCGTAGTGGGACTTTAGTGTTATTTTATCATATTTTGTCCCGGATGTATGCTTTTCTACTGTATACTAGTAAAAAGAGGTATTTCGTATGAAAAACGAAATATTTTCGATAGACTTAAATAGCACTTGACTTTCACGGTTATTCGTTATTATAATAGAGACGAAAACGCTTTCGTTTTCTAAGGGAGGTGTAAACTATGGCTGTCACGATTTATGACATTGCGAAAGCAACAGGCTTTTCGATTACGACTGTTTCGAAAGTGTTGAATAATTATCCTGATGTAGGCAAAAAGACAAGGGAGAAAATTCTAAAAACAGTCGATGACATGGGTTATTATCCAAGTTCTTATGCAAGAACACTAACAACTAAGAAATCATACACATTAGGTGTGATTTATATGGAGTCGTTAGGAATTGGTTTAAAACACTCATTCTTTAACGCTATTATTCAATCATTTAAACAAGTCGTTGAATTAGAAGGTTATGATTTACTGTTTATCGCCAATAAAATTGGAGATGAGAAGAAAAGTTATCTAGATCATTTCAAATACCGCGGCGTTGATGGTGTTGTTGTCTTTAGTTCTGAAAATGATGATGATGAACTTGAAAAAGTGATTGAATCTGATTTACCGTCGGTCATTGTCGACCTAGATAGTACGGATACAAATGTTATTTACAGCGATAATTACCAAGGGACAGAAATGGCCCTAAAATATTTGCTGGAATTAGGTCACACGAAAATCGCCCATATTGCCGGACATCAAAATACATTCTCAGGTATTGAACGAATGAAAGGCTTCTTAAAAGCAACGAAGCAATTAGGTATTCAAATACCGCCATCGTATATCGTCAATGGAGGTTTCTTTTCGATTGAAGGTGGAAAGGAAGCAATGCAACAATTGCTTGTGTTGAACGACCCGCCAACAGCTGTTTTTGCTAGTTCAGATACAATGGCATTTGGTGCTATGAAAGCTATTCGAGAAGCTGGACTTCGCGTGCCGGAGGATATCTCCATTATCGGTTATGATAATGTTGAATGGTCCGATTATATTAAACCGAGATTAACTACCGTTAAACAGGATGTAGATAAAATTGGTGCGGATGCGGCCAGGATTTTAATGAATAGTATTAACGGTAAAAATGCTTCATATATTAAAGAAGTTGTACCTGTCTCATTAATTAAACGAGATTCATGTAGCGAATTATAACTCGCTACATATTTTTTTAACACAAACAGAAAGCGCTTTAGGTGGTGAATGTATGCTATGGAAAAATAGAAGTATTGGATGGAAGTATTCACTCGTGTATGTCATTACGATTGCTTTATTCTTAGCTTCAGCGGGTCTTATTACGTATTATTTAATAGATGTCGAAACAAAAGTCAATGACATGAATGAAGAAGTCCATCAAATGGATAAGTTGAATGAGATGGAAATTCTTATTCAAGAACGCTTTGTTTTACTTAGTCGTTATATGGTGGCACCTGATACGACGCAGGTCAATCAGTTCAATGACACAGTCGAAACGTTTGATCAGCTAGCAGAAGAAGTGAATCAAAAGATCACGAAAGATGAGGAAAGACAGCTGTTTGATGTTGTCATTAGTCAAGATCAAGAAATCAGAGCGTTATACGAAGACTACATTCAAATTAGAGAACGGGATAAAACTGAACAATTAGATTTTCTTACACTAAGAGATGCTGGGCGTAATTATTCTCAAGCAAGCTTTGCTTTAACCGAATTAAAAAATATTGCGGATGAAGATTTAGCAGCGGGTACATCGGTGATCTTCACAAGGTTTACTGATACACGCTTGATTTTCTTAATCGCAATTGCTGTGTCACTTGTGATAGGGACTGTGATTCTTGTCGTCGTTAATCGCGATGTGACCAAGAAAATGCGCCGAATCACGAAATTTGGTGATGCGTTAATGCAAGGTGATTTATCGACGCAACCAATTAATATCAAAGGGACAGATGAGTTCTCAAAACTCGGTGCAATTTTAAACAATGTCCAAACAACGTTTAAAGGTATGATCGAACGCTTATCTATAGTCAGTACGCATTTAAATGAAGAAAGTACGCAGCTAGATGAAGGTGCCCGGACACTTCAAGCAAAAAATAAAGATGTAAAGTCACATGTCAGTGAATTAAAAACAGCAGTGGATCATCAGTCGAATCTAACCGAAGATATCGTGAGTTATTCAGAAACCTTTAATGAACGAATAGGAATCATTGAAGAAGAAAGTAACGCCATGCGACACAAATCAAAAGATGTCTCTGTTCAAACCGAACAAGGGATTAAAGTCATGAATGCCTCGGTTAGTCAGATTAATACAATGTATGAATTGATTAATCAGTCAACAAAAGAAATTATCAAGCTAAAAGACAATATTGGACAAGTGTCAGATTTATCAGCGCTCGTCAATGATATCGCTAAACGGACCAATTTATTATCACTAAACGCCTCTATTGAAGCCGCCCGTGCAGGTGAAAAAGGCAAAGGGTTTGCGGTTGTGGCAAGTGAAATCCGTGAATTATCACAAGACGTTAACGCGTCGATTACGGATATGAATAATGTCTTATCAACGATTCAAACAGGTGCAGAAGAAGTCAGTGAGGTACTTATTCAATCAAGTGACGGTATCGCCAAAGAAAAGGACAATATGGGACAAAATATTGGCGTATTAGAAAAAATGCAACAGTTCATTGTTGAACTAACCAATCACGTCGATACAAATTATGAAAGCTTAAAAGTAATGATAGATGAAAATCATCAATTACATCAAGCTATCGCAGAAATGCAAGCCTCATCTGAACAGACGTTTGAACAGTTGAATCTGTCTGATCGAGCGATAAAAGAACAGCGTCACGGCGTGGCAGCCATTGCCTCTCAATCAGAAGCGCTGAAAGCGGAATCATTACAGTTGAGCGAATTGATAGAAACATTAAAACAAAATAACGAAAATAGCGAAAAAAACACGGAATAACGGTTGACAAATGATGTTAAGGGCTTTATTATAGTAATTACTAAAGCGGTTTCGCAAGCGCTTTCAAATTTCATTTTATCAGTCATTACAAATGAGACGTTTAAAGATCAACGGTTCAGTTATTTGTTCACAGACGATGTCAATTAAACCTTCCGTAAGTATTTGCTGCCAAAAGATACGAAAGTGGATGTGTGAGAGAGGCATTATTCTTTGGATAAGTTGTAAAGCGCTTTCGAAAAAATTAGAATGAAAACCGTTTCCTTATTGGGTAACAAAGTGGTTTGAGAGAAAATGAACAGGGAAACTTAAGGGGGTGAGTCAATAATCACAACATGTTAATGATTGAAAATGCTTGAAACTTTGAATTGCTAATAAGAGTAGGGGGAAATGAACATGTCAAAATTATTAAAAGTATTTTTAGTAGGATTACTGAGTGTGTTATTGATGACAGCCTGTGGTGGCGAGGATGATACGTCGACAGACGATACATCAAGCGACGACACAACAACAGAAGATACATCAGAAGATACAACGGATGAAAAAGAAGATGTGACATTAACGTTTTGGGAGTTTGGTAACACAGGTTACGATGTATTAATTGAAGAGTACATGGAAGCAAATCCACATGTAACAGTTGAACTTCAAAACATGGACCAAAACGATTTACACGATAACTTATTTACATCATTATCAGCTGGTTCAGGTGCGCCTGACGTAACAATGGTTGAGGTTAACCAATTAGAGCGCTACCGTGATGCACAAGACAGATTCCATAACTTAAAAGATTATGGTGCTGATGATGTTGAAGGAAACTTCTTAGATTGGGTATGGAAAACTGGTGAGAACGCAGATGGATCATTTATGTTTGGTTTACCAACAGATATCGGTCCAACGGTAATGTACTACCGTACCGATGTATTTGAAGAAGCAGGTTTAGAATCATCACCAGAAGCTGTTGGTGAAATGATTCAAACATGGGAAGATTTCGAAGCTGTAGCTCAAGAAATCTACGCAGAAACTGGTAAGCAAATGACTGATGGTGCGGAACTTATCTTTAACGCACGTCGTGACCAAGCACCAGAACACTTCTTTAATACAGAAGATGAACTGATCGTTGAAGAACATGATTATATCCGTAATGCTTATGACTATACTGTAAGCTTAATTGAACAAGATTTAGTTGGGGATATCCAATTATGGACACCAGAATGGTTCGCAGGTATGGGTGAAGGAAGTTACGCAACATTATTAGGTCCAGCTTGGATGCAAGGGGTTATCAAAGATAACGCTGAACCAGGTGTATGGTCAATGACAACACTTCCTGAAGGTGCCGGTAACTGGGGTGGTTCTTACTTAACTGTACCAGCTGAATCTGAGTATCCAGAAGAAGCTTATGCATTTATTGAGTGGATGACAGCACCAGAACAACAATTAAAATCATTCTTAGATTATGGTCTTTTCCCATCAGCACCAGCTGTATATGAAGACCCTGAATTCTTAGACTACACTGATGAGTTCTTTGGTGGTATTAAAACTGCACAAGTATTCTCAGAAGCAGCTGAAGCAGTTGTACCTGTATACAAAGGTAAAGGCTACTACACTGTAAACGATGTATTACAAGAAGCTGTATCTAACGTTAATGCAGGCGCAGATCCAGACGAAGAATGGAATACGGCTATTGAACAAGCGAAAAGTGCATTAGCACGTCAATAAAAAGAAAACTGGTTAAAGAATATGGCCGTGACCATATTCTTTAACCCATATTAAGGAGGGACACTCATGGAAAAAAGCCTCAAAGACAAAAATAAGACTGCACGGACGGCCTACTTATTTATCTCCCCGTTTTTTTTACTTTATGCTGTATTCGGGTTATTCCCGATGCTATTTAGTTTCTACTTAGCCTTTTTCAAATGGAACGGTTTAAGTGAGATGACCTTTGTCGGAATGGAAAACTTTAATTTTATTTTTACCGATCCAATTTTTTATGAAGCGATTAAGAACACCTTTATTATCGGGTTGTTAGGAACAGCACCACAAATCATTGTCGGTATTCTACTTGCCTTTGCTTTAAATTCAACCTTAATTAAATTTAGAAATACATTCCGTACGATGATTTTCTTACCGTATGTTACCTCTATTGTAGCGGTAGCCATTATCTTTGGTGTTATTTTTAGTAACCAAGAAGCAGGTTTTATCAACTACATCCTAAGTTTCTTTGATATTGAACCAATCAACTGGAATATTCAGAACTGGCCAGTTAAAATCACCATCTCTATCATGGTATTCTGGCGTTGGGTTGGTTATAACACAATCATCTTCTTAGCGGGTATGCAAAGTATTCCAAACGCTTTATATGAAGCAGCTAAGATTGATGGTGCGACTGTTTGGCAACAAATTCGCCTCATTACGATTCCGATGTTGAAACCAACAATCACTTTTGTTGTCTTCACCGCAACCATCGGGGCACTACAACTCTTCACCGAACCACTTGTTTTCTTAGGGCGTAACTTAAGACAAGAAGGTATTACGATGGTGGCCTACCTTTGGAAAGATGCCTTTGTATATAATGCATTTGGTAGCGCATCAGCTGCAGCAATCGTGTTATTCTTTATCATTATTATCTTTACCGGTATTAACTTATTATTAACGAACCGTATCGGTCGCACAAAGAAAGTACGATAGGAGGGGAAAGAAATGAACAACAAAGAAAATCATACAAAAAATAGAAGAATTCAAAAAGCGTTTGTGTATCTGTTTTTAATCTTCGGTTCACTTTTATCGCTGTTTCCATTTTATTGGATGTTCACGATGGCGACGCGTACCAACAGAGAAATCAATTCATTCCCACCTCCATTTACACCGGGTGCGGACTTAATTAATAACTTTCAAAATGTTTTAGAAAATATGGACTTCTTCGGTTCAATGGCAAATTCACTATTCGTCTCGACAAGTATTACTGTAGGTGTCTTATTCTTATGTTCACTTGCGGGTTATGCCTTTGCGAAGTTAGAATTTAAAGGTAAAAAATTCTTGTTCTCGGTTATTTTAATTACGATGATGATTCCACCGCAATTAGGGTTGATTCCACAATACTTCATCATGACGCAGTTAGACTGGATTAACACATTCCAAGCGGTCATCGTACCAGGCCTTATTAATGCCTTCGGTATTTTCTGGATGCGCCAATACATTCAAGACGCTGTACCTGATGAATTCATTGAAGCAGCGAAAATGGATGGTTGTTCAACATTTAGAATCTACTGGAACATTGTTGCACCAACGGTATTACCGGCCTTTGCGACACTCGGTATTATCGTGTTTATGCAAGCGTGGAATGATTTCTTATGGCCATTAACGGTCTTAAGAGAGCCATCAATGCATACACTACAAGTTGCGTTACGTACATTGAATGATGCGCGTCAGATGGACTACGGTATGATTATGTCCGGAACATTCTGGGCAACGGTACCACTGATTGTGATCTTCTTAATGTTCAACAAACTCTTTATTCAAAGTCTTTCTGAAGGTGCTGTAAAGAGCTAACTTTTAAAAATTATGGGAGGAAATAAACATGTCAAATAAAATTCAACTGGTTGCCGGATGGTTATCACAATTTATTATTTTAAATGTTCTCTGGTTTGTTTTTACTGTCCTTGGCCTTGGGATTTTAGGGTTCATGCCTGCGACTGTTGCGGTGTTTAGTGTGTCACGTGACTTAATTAACCGTAAAGAAGGTGTGTCAATCCCGGTTTATTTCTTCCGTTATTACAAAAAGATGTTCTTGTTGTCAAATGCCTTTGGTTTGTTGTTCGGGGTACTAGGTTATATCGTGTACGTGAATATCAGATTCATTCCGTTCTTTTACCCTGATAACATCCAAGTGTACCTGATGGGCATCTTGATTGCAGGTGCTGTTGTTTTAACCTTAACATTTATTAACCTTTTTTCAGTCATGGCTCATTATGATTTAAAAGGGTTTCAATACGTGAAAAATGCGCTTAGTCTCGTCTTTGCTGAACCAGGGTTAATGTTGATGCAGTTATTTTGGATTGTTGCTTATGCACTTATTCTTATTTTCTTACCAAAAGTGTCAATATTCATTGGTGTCAGTATGTTTATTTATTTAATCATGTCGATTCATCTCTCACGCTTTGAGAGAATTAAACGAAAAACAGAAGCAAAAGCCATGCTTGTAAATGCATAATAGTACAAAGAAAGTGAGGGATCTATTTGTATCAACTCGACCAACAACATCATTTTAATATCGAAAACTATTCACACCAGCCGACCTTCTCAAGCTTTTTACCGGGTGTGGCAGGAGAAAGTGGTCTCCCAATTTGGGCTTTCTACGTGAATCGCGGTCAAGGGATTGCGAGTTTTGGTGTCCAAGATAAAGACCATGCGATTATGGAGTTTTTACCGGCTGATAAATCTTATCAACTTGTGCAAACCCAAGGGTTTAGAACCTTTATCAAAATCATAAACGGTGATGACACTATCGTCATCGAACCATTCGCTGCGCATGACACAACCGGTCAAACACGAATGGAAATTGCTGAAAACATGTTAAGTCTACATTATCATCACCCGACACATCAGTTTGATCTTACGATTAACTACTTCGCATTACCGAATACACCGGTGGCCGGTTTAGTGCGTGATGTGACGTTTACTAACCTCGCAGGTGACACACGTCAATTCGAAATCTTAGATGGCTTACCAAGTATCTTCCCAAGTGGTGTTGAAAATGCGGCTTATAAAGAATTAGGTAATACATTAAAGAGTTGGTTTGATGTTAAAAACTTAGAAAATGATATTCCATTTTATTTCTTGCGTGGCAGTACAGAAGATTCCGCAGAAGTAAAAAGTATCACCCAAGGAAACTTCTATTACAGTACCGTTTATCAAGATGGTAAGGAAACAATCGCAACACCCATCATTGATAAAAACCTCGTATTTGGTACGGATACAACATTACAAACGACCGTACCATTTAATACAACACCACTTCAAACATTGACAAAAGAAACAGCGCAAACAACGAACCGCGTCTCTGGTGGCTTTACTCCCGTTGAGGTGACATTAACCTCTGAAGGAAGTATTCAGTGGTCAACGGTTGTAGGTTATGCGACTGGTTTAGACCATGTTAATCAGTACGTCAAAGAAGAATTAAACTTTCAGATGCTGCAAGAAAAGAAAACGGAAGCACTTACGATTACCGATGGTATTACGGCGCCAATCACGAGTTCAACAAATGAACCATTATTTGACGCGTATAGTCGTCAGAGCTATTTAGATAATGGCTTACGTGGTGGTTTCCCACATGTGTTTACCCATAATGAGAAAGAAACGATGTACTACCTTTACTCACGTAAACACGGTGACTTAGAGAGAGATTATAACTTCTTCTCGTTAAGCCCGACTTATTATTCTCAAGGGAACGGTAACTACCGGGATATTAATCAAAACAGACGATGTGATGTGTTCTTCGAACCACGTGTGAAAGATTATAACTTAAAAATGTTTATGAACTTAATTCAATTAGATGGCTATAATCCCCTCGGTGTTAAAGGCGTTAGATTCACATTAGATACTCAGGTCTTTGATCTTGGTCATTATGTTGATGAAGAAGATGAAAAGGTATTAAATACGTACTTTGATTCAAGTTATACACCAGGTGAGTTAAAACACTTTATTGAGGATGAACGCGTGTCATTAAAGACTGATTTTGACGTGTTCTTAGCGCATGTATTAAGTGAATCGAAAGAGAATTTCGAAGCAGCCTTCCATGAAGGATTCTGGGTTGATCACTGGACGTATAATCTAGATTTGATTGAAAGTTACTTAGCGATTTATCCAGACAAAACAGAAGAATTATACTTTACAAAGGACTATACATTCTTTAATAGTCCGGCAGAAGTGAAAAAGCGTGAAGATAAGTATGTGTTAGTGAATAATCAACTAAGACAATACAATGCCCTTCACATGAATAAAGATAAGCCAGAAGCCGATTGGGTTAAAACGATGAAAGACCCAAGTAGTGTCTATCAGACAACGTTATATAGTAAGTTGTTGACGCTAGGGCTTGTGAAGACGGCAACGCTTGCACCATTTGGTCTTGGGATTGAAATGGAAGCAGATAAGCCAGGTTGGAATGACTCATTAAATGGCCTACCGGGAATGATTGGTGCTTCGACCTCAGAGTTATATGAAGTAAAGCGCCTGTTTGATTTAATGCTGTCAATTGATGAAGCAAAAGATATTTCTTTACCAGTAGAAGTGAGTGATCTCTTAAGACAAGTGCTTCAATCTATCCAAGCATTTAATAACGGTGAATTAACAGAACAAGCGTATTGGCATGAAGTTGCAACGCATCGTGAGAACTACCGTAAACGTATCTACAGTGGGCTCTCAGGTGAAGAAGTGACGTATACAACCGAAAGTTTACGTGAAAATATTGAAACACTTAATCATCGGATTAAACAAGCGATTACAGCCGTAGAAGCATTTGATGCTGAACTGATTCCAACTTACTTCTATTTTGAAGCAAAAGACGGTAAAGTCAGCTATACTGAAGCGGATAAAATCAATGTAAGTGAACTTCAATTTGAAGCAAAAGCGGTGACGCCTTTCTTAGAGGGCTTAGTCAAAGCGCTAAAGCTAAAAGACAATCAAGATGAAGCAAAAGCTTTATATAATGAAGTGAAGCAGTCAGCGATTTATGATGACAAATTAGGGATGTATAAAACATCGATGTCAATTAAAGATGAACCAGATGAACTCGGTCGGGCAAGTGCCTTTACCCCGGGTTGGTTAGAGAATGAATCTGTGTTCCTTCATATGGAATACAAGTATTTACTTGCGACTTTAAAGTCTGGTCTTACAGAAGAATTCTTTACTGATATGAAACAAGCATTAATTCCATTCCTAGACCCAGCGATGTATGGACGCTCAACACTTGAGAATAGTTCATTTATCGCCAGTTCAGCTAACCCAGACCCAGGGCTTCATGGCCGTGGCTTTGTGGCGAGACTGAGTGGCTCAACGATTGAATTTATGAATATGTGGTTTGTGATGATGACAGGTGGAAAACCGTTTGAAGTAGTAGACGACACACTGGCCCTCAAACTTAACCCGCAGCTAGCAGGTTGGATGTTTAAAGAAAATGGTGAATTAACCGCTACATTCTTAGGACAGACTGAGATTACTTATGTGAATCCAACGCGTCAAGATACGTTTGGTGAAGCGGCAGTGAAGACTAAGCGTTACGTTGTGACCTTTACCGATGGTTCAACCGAAACAATCGACGGTGCGGTCGTTAAAGGTGATGTTGCTTACCGCATACGTCAAGGAGAGTCAAGTAGTATTCGTTGTGAGTTAGCTTAGTGATAGTGAAAAGAGATCGAGAGGTCTCTTTTCTTATAACGTAAAAAGAAAGCGCTTTCGTAACTTTCGCTAGAAAAAGACCGAATTTTCGTAAATTTAAAGGAGGTGATACGAAAATAATAGGCATACTTGAAATCGTTACTATTTTAAACACAAATCAAGGAGGAACGTAGATGAAAAAACCTGTAAGTAGCCTGATTGTTTTAGCTTTTATCACATTATTATTTATTGGACCGCCAAATATGACGGCGGAAGCAAACACCTCTGATTGGGAATTAACATTTGAAGATAACTTTGAAGGTGACACATTAGATACCGACATCTGGTCTTATGATATCGGGAATGGTTTTTTTGAGCCGGATGGCACCTTTGTCCCTGGTTGGGGAAACCAAGAACTCCAATCTTATCAAGAAGACAATGTACGTGTAGAAGATGGCCAATTAATCATCGAAGCAAAGGACCAAGAAGTGACTGATGAGACAGGTACATACAACTACACATCAGGTAAAATTCATACGAAAGGCAACTTCAGCCAGACGTATGGTCGCTTTGAAGCGAGAATGTCCTTACCAGCAGGTCAAGGATTTTGGCCAGCATTCTGGATGATGCCAGAAGATGATGTCTACGGTGCGTGGGCAGCGTCTGGTGAGATTGACATTATGGAAAATGCCGGCGCAACACCGAATAAAGTCGGTGGGGCAATCCACTACGGTTCGCAGTGGCCAAATAACACCTATACCGCAGGTGATTATCATTTTGAAGATGGTTTTGATACGACGGACATGAATACCTATGCGGTAGAATGGGAACCAGGCGAAATCCGCTGGTATGTGAATGATACACTGTATCAAACTTTAAACAACTGGAATGGTAAAGATAGTGATGAAGCCACTAAATTTAGCTATCCAGCACCGTTTGATCAAGACTTTTATATGATCTTAAACTTAGCTGTTGGTGGTTGGTATGGGGGGGCACCCGACGCGGAAACGGTCTTCCCTAATCAAGTAAAAGTAGACTACGTACGCGCATATGAAAAAGCAAGTTATGATGCGCCGACAGAACCTTCTTTTGAAGCAGAAGAACTACCCGCAGATGCGAAAACAGCGGTTGATGGTAATTATGTCTATGATACAGATTATGCGGAAGGTTTTACGACACTTCAGACAAATGGCGACGTCGCCAATAACTGGGACCCAACGTACTGGAACTTCTTAAAGCTTGATGAGTTCGGTGGCGATGGTTCTGTTAGTACAGAAGCAGTGGCTGATGATACGTTCGCAAAAGTAGACATTACGAATGGTGGGAGTCAAACGTATGCCCTGCAGCTTATTCAAAATGTGACCGTCGGTAAAGGGCGTCATTATAAGCTGAGCTTTGATGCGAAAGCAGATGCGAATCGCCCGATGAATGTAAAAATCGGTGGTGGCGCAGAGCGAGGATGGACAGCTTATTCACCAAGTGAAGACTATAATTTAACAACAGATGTTCAAACGTATGATATGGTCTTCCAAATGCAACACGATACCGATCCGTTAGCCCGACTTGAATTTAATGTCGGTAACAACACACAAGGTGTGTCAATCGGTAATGTTGTGTTAGAAGAAATTGACCCAGTAGACCCATACAATGAAAGTGATCCAAAAGAGCCGTTATCAAATGGGAACTATATTTATAATGGAACATTCGACCAAGGGGCAATGGACCGATTAACGTATTGGGATGTTGCGGCATCAGCAGCGGAAGCAAATACGTATGTCTCTGAATCTACACGCGTATTTACCGCTGAGATCACCGATGGTGGAGACAGTGCGGATGCGTTAACATTAGCTCAACCAGGACTGTCATTCACACCAACGGATGAATATCAGTTGACATTTAACGCAAAAGCAGCATCTGCCCGTAATATTGAGGTTGGGTTTGTAAATGCGGATGGTGACGTATATGTTAAAGAAACGGTCACTTTAACAGACGCATTTGAAAATAAAACAATCACATTAACAATGACAGATGTCGAAGATTTAAATGGTCAACTCGTCTTCTTCTTAGGCGGAAGTGATGCGGATGTGATGTTAGATGATGTCGAATTAATTCGTCTAACAAATAACAATACTAGCCTAACGTTAGAAGAAAGTTTCCCATTACGTAATGGACGATTCAATCAAGGTTTAGAATACTTTGGCGTGCATAACCAAGGTGATCATGAACCAACGTCAGTCGCAACACTTGGCGTAGAAGCAGGTGCTTTTGTCGCTGATATTGAAAACACTGGCTGGGAACCATGGCACTTAATGTTAATGCAGAATGCGCTGACGTTAAAAGCAGGAGAAACTTATACTGTCTCATTTGATGCATCGTCAACTGTTGAGCGTCAAGTAGATGTCGTTGTAGAAAATGCTGGCTATCATCGTTACTTCTCAGATATTGTCACGTTAACTGAAGAGATGCAAACATTTGAGTATACGTTTGATATGACAGACGATGATACTGTTGATTTTAAATTCTTACTTGGTGCTATTGATGAAGTTGCTGACTTACCAGCACATCAAGTAACGATTGATAACATTGGCTTAGAAGTTGCGGGTTCAAGTGAAGCAGCTTTCTTACTCGACAATGCTGATTTCAGTCAAGAATTTGAAGGATGGATTACGCACTTCCAAGGTCAATACGATGGTCCATCACAAGCTGAATTTAGTGTAGAAGATGAGATGGCGAAAATGTCGATTGATCATGTCGGAGAAAACCCATGGGATATTTCTCTATCCCAAGAAGGAAAATCAGTTACAGCTGATCAAACGTATATCGTGTCATTTGATGCTTATGCAACAACGGCTCGAGATATTGAAGCAGTGATCGATAATGGTGAAGCAGGTGGTTACGTACGTTCTTTAAGTGAAATAGTATCCTTAACAGAAGAAGTACAAAACTACAACTACGAAGTGACCATGTCACAAGATGATATCGTCGGTCTTAAATTCCTTGTAGGTGCTTTAGAAGGTGCGCCAAGTGATGCACATGATATCTTTATTGATAATGTCAGATTTGAATTAGCTGGTGTACGTGATTACTTATATGGTACAGAAGTTATTACACCGGATGAAGAAGAGAACACTGACACACCAGATGAAGGTGAAGAATCAAATAATAATTCAGATGTGAATGGTGATACTTTTGTTGCGAATGATAAGGCAATTGAAGCCTTACAAAACAACCAAGCATTTAAAGTTGAAATAACGGATGAAAAAGTTACAAAAGTGATGATTTCGAAAAAACAATTGGATATGTTAAAAGACAAAGGTGCGGCTGTAGAGGTTAAGAAGGCAGGCATTCAAATGACGATGCCAACAAGTAACTTAAATGGCGATGTTACCTTCAATGTTGCGCCAAGTAGTGAAGAAGGGCTGACAAATCAAAGTGATGCGTTAAGTGACATTTACAGTTTTAATGTCAGTGAAAATGGTGTCGCTAAAACAACATTTGATACACCCGTCACATTAAGGTTTAAAGTAAAAGATGCTGATGTGGATACATCAACATTAAAGGTGTATTACTTTAATCCAGAAACGAAAATGTGGGAACTCATCGGCGGAGAGTACGTTGATGGAGAGGTTGTCGCAGATGTGGATCACTTTAGTACGTATGCTGTTTTTAGTACAGACACTTTTGCGGTAGCTGATACACCTGAGGACTCTGAAAGTGGAGTTGATACACCAACAGATGAATCAACTGAGGAAACAAATGATGAACCAACAGTTACTGAAGAAGAAACAAATACAGATGGTGAAGCAGTCTCAGATAGTGACACATCAGAGACAGATGACAGTGGCGATCGCTTACCAGAGACAGCAACTAACCTTTACCTATTGATGCTTGTAGGTATGATGATGCTGTTAATGGGTGGTACGACACTCATCTTTAAAGAACGACGTGTAAGACATTAATTTACCCCCCTTTCTTTAATATGAATAGAGCAACAGGCGTATGTCACTGACATACGCCTGTTGCATGTGTAAAAAATATAAAAGAAAAACTGATGCGGTTTTAAGAGCGACGGTTTAATCATTTAATCTGATATGAAAAATTAGCTGTACATATTGTGACGGATTGACAATCATTCAAACGGAGATTAAAATGAAGTTAATCAAATGTTCGTTTGAATGAAAGGGTGCTAAAATGACAAAACAGATACAAGAAACATGTGATGTGGCGGTTTTTAATGAAGATAAAGTCTATCGAGTGAAGGAAATGGTGGAGAGTGAAAATATCTTAGCGGTGAGTGAGATGTTTAAAGCGCTATGTGATGAGACAAGGTTAAAGATTGCTTACGCCTTAACACAAGAGGATAAACTGTGTGTCTGTGATGTGGCACATATTATCGGTGCGTCTACAGCAACAGCGTCCCATCATTTACGGCACTTGAAAAAGCTCGGTCTTGCGAAAAGCTACAAAGAGGGAAAACAAGTGTATTATCAATTAGATGATGATCATGTGAAGACGTTGATCACAATCGGCTTAGTCCACCAAAAAGAGGTGAAGCGACGTGACAAAAATGATTGAACATGAGACAGAGACATACCGTGTGAAAGGTTTTTCGTGTGCGAATTGTGCGAAGACGTTTGAAGAAAACGTAAAAGAGTTACCGGGTGTTCACGATGCCAAAGTTAATTTCGGCGCCTCAAAAATCACAGTCAGTGGTGACGTTTCGATCGCGGCTCTTGAAAAAGCAGGCGCGTTTGAAGGGTTAAAACTATCGGCAGATGGTATAAAAAAAACGAAGACAACGACAGAAGTAAAAGAAGCATTACCGTGGTACAAACAGTATGAAACAGAATGTTTTGGTTTAGTCTTTTTAGTATTAGGCATTGTTTCAAGTGTGATGAGTGGTCAAAGTCACCCAATGACAGCGCTGCTTATTCTCATCTCAAGTTTTGTGTTAGGTTATCAACTGTTTAAAAGTGGATTAAAGAACTTAACACGGTTGACGTTTGATATGCGGACGCTTATGACAGTGGCTGTTTTTGGTGGTGTCCTGATTGGTGAGTGGTTAGAAGTCGGCATTGTTGTGATGTTATTTAGAGTAAGTGAATTACTCGAAAGCTATTCAATGGACCGGGCACGACAGTCGATTGCTTCACTTGTCAATATGGCGCCAACCCAGGCCCAAATTAGACGGCCTTCTGGTGATGAGATGGTAGAAGTTGATGAGATACAAATTGGTGACGTGATGGTTGTGAAGCCTGGTGAAAAACTAGCGATGGACGGTATTGTGATTGAAGGGACCTCGCTGATTAACCAAGCGGCAATTACAGGTGAAAGTATGCCAGAAGAAAAAGCACCAGGTGATGATGTGTATGCTGGTACACTCAATACCGATGCGTTGTTATTTATTGAAGTAACCAAGCGTGTTGAAGATACAACGTTACAAAAAATTATTCATTTAGTTGAAGAAGCGCAAGGTGAAAAAGCACCAGCTGAGCGCTTTATTGATGCCTTTGCGAAAGTATACACCCCGATTATTATGTTAATCAGTGTGCTTGTCATGGTGCTCCCGCCGCTTCTATTTAATCAAGATGTCTCGACCTGGTTCTATCAAGGGTTAGCAATCTTAATTGTCGGTTGCCCTTGTGCCCTTGTCGTTTCAACGCCAATTTCCATTGTGTCAGCGATTGGGAACGCGGCTAAGCGCGGTGTCTTGATTAAAGGTGGAATACACTTAGAAACATTAGGCCGGATTAATGCGATTGCCTTTGATAAAACAGGTACGTTAACCAAAGGTGAACCCTTTGTAACAGATATCGTGACGATGAACGGGGTGAGTGAAACAGACGTCTTTCGTATCGTCTATAGTTTAGAAAAGGATACGACCCACCCACTCGCAAAAGCCTTGACTGTAAAAGCCGAAAAGCATATCGACACAACAACGGCTTTATCGTTAACAGCGATTACAGCTTTACCTGGTCGCGGGATAAAAGGTGAAGACGGAGGTGTCACGTATACCGTTGAAAGTCCAAAAAGATTAATGCATGATCTGTCACCATCCATCAGTGAACAGATCCAAACGTTAGAAAGTAAAGGGAAAACCGTCGTTGTTGTGACAAAAGACACACAGATCCTTGCTTACATGGCCATTGCTGATGAGGTGCATGAGAACGCTCGTGAGACTTTGCGTCAGCTTCATGATTTAGGAGTGAAGAAAACGGTGATGTTAACAGGGGATAATCACCGGGCAGCTTTAGATATTGGTAACAGATTAGGCATTGATGATGTGCAATCGGAACTGTTACCTGAAGATAAGTTAACGGTCATTGAAGACTTAACAACAGCATATACCCACGTTGCCATGGTCGGTGATGGTGTCAATGACGCACCCGCAATGGCTAAGGCGAGTGTCGGTATTGCGATGGGGGCTAAAGGAACAGACACGGCGCTTGAGACGGCAGATATGGCGTTAATGGCCGATGATTTAACACTGTTACCTTTTGCAGTTCGGTTAAGCAGAAAATCGTTACGGATTATTAAAGCAAATGTAACTTTCTCCCTCTTAATTAAGCTTGTGGCGTTACTGCTCGTAATTCCGGGCTGGTTAACGCTTTGGATCGCGATTGTATCAGACATTGGTGCGACTTTACTCGTCTCACTCAACAGTATGCGTTTAATGAAAGTAAAACCATAAAAAAATGACCGACCTTGAAACGATAATCTCAAGGTCGGTCGTTTTTTAGATTAAGTATTGTTCCGACGCCTTTTTATGATTCAGATACTCATGATAAAAGTGTGTGACGGTTGCTTTAGTGACGGCATACATCGGGACGGCTAGGATAAAACCGATAAAACCAATCGTCGCACCAGCAGCAATCATAATGACTATGACAGTGAGAGGATGGACATTTAAAACTTTACCCATCACATTCGGTTCAATTAGGTTGCCTTCAATTTGTTGGACAACAATCATCACAACCGCTGTCCAAACGCCTGTCATGGGATCTTGGAAAAAGCCAATCAGAACGGCAGGAATGGCTGAAAGCCAAGGACCAAGGTAAGGAATCACATTCATGAATAAAGCGAAAATTGCTAAGATCAGCGCATATTCAAGCCCAACGATTAAGTAACCAATCAATAACATCGTTCCGACACTGAAACTGATGATCATTTGCCCTTGAATGAATGAGCCTAATGAATCATTGATTGAAGCAAATAAACGCTCTAAACTGTCTTTTTTCTTTGGACTAAAGAATTGTGTCACAAACGGGACGAATTTCTTTGAGTCCTTCAACATAAAGAATAAGAAAAAAGGAATAAGCACAAACGACACGACAAAGTTAAAAATTGCCCCAATCGCATTAAATATCGAACCGATAGCTTGTTGGGCGTAGCCACTTAGTTGGTCAATGATATCATCAACGGAAGTGTTAAATTCATCAGGGATGTATTGCTGATTTGTTTCGGCCCATGCGAGCGCTTCTTCAAGCCATGAGCGAAAAGCAGGTGCATTATCCGATAATCGGGTTAACTGGTCTTGAACCATTGGAATGAGGAAGTACACACTAAAAGCAATCACCAGTATGATGATAATAAAGACGAGTATCACCGCAAAAATGCGCTTCATATTGAAGCGTTCAAACAACCGAATCAATGGTTCGGTTACATAGAATAAAAAGCCTGCGCCAATAATCGGTAGCGCAATCGATGTGATCACCGTGCCAATCGGTTGAAGAATGAAATCAATCAATGATAGAAAATACAAGATCGCGAGAATAAGTAACGTATATACAAGGAAACGAAACAGCTTCGTCTTTATCATTTTGTCACAATCCTTTCTGTTATTCGTAAGTCTTTACATCTATTCCCTTTAGGTGGTAGGTCTTAAACAAAAAATGCATCAATAGACCAGTGTATAACAAGGTTGAAAAGGGAACAGTATAAGTAGAGTGTTGTGAAATGAAAAGGGGGACACGACAATGAAAAAGCTATTAGCTTTATTACTCATTGTTTTACTCACGGTTGTTGCGTGTAATACGTCAGAGGAGCCTACTGACTCTGATACACCAGCTGATACAGATACGGAACAACCAACAGATGAAGAACCAGAGGATGACACAGAAGCAGAACCTGATGATGATTCAGAAGATGAAGATGGCTATCAAGCGGTCAGTTATGAGACGGTATTCCCAGTTGTGACGCACGTATTTGATGAAAATGACGAGATGATGTTTATTCATATGGAGACATCTCCTGAAGCATTAGAACCAAATGATGCACTAATGATGAGCTTACAAATGAGTGATCAAACGACAAGTGAAGCATTTAATCAGCTTCAGACGGTTGAGATTGAAGGAAGCGAGGCAACGCTTCACTTCGACGGGCCACAACCGTTTGTGTCACTTGCTTCGGCTGAACATATGATTCTTGATCAAATGTTTAATCAAATCGGGGCTTTCTACAACATTGACACCTTTAACTTTATCGTTGATGATGAAGCGGGTGTAGAGTATGGTCAAGTGGGCTTTATTGAGGATTTTCCAGTAGAAACGTTAGACGTCACGGGTCTTGTACAAGTGACAGATGAAAGTCTTTTAGAAAATGTGACGCCACCTGCTTATCGGCCTATTCGAGAGATGGTTCCGTTCCAATTAGACACGTTTGAAGAAACGCTGAATAAAACACGTTCCTTTGAAGCGCCAGAAGGCTTTAGTAATATCTTTAATGGTGTTGAGCTATTAGCTGTAGAAGATAGTCGTGACAGGGTAACAGTAACCGTAACAGCTGAAGCGGATGAGGCTGCTTTTATTGAAGCATTAGCCATTATGGCAACAGAATTTGATTATGCGACCTTAGTCATCGTCAATGAAACAACCATGACAGAAACAGATGTGACATTATATTAATGTATCGCAACCAGTAGTAGGGCAATAAGCCCCTCCTACTGGTTGTATTTTTTACCAATAATGTTATAGTAAAGGCATATTAGTA
>JBNJFJ010000012.1:0-42059 GCA_051746745.1 Bacillota bacterium | reverse complement strand
CCTTGGTTAATAAAGAACGGCACTTGCACGGTTAATCCTGTTTCCATGATGGCTGGTTTTGAACCACCACTTGCCGTATCACCTTTAATACCAGGTTCTGTTTCCGTTACTTCAAGTTCTACGTTGTTTGGAAGGGTAACACCTAAAATCTCCCCACCATATGAAATCACATTCACTTCCATATTTTCTTTTAAAAATTTCAATTCATATTCAATTTGTTTTTGACTTAGTTCTAATTGTTCATATGATTCCATATCCATAAATGTGTGCATCTCACCTGAGGCATACAAATATTGCATCTTACGGTTATCAATATGTGCTTTCTCTACTTTTTCACCAGCACGGAATGTTTTTTCTTGAATATTTCCACTGCGTAAACTGCGTAATTTAGAACGTACAAAGGCAGCCCCTTTACCTGGTTTGACATGTTGGAATTCGACGACTTGCCAAATATCATTGTCTACTTCGATTGTTAATCCTGTTTTAAAATCATTTACTGAAATCATTAAAAATCCTCCTAAGCGTATCGATTACTTCTAACTATACTATAATAAGCTCTTTTGGCGCTTTATTCAAGCTTCTGTTGCCATCTTTCGTAATAACGATGTCATCTTCAATGCGGCAACCACCGACATTAGGAACATAAATACCAGGTTCCACTGTGACAACCATGTTCTCTTTAAGTGTGACTTCACCCATTGGTGACAAGCGCGGCCCTTCATGTACTTCCATACCTAAACCATGACCAGTCCCGTGCCCAAAGTAATCACCATAACCTTCTGCTTTAATATAATCACGCGTAAGAGCATCCGCTTCTTTTCCTGTCATACCCGCTTTTGTTCCTTTAATGCCGCGCATATGTGCTTCTAGCACTGTATCATAAATCTTTCGTAGTTCATCACTGATCTCTCCAACCGCAAATGTCCGTGTCATGTCAGAGCAATACCCTTTATAAAGGGCACCAAAGTCTAACGTAACCAACTCTCCAGCAGCGATTTTTTTATCCGTTGCCACACCATGAGGTAAGGCTGAACGCACACCTGAGGCAACAATAATATCGAAACTAGACGAGGTTGCCCCTTGTTTACGCATAAAGAATTCTAATTCATTAGAGACTTCAATTTCTGTCATACCTGGCTTAACAAAGGATAAAATATGATCGTAGGCTTGATCAGAAATCGCTGCTGCTTGTTTCATCACCTCTAACTCAGCCTCCGTTTTGATCATTCTAATGTTCGCAAGAATGCCTGAGGTTGCGACTAACTCGGCATTAATTTCTTTCGCATAAGCTTTATACGTTTGATGCGTTAAATCATCTTCTTCAAATCCAACTTTAGCTAAATCACGTGCATCAATTAATTCCGCTAACTTTTTAATAATCGATTGCTTATGCTCAACCACGTTAAATCCAACCGCTTGCTTAGCTGCCTGTTCCATATATCTAAAGTCCGTAAGAAAAATTTGTTCTTTCTCCGTGATGAGGACAATACCTGCCGTTCCGGTAAATCCACTTATGTATCGGCGGTTATATGGATTTGTGATGATCAACCCATCTAAATTCTGCTCGTTTAATTCATTACGTAGTTTATTTATTTTTTGCATGTTTGTCACTTCCCTTTCTGTTCTTTTCCTTTTATAGTGTACCATAACCGATTATTTTTTTATAGCATCACCCATTTCTGAATGATCTTACGAACCTTTTTTTGATAAATCATTCATTTATAGGATTAGATTCGCGTATTATTGGGAAAATGAAACTATAAGAGCGTCAAAAAGGAGTGGTTCACGTGAGGCGACACTTACCAATTTGGACATATGTCATTTTTGGATTTGCGGCCATAGGTTTAGTCACGACCATGTTATTTGATATGACGAGCCTCATTAGAAATATTCTTAGCACTATTTTAATGATGGCAATCATTTATGGTCTCGTTTACTTCTTTGTCCTCAGACATCGACAACCGAATGATTTAAAAAAATACCGTAAAGCCGTTAAACAATCTAAGAAAAAATACCATCAACCTAAAAAATCCAGTTATCAACAAGCCCAAAAACAGCAGCTCAAACAAAAAAAGCAGGCGAAAACAAAAGTAACGAAGCACAAACGTGCTCCCCACTTACGCGTTATTGATGGCAAAAAGGACTCCCGAAAAAAAATGACATTGTAATATGGCGGTCATAAGTAAAAACGGTCTAAATAATTGGATGGTTTATTTACCCCAATTATTTAGACCGTTTTTTTAGCTAAGTTCTTCCGACTGCTTTTCTCTTACTTCTTTTAAAGCTTCTTCTCTTTTTTTATCACCTTCAAAATATTGGACAACATCCCCGATGCGATCAATCGAGTTCCAACTTAAGTGATGCTCAATTCCTTCAACATCGTCATAAATATTTTCTTCGTCGACACCAATGATACCTAAAAATTGTTCTAACAGCTCATGTCGATAAACTAAACGTTTCCCTATTTTCTTTCCCTTGGCAGTTAAAATTAAGCCGCGATATTTCTCGTAATTTAAGTAGCCATCTTTATCTAACTTTTTTACCATTTTGGTCACAGAGGAAGGATGAACAGATAAAGCTTCCGCGATATCAGATACTCGCGCATAGCCTTTTGATTCAATTAATAAGTAAATTTGTTCAATATAGTCTTCCATACTTGGTGTTGGCATTATCATCCCTCACTTTCTTTACGTTACAATAACTTCGACAGTACATTTAAGGTTACCATTTTATTTTAGCATAAGTAAAGCCTTGTTTGTAAAGTTATCAATTAAAAGCCATTTTCCATGAGAAAAGATGACGTTTACATTTACTATGACTCCTAGGCAACGCGCTCTACCGCTTAAGAGAAAACGGTTCACTTTTTGTAAAAAAAGTCGTATAATAGATGCAGACTGAAAAAAAGGGGATTTTAATTATGAATGTAACACTTGGCATTGCATGGGATTGGATCGTACTCCTTACCCTTGTCGTCGCTTATATTGGGTATACGTTGTATCGCTATTTCAAAACCAAAAAAATACTGACAACATTATCCGAAGAAGAATTTAGAGAAGGCTACCGAAAAGCACAACTCATTGATGTACGTGAACAAAAAGAATTTGATGGTGGTCATATTTGGGGTGCTAGAAATGTACCCGTTACCCAGTTAAAACAGCGGATGAAAGAATTACGCAAAGACATGCCGATCTACCTGTATTGTCAATCAGGTTCACGTTCACAACGTGCCGCTTGGTTACTCTATAAAAACGGCTACACACAGCTCTACGATTTAAAAGGTGGCTACAAAGATTGGAAAGGGAAAATCAAAAAAGCTTCCAAATAAATGAAAGCCCGCTCATAATTTAAAAATGAGCGGGCTTTTTCAATACCTTCATTGATTCAGCTGGTCAATAATTTTGTTCGCAATCGCAATAGGTGTATCAGTCTGTGTATCGATGACAATTCTACTCACTTCTTCATAAAGCGGTTGTCTCCGGTTAAATAATCTTTCTTTTTCAGCCAACCCTTGTTGCCAAAGCGGACGAGTTTTATCATATTTCAACCGCTCAACAACAGCTGACCACGATGTTTCCAAAAAAATCACCTGTTGATTTTTTAACCACTCGCGATTATCGACACGCTCAATAATGCCACCACCTGTTGAAACAATGCCATCATGCTCGATCGTTCGAATTAAAGCATCGTGTTCTAATTGTCTAAAGTAAGCTTCGCCATAATCCTTAAAAATCGTTGTGATTGGCATCGCTGCTTGTTGTTCTATCATTTGATCTAAATCGATTAACGGTTGATGCAACAATTCGGCTAAAACTTGACCGACCGTCGTTTTACCACTTCCCATAAAACCCACTAAATAAATAGGCGTCATTTTATTTCACACCTCTCCAAAACATTAAGTTATCTGAATTATTATACAAGTTTTACGAAAAAATTGCCACCTACACTAAAAATCACTCCTTCAGAAGAGCTGTTTTTGAAATACACCTCTCCCTTCGTTGCTTGTTGTTTTAACGCCCTTCTATTACAATCAACAGTATCTAAAATAATTGGAGGTGAAAAAATGTATAGTTCCGATCGGTTTTTAAATGCGTTGATTCTGTTTGCGGTGAAAGAAAATGTTTCAGACATTCACTTTGTCCCACAAGTTCATGAAACGGCTGTTTATTTGCGCGTACACGGTGAACGGCATTTGTACAAAGTGCTCTCAAAAGAACACTACGTCCACTTACTTAACTACTTAAAATTCCAAGCGCAAATGGATATCGGTGAAAAAAGATTACCTCAAGACGGCGTTGTCACGCTACTTGTTAATACAGTGAAAATTGATTTACGCCTGTCAACTCTACCGGCCAAGCAAGAAGAATCTTTAGCGATCCGACTCCTTCCTCACAATGAAATTAAACCACTTAACCAATTATTATTATTCAAAACGCAAGTAAAAAAATTAACATCGCTGATTAAGAAAACGTCAGGCATTGTTCTACTGACAGGCCCAACCGGTTCAGGAAAAACAACATTGCTGTATAGCTTAATCGAAACATTGCTTCAAGAGCAATCGTTTCAAACAATCACGTTAGAAGATCCGATTGAAAAGGATTTAAATCATTTCGTTCAAGTTCAAATCAATGAAAAAAGCGGCATGACCTATCATACTGGATTAAAAGCCGCACTCAGGCATGACCCAGACATTTTAATGGTAGGAGAGATTAGAGATGCAAAAACGGCTGAGTTTGTCTTTCATGCGGCTTACACCGGTCACCTCGTTTTTTCTACATTACACGCAAAAGATGCGAAAGGAACGATTCACCGATTGATTGAGATGGGCATTAAGCCAATTGACTTAACTCAGAACCTATTAGCAATTTGTGCGACCCAACTCATCAACCTTGATCATCCAAACTATGACCGAGCGGCCATCATTGAATTTTTAACCGGTGAGAATCTCTCGGCTTATTGTGCGGACTTTACAAGGCAGTCATTAAAAGAGGCCACATTCGCTGATTTAAAACGAAAGGCATACGCCTATGGCTTTATTTCTGACACATAAACCAACGGCTTCCCTATCCATTAGTCAACAATTGGCCTTTATGAAACGACTTCAGACCTTGTTAGAGGCACATTATTCAATGAAAGAAGCCTTGGCTTATGTTCAGTTTAATAAGAAATTTCACCACGTGTCAGACTTCATACTTCAAGAACTCAGTAACGGCACGGCTTTTGACGTTATCTTATCTGAGCTTTCATTCCACCCACAGTTTGTCACTCACGCGCACTACGGACTGTTGCGAGGGAATCTTGCTGAAGGTATAAACCAGGCCCTCTCCTTTATCAATCAGCAGCACCATTTAAAACAACAGTTTGTAAAAACCATTCGCTATCCACTGGTCCTTATCTTCGGTTTCCTCACGATGCTATACTTCATTCAAATGTACATTTACCCTAACTTTCTTCAATTATTTCAAACAGCCGAACAAACGCCTCCTATGATTGAAACAGCTATTTTTAGCGTCTCTTTAATTTTCCATATCCTTCGAATTGGCTTCGTGTTACTGATCCTTTCTAGTCTCATGGCTGTTTTGGTTTATAAAAAAACTTCCCCTTCCCAGTTAATGAGCCTATTACTACGCCTACCAATTGCTTTTCGTCTCGCACGTCTTCACACAAGTTTTTTCTTTGCCCACCATCTTAAAAATTTACTCGATGGCCATTTTTCGATAAAAGAAGCATTAACGCTGATTACAGAGGAACAAAACCAATCTATTCTTACTCAAGCAATGACTGAAGTTTTATCCACTTTAGATCAAGGGGAAACTTTATATCGAAGTTTATCAGCCCATTCTTTTTTCAGTGACAGACTTAGTTATATCTTTCAAACGAATGAATCACAAATGTTGATTCGGCTTTCTCTTGATATATATCTGACTGAAACGTTTGAGGATATATCTCAAACCATTGAAAAATCAATAAAATTAATTCAACCGATGATCTTTACTTTGATCGCCATTAGTATTGTACTTATTTATCTCTCGTTACTCATGCCTATGATTGATATGATGAATACGATTTAGGAGGACAAATATATGTCAAAACACTTGCGTTACACTATTAAAAATGAAGAAGGCTTTACGCTCATTGAAATGTTAATTGTGATGAGTATTATCGCGATTTTACTCATCCTTATTACCCCAAAACTAGCCGATCATCAAGAAAATATCACCTTAAAGTCAGATGAAGCGATTGTTGGTTTTGTTAATACGCAGATCCAGGCCTACTACTTGGATAGCGGGACATTCCCACTCACAATCGAGACGTTAGAAACAGAAGGCTATATCGAAGAAGATTTAATCTCCAGCGCGTCAAAAGAAATTGTCTTTACTGATGCATCTAATAAAAAAGTGATGCTCGTCAGTGAATAACAAGCAAACTGGTTTTACTCTGATTGAAGTATTGATTGTTTTAAGTGTGTTACAACTTTTATTTATGATTGGATTTCATATGGTCGATCAATCACAAGATAAACAAGCCTTTAATCGCTGGTACACACAATTCGAGTTGGATTTATTATATTTACAGAAAAGAACGAGCCTTTCTGATAATCGTCCTTACCTTCAATTTAACTCATCCAATCACTCGTATACATTGGTACTTGATACCTACCAATCACCACTCTTTACTAGAACCTATAAGGAGGATTGGCAAATTATTTTTACTTCAACTAAAAATAAACTTGCCTTCAATAAGAATGGACAGTTTATTGAACCTGGAACAATACGAATAGAAACCCAGTATTATATTTTTACAATTATATTCCCTTTTGGTAAAGGAAGATGCTATGTCACCTCCACAGAACGCTAACGGTTTTCTCCTACTAGAATCCCTATTTGTCTTAACACTAATCACTATGATTGTATTTATCCATTTGCCCTTACAACAGACACTTAGAGAACAACAACAAATAGAAGCAGATCGCACATTACTTTATCATCAGTTTTATGACTATATCTTAATGAATGACGAGAGTGAGGTTGTTACCCTCGCGTCATACACGATCTCGATTCGTCGGATCTCCCAAGGTGATGTCATTCAAGTCACTGGCACATATGACAACCAAAATAATGAAGAGGAAGTGATGACTCTGTATTATGTACCGAAACAACAACGGCTTTACCATGATTGAATTATTATTAACAATCCAAGTGACCATTCTTACGACGATTTTATTATCCATGCTTATTCCTTTCATGAAGCCACCTTCAAGCTATCACAGCTTTCAAGTCTATCAATTCTTAGGGTCACTTGAAAAAGAAATCCAAACGAGTCAGCACGTTCATATCGATGATCATACCTTGTCGCTCACCTCATTAAATGGTGACATCATTACAATTAACCAGTATCAACATGTCATTAGACGCCAAGTTAATGGGCGTGGCCATGAAATACTGTTAAGAGATGTTGCTGCATTTACTCTCACAGAAAAGGATCAGATTCAAATCATCATTAAGACAACCGAGGAGGCGTTGTTTTATGACACCGTTACGCTCTTTCATTCGGGATGACTCTGGTTCCATCACGATTGTGACGCTCTTCATTGTTCTTGGTCTATTAATGTCGTTGACCTCATTGATGCAGATATATCTAACTGAAAAGCAATTTGCTGAACTTGAGCGGATGCAATTACAGCATCACTCACTTCATCAAATGACGTATCAACTTGTGTTAAATCAAGTGAATCAAGAGGTTCTGACGCCATTAACGGGTCAATTTACTTTTCCTAACGGCTCTACGACGTATACGTTAACAGAAATGAATGATCTTTTTTTACTTTACATTGACAGTCGAACACCCGAGCCATTTACTGTGCGTCACTATTATGCTCTACCAGAGGCAGAAATCTTATTTAATGAACCGTAACATGTCTATATGTTTTTGACTGACTAGACAGGTAATTAATCATATCTAATCTGATAAGAACCCCTACCAGACCTCTTTCTGATAGGGGTTCTTGTTAAACAAATGGATTTAATTTCTTTTCATCACCAATTGTTGTTTCTGGTCCATGCCCGGGATAAACAACATAATCATCAGGTAAATGAAATAGTTTTTCTTTAATCGTCTGAATCAACGTATCATAGTCACCTAGTGGTAAATCAGTTCGCCCAATGCCACGATTAAAAAGACTGTCACCAGAGATAATAAGGCGTTCCTGATCAAACACAAAAGCCACACCACCAGGAGAATGTCCTGGCGTTTCAATAATAGTAAAGTCAAAGGCTCCGATCGACATTGGCCCAGGCTTTAGGCTGTGGTCTGCCGGCTGGCAAATAACTTCTTTGACTGGAAAATACTTCGAACCATTAAGTGCAGGATTCCCCATCCATTCATGCTCATTTTCATGTAAATAAACCGGTAAATCGTATTGTTTACGCAGAGCATCTACTGCCCCAATATGATCAAAATGGGCATGAGTTAATAAAATAGCTTTTGGTTTTATCGCCAATTTGTCAATTTCTTTTATTAAACGATTAGGCTCCCCAGCTGGATCAATGAGCAGTAAGTCCTCCCCTTTTATAACAAGATAACCATTCGTCCCCAATTGACCTAGCGCATACTTTTTAATTTCCATCGTTACACCTCAACTTTTATTCTTTTATAAAGAATAGCACAAAAAAACCATCTGAGACAACACATGCATCAGATGGTTTTTAGTATTATTTGTTTAAATCATGGAAACGTAATAAATCACCGTAAATCAATTGATCAGAGTACGTTAATTCTTGTTGAGCACGTTCTTTTAATTCTAGTAAGGCCTCAGTTGATTCAACCGCTTTACCAGTCGAACGATCATAGAACGTGTCTTTCGTGTAAATCACGTCATCTGCAATAAAACTACCATCCCGTAAAGTGATGAAGTCTTTTCTGTTTTCACCAAACAAGTTTGTACCAAACCCAATCTCATTGCTTCCTTCAATACCGAGTAAATGAAGCAGCGTTGGTTTAATATCTACTTGACCGGCAATATCTGAAATAACTTGTCCTTCCTCACCAGGGATATGAATATACAGTGGCACACGTTGCAACTGAATATGATCAAATGGCGTAATTTCATCTTTTTCAAGATAACTTGCTGTTGCGCGATCATGGAAATCACTAATACCATAATGATCTCCCATCAGTACAATCATAGAATCTTCATATTCACCCGAAGCCTTGAGTTCTTCAAAGAATAACTCAAGTGATTCATCGAGATATCTTGCTGTCTGAAAATATTGATTTAATGTTTTTGAATTAGAATCAAACGGTGCCAATGTCACATCTTCTTCATCCATTGAGAATGGGTGATGATTCGTCAATGTAATCATTCGTGTATAATAAGGCTCTTCTAAGCTCGTTAAATACTTCATTGATTGCTTGAAGAAGTCCTTATCTTTTAATCCCCAACCTACTTGATTTGTATCTGTCACATTATAAGCTTCAACATCATAAAAGTGATCAATTCCTAAATTATCATACATCACATTTCTATTCCAGAAACTACCATTATTCGCATGGAACACGGAAGAGTTATAACCTGCTTCACCTAACATATCTGGCAATGATTGATAGGTGTTTTCACTATGCGTAAAATATACAGCTCCACTCGGCAACGGATACAGTGATGTTTCTGTAATAAATTCTGAGTCTGACGTTTTCCCTTGTTCTGTTTGATGATAAAAATTATCGAAGTAATAACTGTCACCAATTAAGTCATTTAAAAATGGTGTAACTTCTTCACCATGTAACTCATTATTAATCACAAACGTTTGTAGCGATTCTAACCAAACAAAAATAACATTTTTATCTTTTGCAATACCAAACGTATCTGTTTCTGACGTATCTGTCGTTTCTTCATCAATATAGGTAAGAATTTCAGATAATTCGTTACCATCTGCCAGCACACGCTGCGCTTTTGATTTTGATTGTTGAACAATATCATATAAATGGAAGTTGAATAAGCCAATATTTTTGACTAAATACTCCCGGTCAAACCCACGCTGTAACAATTGTGGACGTTCAATCTCAGCTAATACATAGTTTCCTAGTAAAAAGACGACAGACAAACTTAAGATCATTTTTTTTTGTTTTGGTCGCATTTTTTCTATCACTTGACCTACACTCATGTGTGGTTTTGCAAAATAGAAGATGGCTACGATATCCGCAAATAGCAACAGGTCATACCATTCAATTAAGTTCAAGACACTTGAACCTAAATCTTTCGCGTTACTACCTTGGAATAAGATTGGAATTGTTAGAAAATCACCAAAATTCCGGTAGAACATCAAGTTTAAATACAGAATAACTGATCCTAAGACGGTCACCATCTTAATATATTTGACTTGATTCTTCGGTTTAAACCAAACCGATAAAGCATACACAAAAAACGCAACTACAAAAGGATTAATGAATATGATAATCTCTTGCATCATATTTTCTAAGTTAATATTGAATAAAAAGCGATAAATCACATACGTTTTTAAACCAAAAAGCAAACTGGCTATAACGAACAATTGATTGATATTATATTTTTTAAACATGGTTATTTTGTCCTCCTCAACATCTAAGTACCCGATATTTTTCTCTATTAAACGAATGTTACCGTTTTGTAAACAAACCGTAAAATCGTTCGCTACTTTATTAGACGTTGTTCAATTCAAAAAGGTTACATTATGATTGATGTTGCTTAACGAGGTAGGCACCACCAATAATTCCGGCATCATTACCTAATTTAGCAATTTCAAATGCACTGCCCTCTACGATACGTGGCAGAGCGTAGCGCTTAAAAGCTAATTCTAATGGTTCAAGTAAAGCTTGACCTGCTTTTGATACACCACCGCCAATAATAATTTTTGATGGATTTACAATCGTTGTAATATTAGAAATCGCTAACCCTAACGTATCCATTACGTGATCAACAATATCCTGTGCTACTTGATCTTTTTCTTTTACGGCATCAAACACATCTTTCGCCGTAAGACGTCCTTTCTTCTCATACAACGGGGTTAACATCGATTCAGGATGTTTTTCTACGTGTTCTTGTGCAATTCGACCAATACCTGTCGCTGACGCAATTGTTTCAAGGCAACCATTACGACCACAGTTACACTTTACACCGTGGACATCCATTGTCATATGACCAATCTCACCCGCCATACCATTTGTTCCACTCACAATCTTGCCGCTAACGATAATACCACCGCCAACACCAGTCCCAAGTGTAATCATCACTAAGTTCTCAGCCAAACCACCCGAACCTAACCAGTTTTCACCGAGCGCAGCGATATTCGCGTCATTTTCGATATACACAGGTAAATCTGATAAATCGTGTAAGATTTCACCTAACGGAAAGTCTACCCAACCTAAATTAACAGCCTGAGCAATATCACCTGTATCTGCAACCACGAACCCAGGTGCACCTGCACCAATCCCTAAACATTCATGCTTACCAATGTTATTTGCTTCTAAGTGTTCCGTTAAAGATGCCCAAATATCATGAGGAATGCGATCAGATTGTTCGCCTGTTTGCGTAGTAATTTCCCACTTATCAAGAATCTCACCTGTCTCTGAGATAATACCAAGTTTAATCGTTGTTCCACCAATATCGACACCTAATAAATATTTTGTCATTGTTTTTCGCTCCTTTTAGCTAATTCTAATTCCTTTTCATAACTAAGCACACCTAAACACTGATAATAATCTTCCTCGGCAATAATGCCTTCGTGTTTAAGCGCCTTTAATTCAATCAGACTTAGTTCAATTTCTGCTTCCCTATTCCCTATGTACGTGACTATACCAAATCGTCGTAAAAATTTTTGCACATCATAATACGTTTTCAAAACGTCACCCCATCTATTATAACAAATTATTAAGTAAATAGAAAAGTAAATTACATTAATTTCTTGCGATCATCAACCTCTCAACGGGTTGGTCATGTGCTTCAATCGGAATCTGATCAACGAGTTGAGATTCGTGTAGGAGCGAAATCGTTCGTCCTGAGAAACTTTCTAACAATCGGTCGTAGTATCCCCCGCCGTGACCAATGCGGTAATGGGCAGAATCAAACACAACACCTGGCACGATTAATAAATCTATGTCTATTAGGTTAACTTTACGCATGACAGCCGGGTTAGGTTCTAACAAATGAAAGTGCCCCACCGATAATTGTTCGAATGAGGTGAAATGATAAAAAGCTAACGTTTTCGTATCTGTTAAACAGAGTGGCACACAGACCTTTTTACCGTCTGAGATGGCTCGTTGAATAATGGGTCTCGTCTCCCACTCATGTGCATGGCTTATCGTCATACCAATCACTTTACTGTTTTTATATAGATCTGTTTCAATAAATCGCTCATAAAGAACGTCTTCGATTTCCTTTCTTTTCGTTTTCGAAAAGGCTAGTAAATGTTCAATCGTCTCTTTACGTAACCGTGCTTTCTCTGTCATACCCAGTGCACCTCCATGTAAATCACCTTCTATGTCATACCGCGATTATACTAAAGCTAAGTCATTAACTTATATTATAGAAAAAACTCTTATCTAAAAGAGTAAGATAAGAGTTTTTACAAGCATTATTTTGTTTCACGGTGAAGCGTATGTTTTTTTAGACGTGGGCTATACTTCTTAAGCTCAATACGCTCAGGGTTTTCACGTTTATTTTTTGTCGTAATGTAGTTACGATCACCAGTTTCAGTACACGCTAATGTGATGTTTACACGCATGATTATCCCTCCAAACTTTTCAACTATCTTTTCATAAATTATCATTTTCAGACCAGTTCATTTTAACAAGTTATCATGAAATAATCAAGCATTTGTTTATTTTTCTTTTGTTTAATCGCTTTAGGGCGAGAAGACACCTTCCTCAAACATTCGTGAGAATGTTAGGTGGGGGTAGTTCAACGATAGTTTTCACACTGACAACACATTCCATCGATTTACCTTTACGACAGGAAGGGACTTATGCTATAACTAAGAAGAGTGAAAGGAGGCAATACATGTGTTTGAGTTAATTATTGGTTTAGTAATCATAAGTATCGTTTTATTTATACTGTCTTTCTTTATGAATGATCGCTTTAAAAAAATAGAGGATCAAATTGAACAACTTTCCCTTAATCAGATGCAGGAAAGTTACCAAACGAGTAAGAAATTAAAAATTCTTGAGGAAGAGTTACTTCCGACAACTGTTAACACCGACTTTAAACCTCAAGGGAAATCTACAATGACACAACGGATTGAATCGTTATATCGCAGTGGCCATTCACTATCAGAAATTAGCCAGCTAACAAAAGTAAGTGAATATGATATCGAACAGGTCATTCATACATTACGATCATGATGAGTTAGGAGATTATTATGAAACAAACGCTTCGAGCTTTTAGTTTAGGGATGCTTGTTACAACGTTAATCTTTAGCACCCATTTTTTCTTTTTTAATGAAGATACTGCACCAACAACCGTATCACCAAGTGATAGTGAAATGATTAAAACTTTAGAAGATAGTGGCTATTCTATTTACACTGATGAAGAGTTAGCACGTTACATTGAAGAACAACTAGCCGAACAGATCATAACAGAAGAGAATCAAGATAATGAGACAGACGAAAGCGAGCCGTCGTCAACACCTGAAGTTGAGCCGACACGAGAGGATACTTCAAAAAATGACCAAGAAGCAGACAATGATACGTCTTCATTTATTCTTACCATTGAGCCTGGTATGACCATTACTGAAGTCTCGAATTACTTAATTATTGCTAACTTAATTGAATCACGGGAGCAATTTGTCGATTACTTATCAGACAACGGTTACGCCACCAACATTCAGGTAGGCTCATTTGAATTGAATCGTGATATGACTTTAGCAGAAGTTGTTGAAGTCATCGCCAATAAAGAGTAAAAGCTTCAGTGGAGACATATTTTCTCCACTGAAGCTTTTTAATTTAACTTCTATGCTGCTTCATCATTGTCTTCATCGTCTGCTTCAGTCTCTATTTGTTCCGTACTCTTTTGCTGTTCATTTGCTTTTTCTTCTTTAATGTCAAAATAAGCATCAATCAAACGATTACCGATATTATGGTGAATCCCGTTTTGGTCATTACCTACCCCCGCTCTAGGAATCACAATCGCAAAGGCGACTTCTGGTTCATCATATGGGGCATACCCGACTAAAGTCAGATTATTTGTCTGTTGTTCTTCACCATCAACGTAAAAGTAGTTTTGCGCTGTTCCAGTTTTCACCGCAACATCATAAGGATTATTTGCCCAATTACTTCGACCCGTCCCTTCGGTTGCGGCTAATCTGAAGCCTTGTTGAACACGTTCGATATAACGATCGTCCATATCAATACGATTTAAAAGGTTCGGTGACTTACTTGTGACGACTGGACCTAAACTTGCCTTATTTCCATTCGCTGCATGCTCTTCTTTGACAAGATACGGCGCTAAGCGGTAACCATCATTCGCAATGGTTGAGACGTATTGTGCTAATTGTAGCGTCGTAAATGTATCATATTGTCCAATCGCAAAGTCAAGGAGTAAACCACCATCCACTATATTAGAACCAATATAACCTGTCGCTTCAAATGGCAGGTCAATGCCTGTCTTTGAACCTAAACCAAATTGTTGGAAATAATTTCGCATCGTTTGGAAGCTTGATTGATCAAAAGAACGAAGAGGTTCATTGTAATTATAATTTGCCGTTGCTATGCGCATCGCAATCTCAAACATATAGACGTTAGAAGACTGTTCCAATGCTTTTAAATCATTAAGTAAGCCAAAATTGCGCCAAGATTTTTTGATTGGCGTTCCTGCAATTTTTATCGGACGATCATTAAGGACAGTGCCAATATCGATCACACCCGTTTGATATCCTGTCAGTACGGTTGCACCTTTTATAGATGAACCAGGAATATGCCCATCATAAACAACGCGGTGTGGTTGATTTTCGAAAGTATCTTCATCGTGATTGTAGTGTGCTGCCGTCATACCTAGTACAGCTCCTGTCTGCGGGTCAAGTGCAGCGACTAATGCATCTTCCATATGTCGATTACGATACGGATCTTGAGCGATGTATTTTTCTAATTCATCCTTTACAATCTCATCTAACGCTTGTTGAAAATCCATATCAACCGTAAGAACAAGATCATTCCCTGCTTTTCCATCTTGCACAGTTTTTGTACCAACAATATCCCCATCGTTATCGATAGTATATTGAATCACTTCTTTTTGCCCGCGAAGGACATCTTCATATTGTTGTTCTAATCCGCTCTCTCCTACACGATCATTCCAGCTATAACCAAGCTTCAAATAATAATCCTGATTATCTCTAGGGATTCCTTGATCAGCATCGGTAATATTCCCGATAAACGTGCGAAAAGTGTCTTCAAACGGATAGACCCGGTTCCAATCAATTTTCGCATCGATACCCGGTAGTAAATTTAAATGCTCAGATACTTGCGCGTATTCTTCATCTGTAACATCTTCATTTTTTATCACATGTGGCGATAACTCGATTGCTTGATCAAGTTCTTTCTTTATAGCGACGACATTTAATTGATAATCATCTGACCAATCGAGACTGTTGTAATCCTCTGGTGTAATCAGATCAAGTTGTCGCTGATACAGTTCTCCTGATGTAAGCTCTTCATCATCTTCTGTCAAACGTTCTTCAATAAGCTTTCGGTTTTCTTCATCAGAAACATACCAAAATTCTTTTTTATCTCGTTCATTCACAATGTCGTTTAATCCTTCGATATCTTCTGCCATCATGACCATCGTTGCAAGTTTTTCAGCAATACTGATTTTCGTAAGATGTGAATCGCCATTTTTAGGTGGTGTATACGTAATTGAGCGGACGGGTTCATTATCGACGACCAATTCACCGTCAGCATCAAACATTAAACCTCGTGGGACTGCAATGGACGTTTTCGCATTTTCCGTTTCATTTAGCCGTTCGCGCGCTTCTTCTCCATTTAATATTTGTACCACACCTAACTGCAAAATTAGCAGTGAAAATAAGAGAAACACAAATAAAAATAATATATTTAAACGCATGGCTGTTTGTGCACGTTTTTTCTTTTTCTTAGCCATCTTCATCACCTTTTTCTATACATACTTCTTACGTATTATAGCATTAATTATAGCGACAAACAAAAAAAGAATCATGCCTCTCGGCATGATCCCTTATCCGTTCAATAATTATTTAGCTGCTTGATAGTATTCCTCTACTTTATCCCAGTTAACGACATTCCAGAATGCATCGATGTAATCTGGACGACGATTTTGGTAATTAAGGTAATAAGCATGTTCCCAAACATCAATACCTAAGATTGGTGTTTTACCATCGCTAATTGGTGAATCCTGATTTGGTGTGCTTAATACTTCAAGCTTACCATCAGCAACAACAAGCCAAGCCCAACCTGAACCAAAACGTGTAGCGGCCGTATTTGCGAAAGTTTCTTTAAAAGCATCAAAGCTACCGAATGTTTCATCAATGGCTTGTTTTAAGTCCCCTACAGGTTCTTTTGCGCCATCTTTACCTAGAACAGTCCAGAATAGACTGTGGTTCGCATGACCCCCACCATTGTTTCTTACAGCGGTACGAATATCTTCAGGTACTTTATTTAAATCTGCTAAAATTTCTTCCACACTCAAGTCATCAAATGCGCTGTGACCTTCTAATGCTGCATTCAATTTCGTCACATAACCGTTGTGGTGTTTTGTGTGGTGAATGTTCATTGTTTCCTTGTCAATGTGTGGTTCGAGTGCATCGTATGCATAAGGTAGTTCTGGTAATTCAAATTTCGCCATAATAAATTGCCTCCTTAGATTTTAGTGATTCTAATAGTTCACAAAATGTTCACTTTTACTATACTCATACTTTATCAAATTTGTATAAATGAAGCAAACATTTTGATTCTTACCTATTCATCCTAGTGTATTCACCTTTTTGATGATGGTTAAACATGTTTTGTTTTACTACTCACCTTTTCAATCGGATCATCATGATCTGTGTCCTTTTCACTTAACTGATCGGATGAACCAAATGCTTGTAATTGTTCAAGCGCATCAACATCATCAATCACAAGTCCTTCTTTTGATTCATGATACATCTTTCTTTCTAATGTTTCATCCGCATGATCGATACAAGTAGACGTTGTCGGTAAAGCTTCTAAACGGTCCGGATTTATTTCTATACCACAAACTTCACAGAGATGATACGTCCCCTCTTCCATCCGCTCAAGCGCGTGTCTAATATCGCCTAAATGTCTAATGTCGTGTTCCGTTAAAGCACGTCGTAACGTTTCATCATACAAAGCAGAACCTTCATCACCTGGATGATTGTCATAATGCGATAATTCACCTTCATCAAACTGTTCTGCTTTATGTTTTTTAATTTGTGCAAGGAATGTATCTTGTTCTTCTAGTAACGTTTGTTTAATCGTTTGTAACTGTTCACTATTCAAAAAATCTCTCCTCTCCAAATCACAACTATTTTGCCTTCTCTTATATTTTCCACATGATAGATGTTTTAAACATATATAAAAGAACATCGCTATAAAAAGCCATAGAAAAACGCCTCAGTACATTGTACTGAGGCGTTTCAATGAGTGGCTCGGGACGGAGTCGAACCGCCGACACACGGAGCTTCAATCCGTTGCTCTACCAACTGAGCTACCGAGCCGTATAAGGGATAAAATGGCGGAGGAAGAGGGATTCGAACCCCCGCGGGCCGTGAAGCCCCTGTCGGTTTTCAAGACCGATCCCTTCAGCCGGACTTGGGTATTCCTCCAATGTAATATAAATAATTATTTAGCGTCTGATGGTGGACCCTGCAGGATTCGAACCTGCGACCGATCGGTTATGAGCCGATAGCTCTAACCAACTGAGCTAAGGGTCCTTAATGGGGCGACCGGTGGGGATCGAACCCACGAATGTCGGAACCACAATCCGATGTGTTAACCACTTCACCACGACCGCCATAACGCTATATAATTTAAAATGGTAGCGGCGGAGGGAGTCGAACCCACGACCTCACGGGTATGAACCGTACGCTCTAGCCAGCTGAGCTACACCGCCATTTTGGCTCCACAGGTAAGATTCGAACTTACGACCGATCGGTTAACAGCCGATTGCTCTACCACTGAGCTACTGTGGAATAATCTTGTCGTTTGAGTTGTTGTAACTCAGCGACGTTTAATAATATACCATGATTTAAAATAGTCGTCAATAGATTTAGGAAAAAATATCTTAAATTTCTTCACTTGACCAAATATAGTAGGAGAGAACAAAGGATTTACTCCTGTTCTCTCCCCCTTTTTTATATTCAATCGATTTTTTAATGTACCGTTTCAGGGATTTTTTCACCTAAAACATCTTCAGCGATATTTAAAGCATGATCACCGATTCGCTCTAAATTACTTAAGATATCAACATAAACAATACCTGAAGGGCCTGAACATGATCCCTCATTTAAACGGATAATGTGCTTTTTACGGAAGTTTTTCTCCATCCGGTCAATCTGATTTTCTAATTTAACAACATCCAGTGCTTTTTCACGATTCATGTCAGAAATCGCTTCAATCGATTCCTTTACGATATTTTTCGTTTTATCAAACATTTCGTTTAAATCTGTACGTGCGTCATCAGTAATGACAATTTTATTTTTAATTTTATACTCAATTAACTCAATAATATTTTCAAAGTGGTCACCAATCCGCTCAATATCCCGAACCGAATCAATGAGTGCAGTATGCTTTTCACTATCTGCATCAGAAAGTGGCGCAGACGCTAAGTCAATTAAATAATCAGTAATTTGAGAATCTAACTTATTTAAAGCATTCTCGATTTGCAGTGCATTATCCGCATGTTTTTGTTCGTGATTATTTAAGAAGTTTGCACTTTCTTCTAAACCTTTATACGCATATTCACCCATCTTAATAATTTCTTCTTTTGCTTGTTCTAAGGCAACTGAAGGTGCTTGTTGAATAAAGATCGGATCTAAGTGCGTTGGCTTGAATTCAATCACTGAGTCTTCCCCTGGAACGATACGCTGGACTAAATTAGCCAATAGGGCAATGAATGGGAAAAACAACAATAAATTTGCGACATTAAACACACCATGCGCAAAAGCAATCGACATTTTTGAACTTAAATCTAATGATGATGTTAGATATTCGATAAAGATTTGATAAAATGGCAAGATCAGCATGATGATCAGTGCCCCCACCAAGTTGAAAATAACATGTGTAACAGCCGCCCGTCGTGCTGCAATCGAAGCACCGATTGATGCAATGATCGCTGTAACGGTTGTACCGATATTATTACCAAATAATACAGGTAACGCGGCATCAAGATTCATCATACCCTCTTCCACAAGATTCTGTAAAATACCAATCGTAGCACTCGAAGATTGTACAATAAAGGTAAAGACCATACCAATGATTAAGCCTAAAATCGGTACATCTGACATTTCAACCGTTAACTCTTGAAAGGCTTGTAAATAACGGAGTGGTTTTAGACCATCTCCCATTAACTCTAAACCGAAGAAGAGCGCACCAAACCCAAAAATAGTTTGACCATAATTTTGTAATTTATGGTTTTTAGCAAAATACATTAACAAGGCACCTACCGAGAGTATTGGCAATGCATAAGCCCCAATATCAATACCAATAATAAAGGCCGTCACAGTTGTACCAACATTTGCGCCCATGATTACACCAATTGACTGTTTAAATGTCATAAAACCAGCATTAACTAATCCAATGGCGAGAACAGTTGTACCAGAACTTGTTTGTAATAGAATAGTTACAACAATACCGGCTAGTACACCCATGAGTGGGTTGCTCGTAAATTTGTCTAAGATGTCTTTTAGACGATCTCCTGCTGTTTTCTGTAGACCTTCTCCCATATACTTGATACCGAGAAGGAAAATACCTAACCCTCCGAAAAACTCAAATAACATCTGTTGCACATTAACTTCCACGGAATTCAATCCCTTCATTTCATAAATTATAATCGTTTAAACACAATCCTTACCCATTATCACGATTTATAAATGAAATGTAAAGATAATTCGACGAAACTTTACATTAACTTTACAAACTTCTAACATAATAAATTCCACAAAAAAACACGCTAGAATTAAGCGTGTTCGTGTATCTTTTCAACTAGAATTCTTGTGCCGTCAACAGAGATAATTTCAACCTGTTCACCTTTTTCAATATATTGACCATTGGATATCGCACTATATTCTTGACCGTCAACTAAAATACGTCCTACTGGTCTCATATCTGTCGTTGTTTCTACCGTTCGGTTAACCAATGATTGAAACGACGGATTAACAGAATTATAGCCCGAAGCACTATCTAAACGATCGGCTAAGATGACTTTTGACCATAGGGCACGCCGCGGCAATATTTTTAACCAGACAATACTGAGTCCAGCCCCAAACAATAAACCTAAAAAGGCATACAAGCCGGTCGTTAAATTAGGTGAGGCAAAGGCTAGTGAACCAATCATCAACAGTACTCCGATACTCCCCAACAAACCATCATTAATCAATTCCCCATCAATAAAAATTAAAATAAGACCGAGACCATAAACCAAGCCGACAATTAACACCATACTCGGATCTAAGAAAACGGAAAAATAAAAAGTAATTAGACCTAACCCTAAAATTGCCAAGATCCCCCTAGCCTTGACTAGTACTTCTCCAAAAACAAACATCGTCGCAAATAGGATCACAATTAAACTGAGAATCGGATAAGCCGATAAGATTGGCATATAAACCCTTCTTTCTTCATATTGTATAAAAAAATCATTTAGTGAGGTCTTTTAGATAATGAAAAGAAAGTCAATCATCCTATGTAGTATCATTATATGTTTATTATTGATCGATGAAAACTTACCAAAAAAGAATGATGCTTCTAACTCCTATTATCCCCCTCCCTCAGCTTCATATCAAGTGAAAATTAAATATATTAACGACGTTTCAGATATTTTAGTTACTCTGTATGAATTAAATGGGTCAGAATCACATACGACAAAAGTAGGTGTTGATGTTTTTATCAAAATCAATAACTTAGATAATCGGACGCGAATGCCACTGCAATGTTATTATTATTTCCCCCAATTCAAAAAGCCGGAAGCAAGGGCTTCCGACTTCGAATAAGCTATTATTAGTTCATAGCCACAGCATAGTGCTGATTAGCTTTTGATTGGATGACTGTCGCATATTGGCTTTGTGCTGTGCCATTTGCTTTTTTATAATTTTCCATCCCCGTCATTCCGCGGTGATAGGCAGTTAAAGCTTCATCCCATCGCCCGTACTTCTCATATAGATAATCAAGATAGACAACCGATAGTTTCATTGAATAATAAGGGTCAAATAGCATTGATTTTTCATAAGCAACGCCGGCCATATCCGCAATCCACGGTGCTGTATTTTCCATAAATTGCGCCATACCATAAGCATGACCGTAAATGGTTTCTGGTCCTACCGTATCGGGGGAGAATGTATGACCTGTTTCTACTTTTAGCAGTTCATACACGATGAATGGGTCAATGTCATATTTTCTTGCCTCTTTAATCATGTAGACAGCCCAACTCTTTTTAAAACGACCTTCGCTATCTTTCATCATTGTTTCGGCATCCTTTTCAATTGTTTGCCACACAACCGATTGAACATCAGATGTGTCTTTTTCAAAAGCTTCGGTATCTGCATCGATGAGTCTTTGAGATTTATCAGCTGCCATCAATGTTTCGCCGTCAGCTTTCACTGTTTGCTCGTTAATGTTTAGTAAGTTCATGCCAGATAATAAAATAACAAATATAAGAGCACTTACTAAAACGACGTAGCGATTTGTCATAAATTTCTTCCTTTCTGTATGCCTGTTTGACAATACAAATCGTTATACTACACTATTTAAAATTCCTTTGCAACCTTTAAGGTTTATAATCCCCATATATAGTATTTATCTAACATATAATTCATTTTATTTCTTTAATAAGTTAATTATAAGCTATTATTAAGAGGTTTTTAATTGTGTCAAAAATGCTCAAAACACTGATATTAAAGCGTTTTCACGAATTATCCACAGATGAGGTGAAATCATTCGCCCTCATTCATCATTTACCCGAAACAGCAAAACAAGCAGAAAATATTTTAGCCTTTATTCGTCCATTAGATCCTTTTAAACAAGATAACATTGTTTACCTGTTTAGTTATCTGCGGTCCATTTTACCCGCTCATGAAGTCGCTTATATTCATCAATCCCTCATTGAAGCCATTGATTCCTATCATCTCATTGAACTGTTTGATTAACTAACGAAAGAACCGCAAACAACCTTTTCAACAGGTGTTTGCGGTTCTCTTTCACTCTACTATTATAATCCAAAACGTCAAGTTCTATTGGTTGAAGATCTTATTTTTTAAATCATCATCGAATGTTTGTTTCTTCAACATCTCGATTTCAAATTTATAAGGAGGTTTCTTATCCTTTTTATCTTCCCCTACATATGGCGTTTCAAGAATTTTAGGAATAGCCTTAAACGCGTCATGATGAACGATGTAGTTTAGCGCATCAAAACCAATGTGGCCAAAACCGATATTTTCGTGTCGATCTTTATGTGCGCCTACAGGATTTTTACTATCATTCACATGCACAACTTTAATGCGGTCAATACCCACAATTTTATCAAAATCATTGAGTACACCATCAAAATCATTGACAATATCATAACCTGCATCATGCACGTGGCACGTATCAAAACATACCGATAGTCGGTCATTTAAAGTCACGCCGTCAATGATTCGGGCAATTTCTTCAAACGTACGACCTACTTCTGATCCTTTTCCAGCCATTGTCTCTAAGGCAATTTGCACTTCTTGGTCTTTCGTTAACGCTTCATTCAGACCCTCAATAATGCGCTTCACCCCCGTCTCACTACCAGCCCCCACGTGCGCACCTGGATGGAGCACAATTTGTTTCGCTGATAATGCTTCGGTGCGGTCTACCTCACTTTTCATGAAGTTGACACCTAGTTCAAACGTTTCTGGCTTCGTTGTATTCCCTAAATTGATAATATACGGTGCATGAACAACCAAGTCCTCAATACCATGCGCTTTCATGTGCTCAAGGCCTGCTTCTATATTTAACTCCTCAATCGCTTTACGTCTTGTGTTTTGCGGTGCGCCGGTATAGATCATCATCGCGGTCGCATTGTAGCTTGCTGCTTCTTCACTTGACCCAAGCAACATCTTTTTTCCACTCATTGAAACGTGTGATCCTAATTTCAACATTCTACTCACCCTCGTTTATTTTTGCTGCGATTTAATTGTTGTTTAATGCGTTGTTGTTGACGCTTCATCTTCTTTTTATAGCCCGGTTTTACTTTTCCAGGTTTTTTTACCTTCAACCATGCTTCACGGTCCGTGTCATGCCCGTCTTTCTTACGGCGTTGACGCTCATCCCATGGTTTAATTTCACGCCACTCACCTTTAATGATATCATAGGTTGTAAAGTCAATTTTACGTGACGTTAATTTTTGTAGTAATGGGACATCATCTTCATGATAAATATTAATGGCCGTTCCTTCCATACCGGCACGAGCCGTTCGACCAATACGGTGGATGTAAAACTCTTCTTCTTTAGGAAGCTGAGCATTAATGACATGGCTCACACCTTTAATATCAATACCTCGTGCAGCTAGGTCTGTCGCAACGATGTATTGATATTTTAGCGCTTGAATATCCTTTAACACACGTTTTCTTTCACGTGAAGGTAAGCCACCATGGATGATACCTGCATTAATACCCTTATCTAAGAGACCTTTGTGTAATTTATTTGCTTCATCTTTATTATTAGTAAAAATGATCGCTAAATAAGGGTTAATGACTTTTGTGATATCATGAATAACCGCTGCCAGCTCTCGGTGTCTCAGAGGAATTAAACGGTGTTCAATCTTCTCAGGTGCAAAGTGATCTTTAATGTGCACATGGGTCGGATTTTGCAAATATTTCTTTAAGAACGGATGCAGACGTTCTGGTATCGTTGCTGAGAAGACAGCTAACTGAATCCCTTGATTTGCTTTCGTTAACATTTGATCAATTTCATTGATGAGTCCAAGGTCTAACATAAGATCGGCTTCATCAACAACAAAACTCTTGGCCTTATATAAATCAATCGCACCTTCATTAATCAAGTCAAGTAAGCGACCTGGCGTTGCTACAATAATATGTGGTTGTTCCTTTAATTTTTCAATCGAACGTTTTTTATCTGTTCCACCGATAAATAATTTTGATTGAAGCACATCTTTATGTGGCGATAATTCAATGATACGTTTCACTTCTTCATGAATCTGGGTTGCTAACTCACGTGTTGGTGAAGTTACAACAAACTGCACTTCGCGTTTATCCAATTCAATTTGATTGAATAAAGGTAAAAGAAAGGCATGTGTTTTTCCTGATCCGGTATGTGATTGACCGATAACACTTTCTCCGCGCAACATAGCCGGGATAACTTTTTGTTGAATCGGTGTTGGCTCTTTAAAACCTAAGCCATCCACAACCTCGTGAATCCAACTGTTTAATGCATACTCTTTAAATAAATGTTTTTCCATAATGGTCTCCTTTTTTTAAAACAACGTCCAAGTTATACTTTCAGTATAACCTAGATTGGCTCCTATGCCTATTGTACAACCTTCTAGTAAAATCTAAATGGGTTAGTATTAACACGTGAAACGACAATAGGATACGCCCAGTTATTTTCCACAAAAATAGCCTGACTGATCTCTTTAAAGTCGTCTTTCATCACACTTTCTAAATAATGCCCAGCATCAATAATGTTTAATCCAAGTGCTTCTATATCTTGCGTTGGATGGAACGTCATATCACCTGTGATATAAACATCCGCTTTTTTCTTCAGCGCATCCATCACAAACTTTTCTCCACTGCCACCTAAAATAGCCACGCGCTTAATTAATTTATCTGATCGACCCGCAACTCGAACACCTTCTATACCAAAGGTCTTTTTTATCTGATTGATGAACTGATGAAAAGATAAAGGTTTAGTTAAATCACCAACTCGTCCGATACCTAGCACTTTATCTGTATTAAGTAACGGGATCAGATCAAAGGCAGGCGTCTCGTACGGATGTGCTTTATCAATCGTTGCTAATGCCATAGACACTTGATCACGCGTGATTAAGTACTCGAGTTTGACCTCTTCTACCGCTTCTCGCGTCTCGCCCTTACCAATAAACGGCTTCGCTTTGTCTGTCGGTTGAAAACGACCGGTACCTTCTGTCTCATAAACACATGCTTCATAATCACCCATTGTACCAATCCCTTTACGTGTTAAAGCTTCGTCAAGTATTTCTTTATGCGTACGCGGGACAAACACTTGTAATTTCACATTTTTTGTCTCATCTTCTTCAACAAGCATCTCTCTATTAATCAAGCCTAACCGATCAGCTAAACGGTCATTCATCCCACCATCGACCCGGTCATAATTCGTGTGGGCGGCGTAAATCGTGACATCATTCAGTAAGCACTTCTTAATCATTCGCCCCTTTACCGATGACACATCTATTTTTTTCATCGGTTTAAACATAATTGGATGGTGGCTCATGATAAGGTTCACACCTTGTTCAATTGCTTCATCGATAACCTCTTCTGTGACATCTAATGTTGTTAAAACACCCGTAAGCGGGGTGTTGATATCTCCTACTTGTAATCCAACCGCATCCCAATCATAGGCTAACGCTTGGGGTATTACCCGTTCAAATGCCGCTAAAAAGTCTTTAATATATACCTGTTTATGCACCTTCTAACACCTCATGAATCCATTGTTTTCGTTCCTGATACAGCGCTAATTTTTCTTCGTTAATTTGTTTAGCTAGAGTCATATTATCGATTACTCGTACAACATTGTCATATTCACGTTGCCACTTTTCTTTAAACACAGCTGATAACTCCCGTCGTAAAAATGGTCCGAAAAAGATATCTTTCGGTGATAAAGTCACACCTTCTGATACTTTATCAGCAATCAGTATCTCATAGATATGACCATCTTCTTTAAGGATTTCTTCCGCGACAAGGTTGAAATCATTCTTCACTAACCATTCCCTTAAATAATGGCTGTCCATATTCGGTTGTAAAACTAAGCGCTTCACCTGCGTTAAATAGGCTTTTCCTTCGGCTAATATGGTGCGAATTAATCCGCCCCCCATGCCGCAAATAACAACAGTATCGACCAGGTCTTCTCCTATAACCGTCAAACCGTCTCCTTTTCGGACATCAATACGGTCCGATAATTGATTGCCCCTCACGTGTGAGACAGCTGCTTCAAAAGGCCCTTGGTTTAACTCGCCGGCAATGCCTTTTGCTGATGGATCTGATTGACATACATAAATTGGTAAGTACGCATGATCACTACCAATATCTGCAAAAAAAGTGCCGGTATTCACGTATTGACTTGCTCGCTTTAATCGATTTGATAACTTAATTGTCTCCATTTCTTCACATCCTCACCCTTATAAACATAATTCGCTTCCTAACGATTAAATAAATAATCCAATCACACCTAAGATGACCATAAGACCACTTACAAGTAGTAACCAACGGTCTTTTTTAAATAACCCGAGACTCACACCAGCAATGACCATGAAAACAAGAACAATGCTTCGATAGAGAAATGGATTCGCAAATGACCCACTAAGATATAAGCCAGCTAACACGAGACTGACAAAATATAGCGCTCGACTGTAGCTAACGATCAACACCTTCACGTGCTGACTTAAAAAATAAAATAACGTTACAATGACAATCGCCCCAATAACAATAGCCACTTCAATCATGATTGAATATTCTAACAACAACAAACCACTTAACATAAGCGGTACAATTGATATCATCAATAAACTAAATAAATGCGGCATTAACATGGACAGCGCACGATCCGACGTTAGTGGCTCAGGTTGTAATAAATCATCAAGTTCATCTGCCACTGGCCCTGTACCTTCTGTATAAAGTGCCAGTAAAAAGTCACAATAATGCTCCGGTAATAAATGATTATCTTTCCAATATTTAATTTCATGTATAATCGTTGCTTTTCGTTGTTGGTCCATCCCATCACCTCATTGACGCCACTTGATTATTTTTATGTAAAAAAAGTCAATCGAGTTTCAATTGAATCTCAATTGAGACTGGATTGACTATACCAATCACGACTTTATTCTAAGAAATCTTTCAAACGCTTACTACGTGACGGGTGACGTAATTTACGTAAGGCTTTTGCTTCAATCTGTCTAATCCGTTCACGGGTAACACCAAAAACTTTTCCTACTTCTTCAAGCGTACGTGTACGTCCATCATCAAGACCGAAACGTAAACGTAAGACATTCTCTTCCCGATCTGTCAGTGTATCAAGCACATCTTCTAATTGTTCCTTCAATAATTCATAAGCTGCATGATCTGAAGGTGATGTCGCTTCTTGGTCTTCAATGAAATCACCTAAATGTGAGTCATCTTCCTCACCAATTGGTGTTTCAAGTGAGACAGGTTCTTGCGCAATCTTTAATATTTCTCTCACCTTTTCAGGGGTTAAGTCCATTTCTTCGCCAATTTCTTCTGGTGTTGGTTCACGGCCAAAGTCTTGTAGGAGTTGGCGCTGGATTCTAATCAGTTTGTTAATGGTTTCAACCATATGCACCGGAATACGAATCGTACGTGCTTGGTCAGCAATCGCACGGGTAATTGCTTGGCGAATCCACCAAGTGGCATACGTACTAAATTTAAACCCTTTACGGTGGTCGAATTTCTCAACTGCTTTAATTAAACCCATATTACCTTCCTGGATTAAGTCTAAGAATAACATCCCACGACCAACATAACGCTTAGCAATACTGACCACTAATCGTAAGTTAGCTTCTGCTAAACGTTGTTTCGCTTCTTCATCACCTTGCTCGATTCGTTCAGCTAGACTTACCTCTTCTTGAGCTGAGAGTAAGTTGACCCGACCGATTTCTTTTAAGTACATCCGTACAGGGTCATTAATTTTAATCCCAATCGGCACACTTAAATCATTAAGGTCAAATTCTTCCTCTTCTTTTTTGATGTCTTTTTCATCCGGGTCTTTTTCTGTATCAGAAATCACATCAATCCCTTGGTCTTGAAGATGCTCATAAAATTCATCCATCTGATCTGAATCAAGTTCAAACATAGATAAGCGCTCAGCTACATCATCATAAGCGATGACCCCTGTTTTCTTCCCGATTTGTGTGATTAACTCTTTGGCTTGGTCCAATGTAATTTCTGGTTCATTTTGTTTCGACTTCTTATCTGCCATAACAGCATCCCCCTCCAACTAACTTTATCCTACTCACGTAACGACTCTTTTAAACGTTTTTTTATTTTAACAATTTCCATGCCGACTTCAGCTGCCTTGGTATAGTCCTTGTCAAGCTCAGCTTGTTTTTGCTGATAAAATAAATCTTTAATAATTGCCTTGTCTCCTTGTTCACTTTGAATCATATAAACATAATCATTGATTTCATCTTCTGTCACCTCAGGAGAGAGGGACTGCATCGCAAGTTCAATAATCAAATTTTTTATTTCTGGGTCCTCAATACGCTCAATGAATTGGCTCACATCCGCTGGATGGCCCGCTTCATAATACGCGTAAAGATGTGTCACAATCACTTTATGCACATCGACATTAAATGAGGCACCTAAGCGGTGCTTCATACGTTCGGCGATGGTAGCATCATACAACATGTAGCTGATGAGTTTTCTCTCAGCATTATAATAAGCGGGATATAACCGTTGCTGTTTTTTTCTCGTATTCTGTTTGACTACCCGTGGTTTTTGATCTGGTGCGACGTGTTGACGCTTTGACTCCACTTCTTTCATGATAGTATCGACAGAAAGATTATATTCATTCGCTAGTTCCCTCGCGTAATGGTCTCTTTCAATGGGTTTAGCGAGTGTCGCAATGTAACGGATAGCTTCATCAATATATTGCATCCGACTCGCTTCAATCGTCGGATCATATTGGCGTTTTAAATAGGTTAAAACGAAACTCATATACGTTGCGCTTTGATTGAGTATTTTACGTTCAAACGCTTCTTTCCCGTAGGCCTTTAAATAATCATCAGGATCATCGCCATCTGGTATCGACGCAATACGCGATTCAAGACCGGCTTTTTTTAATCGCTCGGCGGCTTTAAAAGCTGCTTCAATTCCGGCATTGTCACCGTCATAGCAAACAATGACTTCATCAACATACCGCTTTAATAGTTGTGCCTGATGATCGGTAAGGGCGGTACCTAACGATGCCACACCGTGAGTAATACCATATTGATCCGCGGTGATAACATCCATGTACCCTTCAAATAAAATCGCTTGATTTAATTTTTTCATGTCACTGCGGGCTTGATCAAAATTGTATAATAAGCGCCCTTTTTGAAAAAGTTTTGATTCAGGACTATTTAAATATTTTGGCTCTTCATTACGAATGCTGCGTCCGCCAAAACCAACAGTTTTACCTAAATGATTTCTAATTGGAAAGACAACGCGCCCTCTAAAACGATCCAGCACTGTTCCATCCTCTGTTTCTGAGAGGACACCTGTATGCGCTAAGTGATGGAGATGAAATGATTTTTTCTCAAGTAATGTTGTCGTGACATCACTTTTGTATGGGGCAAATCCCATACTGAATTTTTTCATTGTCTCTTCTGTTAACCCGCGCTCAGTCAAATAAGCTTTAGCTTCCTCAGCACCATTGGCATGTACTAATGAGTGATGATAAAACATCGTCAAGAATTCATAGGCATTTAAACTTTCTTGGTCCATTCGATTATTTTGTTGGGTGTGTTGACTTGAGACAGACTCAGGTAACATAATCCCACTTTTGTTGGCCAAGTATTCAACTGCTTGATAAAAACTGAATCCTTCGAGTTCCATTAAAAAATTAAAAACATTTCCACCTTTTCCACAACCAAAACAATGAAAAATTTGTTTTTCTTGTGTCACTGAAAAAGAAGGGGTGTTTTCACCGTGAAAAGGGCAAAGACCAAAATAATTTCGACCTTTCTTTTTAAGCGAGACATGTTCACCAACCACATCCACAATGTCATTTGCTTTTCTTACCTCTTCAATTAATTGTTCAGGAATTTGACCTGCCATTGATATCACCAACACTTAATTTCTAGATGAAATCAAAAATTCCTTCAAGATTCGACATCAAGAAGAAAAAAATGAAGCCACCCCATGATAGTATTACTTTACCTTAAATACTCGCGTATTAAACGTCTTTCAATGTATTCCGCGATCAAATACATTCCTTTTATGACTTATTCTTTGTATTAGTTAAAAAATCCTGCCTTAAAAACAAAAAAGTTTAAAATCAGACAAGTTTTTTACGCAAATATTAATTATAGTATAAATAAGCGAAAACATCAAAACATATATTGCTAAATAGCAAAATCCTTTTTGTTAATGTTTACCATCAACAAAAAGGATTTCACTTATGCTACTTTAACATTTGTAGTTGTAAGATAATATTAGCCGTTTCTTCGACCGCTTTATACGACACATCAATTACCGGACAATTGAGTCGTTCAACGAGACGCTCAAAATATTCGAGTTCTTGTTCAATACGCGTTGTCGTTGCATAATTGGCATTTGGTTTTAAACCAAGTGCTTTCAGACGCTCTCTTCTAATATCGTTAAGCTTTTCAGAATTTATTTTAAGGCCAATACACTTGCTTGGGTCGACGTCAAACAATTGTTTCGGCGGGTCGACTTCAGGCACAATCGGCACGTTGGCAACCTTAAAACTTTTAAGGGCTAAATATTGACTTAAAGGTGTTTTAGATGTTCTAGAAATACCAACAAGGACAATATCCGCTTTTTCTATCCCTCTTGGGTCTCGTCCATCATCATACTTAACTGCAAATTCAATTGCTTCGATGCGTTTGAAGTAGGCTTCATCTAATTGATGACTGAGACCTGGTTTGACCCGCGGTTTTTTCTCAAACATCCGTTCCATTGAATCAAGCATCGGCCCTAGGATATCAATCGCCTCAATGTCTAGTTCCTGTGCCCGTTCACTAATATATTCACGCAATTCTGGATCAACTAATGTGTAGCCAACAATCGCTCTGTCTCTTGCGACCGTCATGAGCACATGATTGATTTTTTCTCTTCCATCCACATACGGTTCTCTTACTAACTCGTATTCATGGTGATCACCAAACTGCAACAGAGCTGATTTGATAACTTTTTCAGCTGTTTCACCGAGTGAATCTGATACTAAGTAAATCACAGGTTTAACCATGTTATCACCTCAAGCTTTTTTTAAAATTGTTGTTTCCATTCGATTTTTGTGAAATCGCCGAGTTGGTCGACGAGTTGTTTAACTTCATTCAGCAGTGCCAAACGGTTATTTTTCACCTTATCATTTTCAGCCATGACCATTGTCTCATCAAAGAAACGATTGATGGCTGGTGTCAGTGCTTCTAGTTCTGATAAAGCTTCTTCATAAGCTTCTTCATCCATACGCGTTTCAAACGGCGCTCTGACTTCTAGAAGTGTCTGATATAACGCTGTTTCTGATTCATTTTCAAAGAGATGTGCTTCAACCTCAGTTGTTGCGGCTTTCTTGGCTAAATTCAGTGAACGTACAAGCGCTTCTTCTGTTTGTTTAAAGGCTTCATCTTTTCGTTTATCTTCTAATAAATCTGCTTTAATAAAAAGTTGATGTAATTGAGACAGCCCTTTGTGGGTAACGGCTTCTACAACATCGCGCTCAATGCCACGTTCTTTTGCTAAGAAGCTCACCCGCGCACGGAAGAAGTCTGTCACATTCTGTTTCACCGCGTGATAATCATCCACTTCGATTGTCGTTGTTTCATAATGACTGATAATCAGGTCTAATAAATTTTCAAAAGTCACAGACCAACCGAAATGTTCTAAAATTTGAACCACACCCATCGCTTGGCGGCGCAGGGCATAAGGGTCTTGTGAGCCGGTTGGTATTAAACCAACCGCAATACAACCCACAATGGTATCCATCTTGTCAGCAACGCTCAAAATTTGACCGACAGTCGATGCTGGTAGATCGTCTTGTGCGTGACGTGGCATGTATTGTTCATTTAAAGCGACACTAACGGCTTCACTCTCGCCTTTTAGGCGGGCATATTTTTCACCCATAACCCCTTGCAAGTTCGTAAATTCGTTGACCATCTGAGTGACTAAATCAAACTTACTAATTTCAGCCGCACGGTGAACATCCTTAACCACTGCTTGCTCAAGTTGTAAAGCAATCGCCACACTTTGACTAATTGCTGTGACCCGTGCAACTTTGTCATGTAACGTCCCTAGTTTTTCTTGGAAGACCATGCGCGTTAATTTTTCATTATTCGCTTCAATGGATTGTTTTTGATCTTCTTCATAAAAGAATACCGCGTCTTTTAGACGCGCATTTAACACTTTTTCGTTTCCGCGCTTCACCGTATCGATATGATCACGATTCCCGTTTCGTACGGCGATAAAGTAAGGTAATAACGTTTGATCTGTTTGTCTCACCGGGAAGTAACGTTGGTGTTCTTTCATCGATGTAATCAAGGCTTCTTCAGGTACGTCTAGGAAGTCTTCACTGAACTCACCGAAGAATACTGTCGGGTATTCCACGAGGTGCGTTACCTCTTCTAATAACCCCTCATCTATCGGCACAACAAAACCTTGTTCATTCTCGAGTGCCTTAATTTGTTCAACAATCATCGACTGTCTTTCGCTCGCATCAGCAATCACATATTCCTCTTTTAATGCCGCTTCGTATGATAAAGCATCCGCTACTGTAATGGTTTGACCGAGGAAGCGATGACCTCTCGTTTCGTTACTTGATGCTACACCTTCAATCTCAAACGGAATAACATCAGCATCATTTAATGCTAGTATCCATTTGATTGGACGGATAAACCGTAAAGAACGATTACCCCAGCGCATATTTTTAGGGAAGTTGAGTGATAAGACTACGTCTTTAAAATCTGGTAAGATGTTTGTCGCAAGCTTACCTTCAATATATTTTTCAACAAAAATATACTCATGGCCGTCCACTGTTTTTACAACAATATCATCAACCGTTTTGCCTTGACCTTTACAAAAACCAATCGCAGCTTTTGACCACTCTCCCGCTTGGTCTTTTGCGATCTGTAATTTAGGGCCGCGTACTTCTTCATTAAGATCGGGTTGTTTTGATTCAAGGTTATGAATAAGCACCGCAAAACGTCTTGGGGTAATAAACGTGTCAATTTTTTCATAAGCTAACCGTGACTCGTTTAACCAAGCAGCTGTTTTTTTAGATAATTGCTTTTCTGTATCTGCCAAGAAACGGGCCGGCATTTCTTCTAAACCAATTTCGAATAAGACATTACTTGTTGTCATGAGAGCCCTCCTCTTTTAACATTGGGAATCCTAAAGCTTCACGCTTTTCTACATACAATTTCGCGATTTCTCGTGCTAAGTTTCTTACGCGTCCGATATAACCGGTTCTTTCTGTAACCGAAATCACCCCGCGTGCATCCAGCAAGTTAAAGGTGTGTGAACATTTTAAGACATAATCATATGCCGGGAAGACAAGTGACTGTTCCATCGCACGCTTGGCTTCTTGTTCATATTGGTTGAACAAATTAAACAATAGCTCTGTGTCTGATGCTTCAAAGGTGTAAGTTGAGTGTTCAAATTCTGGTTGATAGAAAATATCACGCACTGTCACACCTTCCGTCCACGTTAAGTCAAAGACATTTTCTTTGTCTTGAATATATGACGCTAAACGCTCCATACCATAGGTGATTTCAACCGCGACAGGTTTGGCTTCAAGACCTCCAATTTGTTGGAAGTACGTAAATTGGGTGATTTCCATGCCATCTAGCCAGACTTCCCAACCAAGTCCGGCTGCACCTAGTGTTGGGTTTTCCCAGTTATCTTCAACAAAACGAATATCGTGTTCTAATGGATTAATACCTAATTTCTTTAGTGAATCCAAGTACAGTTCTTGAATATTATCTGGTGATGGCTTCATAATCACCTGGAATTGATGGTGCTGATACAGACGATTAGGATTATCACCATATCGACCGTCAGCCGGACGACGTGACGGCTCTACATACGCCACATTCCAAGGCTCTGGACCCAAACTTCTAAGTAAGGTCATCGGTGACATCGTCCCGGCCCCTTTTTCTGTGTCATAGGCTTGCATCAGGATACACCCTTCGCTCGACCAATGCTTTTGTAATGTTAAAATCATGTCTTGAATATGCATGCAATTGTCCTCCTTTTTCTTTTAAACCTTTCATTCCTTACACAGTTGTTACACACTGTTAGCTTAGTACCACATAAAAAAATCCCGTCCCTATGCTTCAATCACTGATCGAAACATAGGGACGGGATCTCCGCGGTTCCACCCTATTTACTAAAGCAAGCTTTAGTCACTTTTTTAACACGTAGCTCAAGAGCGCCTTCAAATAAGAACGATTATTTGGCTTTCACTGTTCCAAATTCGCTATAAAGATCGTTTCCTTATTTTACTCTTCTCTTTCATCGCTTATAAAGATAATCTAGTTAAAATCTTAATGAAACAACGGACTTTTGTCAAGCACTACTTTAACGCATCCAACTGATCTAAAAACCGACGCGATTTTAAAAACACACCTGAATGATGTTCAAAGTATTCCTTCAACACTTTATTAATTAGTTGTTTGTTTTCTGGTTTCACTGAAATATTTTCAACCCGGTTCACATCGACTTCTAAAAAGAGCCGCATCAATTTAATCACTTGTGGGTTTAAAGCAAAGCTATACGTGTCTCGCTTGCCACACGCCTGACACAATGCCCCGCCATCACCAATTGAAAAGTGCGTCAAATTTTCAGTCGTCCCACAAGACAGACAATGATCTAACATAGGTTTAATTCCTAAGAGCGGGTAAAGTTTCATCTCATACATCATTGTCACGACTTCTGGATCTTTATCCTGTTCAATCGCCGTCAGGGTTTTCAGCAATTGATCATAAATAAAGGGTAAAGGTGTGCGTTCATCTAACACACGATACGTGAGTTCCGTCATGTAACTCGCATAGGCTGTTTTAAATAAATCTTCTCTTATTTTTCGAAAAGAGTGGATGACATCCCCTTGCTGAAGGGTGCCTAGACCTTTACCTACTCTTAATAAAAAGTCGCCTTGAATAAACATTTGAGAAATGGCACCGTTTCTACTTTTCGGTTTTTTTGCCCCTTGCGCAATCACGGCAATTTTACCAAATCGTTTCGTCATAAGGGTAACAATTTTGTGTGTTTCTTTATAATCAAATGTACGAATAACAACTGCTTCTGTTTTTTCAAACATGAAAACCGTCCCCTACCCTTAAATTTACCTTAACGATAATTTTCTGGATCAAATCCGAATTCGCTTAAATAACGCTCTTGATTACGCCAGTCCTTTTTCACTTTAACCCATAGCTCTAAATACACTTTATTACCGAGCAAGCGTTCGATATCACGGCGTGCCTGGTGACCAATTTTTTTCAACATCGTACCTTGCTTTCCGATCACAATGCCTTTTTGTGTGGATCGTTCCACCACAATCGTTGCTTGAACAAGTACTTTTTCATCAGGGTTTTTTTCAACTTTTTCAACGACAACCGCAATAGAATGCGGTACCTCCTCGCGGGTATGATGCAGCACCTTTTCACGAATCAGCTCACCAATAATAAACCGTTCTGGGTGGTCAGTTACTTGATCTTTCGGGTAATACTGCGGCCCCTCTTCTAGTTGATCGGTTAAAACTTCTAATAAGTGATCGACATTATTACCTTCTAGCGCTGAAATTGGGATAATTTCTTTAAAATCATATTTATCTTTGTATTCGGTAATTAAAGTAAATAGCTTATCAGGATGAATCTGATCAATTTTATTGATGATTAAGTACACAGGCTTTTTCACAGAAGCTAAGCGATCAATAATGTACTGATCTCCGCGGCCAAAACCTTCTTCTGCATTAATCATAAACATCACGGCATCTACTTCATTTAATGTGTTTTCAGCAAGTTTGACCATAAAGTCACCTAAACGGTGCTTAGGTTTATGAATACCCGGTGTATCAATGAATACAAGCTGTGCATCATCGGTCGTGAGTACCCCCTGAATCGTATTTCTTGTCGTTTGCGCCTTATCACTCATAATGGCAATTTTTTGTCCAATGACGCGATTCAAAAAGGTTGATTTTCCAACGTTTGGTCGTCCAATTATCGTGATAAAGCCTGATTTAAATGATTGATTTGTCATATATGTTCCTCCATCTTTTGTTGTTACAAAAATACAGCGAGCAGCTTAGGTATAAAAATAATTGAGCCAATCACGAGCGCAATACTGCTCGCAACCAATACCCCACCGGCTGTTAAATCTTTAATAATCCCAACTTTCGGGTGCCATTCGGGGGCTAAATAGTCTAACAACATTTCAACGGCTGTATTAAATACTTCCGAAGATAGGACTAATCCGAAAGTCAAAAATAATAGTACCCATTCTGTAAAACTCACTTGAAAAATAAAACCTAAGATAATAACGATCACTGTGAATAAGACATGAACCCGCATATTGATCTCATTTTTAAAAGCGAACACTAAGCCGTTAATAGCATATTTTAACCCGATCGTTTTTTGTTTAATCTCTTGATAGTCCGAAGCCATTAAGCAGTTCCTCTTGTCTCTTATTCATCACTTGTTCATCCTCGGGTTCAATATGATCATAGCCAAGTAAATGTAGGAAACCATGTAAGGCTAAAAAGCCAAGTTCTCGCTCAAAGCTATGCTCAAAACGTTCGGCTTGTTCTTTAGTTCGATCAATCGAAATAATGATATCACCAAGCACTTCCGGCATGCCGGGTAATGGTTCAATAGGATAACCATCGTCTGTTTCCTCAAGTAATGCAAATGAAATCACATCGGTCGGTTGATCTTTGTCTCGAAAATCACGATTGAGTTCTTGAATTCGATCATCATCAACAAAGGTTACCGATAATTCAGCAAAGTCGGATACCTGTTCTTCTTGCGCTGCATAGTGAAGCAATTCATCAACGAGCAACATGCATTCGTCTAATACCTCGTCTGTATCGTTCAGATAGTCTATTAACATAGGGCTCATCCTTTCTTTTCGTCTGGATATTCAATCCGAGAATGATAAATACCGTTTAACGTCTCAGATAATGTATAGCTAATTTTTCTTAAATCTAAGAAGGTTAAGTGACAGTCATCAAATTGACCATCTTGCATCCGGTCATTGATAATCGCCTGAATCAAGTTATCGATTTTTTCCTTCGTCGGTTCTTTCATTGATCTTACAGCGGCTTCGACTGAATCACAAATGGAGATCACCGCATTCTCCTTGGTTTGTGGTTTAGGACCCGGATAACGGAATTTATTCTCTTCTACATCGGGCAACTCTTCTTTTGCCTGATAGTAAAAGTACTTCACAAGCGAGGTCCCGTGATGCTGTTTCGCCACATCAATAATTTCTTGCGGGAATTTGTTTGCCTTTAATATTCTAGCCCCGTCAAGTGTATGCGATAAAATAATCGTTGCACTTTGAATGGGTGATAAAAAGTCGTGAGGATTTTGAATCCCCATTTGATTTTCAATGAAATAATGCGGATGGGCCGTTTTACCAATGTCATGAAAATAGCTGGCCACACGAGCAAATAAACCATTTGCCCCAATCGCTTCACACGCTGCCTCACTTAGGTTAGCCACCATTAAGCTGTGATGGTATGTCCCTGGCGCTTCGGTTAAAATCTTTTTAAGTAACGGATGATTCGGATTGGCTAATCGAATTAATTTCGTATCGGATAAAATACTTAAAATGGATTCGAAGAAAGGTAAAGTTCCTACAACAACAATACCCGAGATCATTGCTTGAATAATGCCAAAGCCTACTTGCATCATAATAAAAGTCCAAGTGTAACTCTCATAGGCAATCAAGAGAAAACTTAAAACAACGAGACTATTTACGAGGCTATTTACAAGCACAACTTTTAAAATAGTAAACCTTTCTGTCACTTTTCGCAACACAAAAATAGTTGCCAGTTGAGAAAATAAAATATAAACACCCGCTTGTAAGTTAAGCGCCCCTGGAATGGCCTGGTTGAATAATACTGTAGCCGATAAGCTAAAGAACAAAGCATAGAGGATTGCGAGTTTTTCTTTAAATAATAACCGAATCAACATGCTGATCGATGCAATCGGCATCAGTAAATACAGGCTCGTTGCCTCCACCTCGATCAAACTGATAAACTTCATGATGATTAATGGTACTAACGTTAAAATGAATAACGCAAGGGCATGTTTCCCTCCGTCTTTTGTAAGATCAATGTCAAAGTAAAACCCGTACCCAAGGATACTGACTAATAAGACCACAAAAAAACCAAGACCAATGAGTGGATAAAAGTTACGTCCTTGGTCTAATAAACCGACTAATGACAGTGTTTCATAGATATCATTAGAGATTGTTTGTCCTTCTCTTACGATGACTTCTCCTGCTCTGATCATTTGTGGTTCAACAGTATTTAAAGCTTGTTCTTCGGCGGCCATTGTCTTTTCAATCGAGAAAAAGGAATTTTCAACAAGCAACGCTTGGCCGAGTGTACTTAGTGTTGTGACAATTTCTTCTGGTAGCATCGAATATCTTAATCGGTCGGTCAAACGCGTTTTCTTATTCGATAACGCTTCTCGAGTAATCCCCTCATTAAACGCTTCATTAAGCGCACTGACAAGCAACGTATAACTACTGCTTTTTTGAGCCGCAGACATCGTCATCAATATTTGCCAATCAGACTGCGACAAGGATTGATACACGTCTTCCCCTAACATTTCTTTTAACAGCTGCAACTTCTCTGGTAACGTTCGTTCAACTTCCGCAGTTTCTGTTCTTGGCTCATCTGGACTGTCTGTATTATCTGGATCGTCAGTCATGTTTGAGTCATCAGGTCGCTCATTTTCAACGATGACAGGTTCATTCACGACATCAATAGCTTCAAAGATATCTTCAATCAACGCTAATTGTTCTGAGGTAATGCTATGTAGCACTTCGTATCGATCACCAACAGCTTGCACCGCTTCACGTTGCAGACGCTCGGTTTCTTTCGTATCCTCAATCGTAATCGGGGAACGAATCGTTTCTTTTGCTTGACTAAACCGTTCAATTTCGTATGTCTCAGTATAGACATTTGAGACTAGTAATAGGAAGAGTCCTACCCCAATGAATACAAGGGTGACCCAAATAATGATATGTTGGTACGACTTGATCAACCGTTCTAACCAAATTTTCACGCACAAAACTCCTTTAGCTTGTGACATTAACTACATTTTACCACACATCAACTTTTTTTGGTCGGTTAATTCATAGAGAAAAAGACCATCACAAAAATGACGGTCTCATGAGTTATTCTTGTTCATATGCATCAATAATCCGTTGGACAACAGGGTGTCTCACAACATCTTGTTGTTTTAAATAAACAAAGCTGATTCCTGATACATGCTTCAATCTATTTTCGACTGAACGCAAGCCTGAATCAGTCCCTCTTGGTAGATCGACTTGGGTAATGTCACCTGTCACAATCATTTTTGATCCAAACCCTAAACGCGTCAGAAACATTTTCATTTGATTTGGCGTTGTGTTTTGCGCTTCATCAAGAATAACATACGCGTCATCTAATGTCCGTCCGCGCATATAGGCAAGCGGGGCAATTTCAATCGTCCCACGTTCAATGAGACGAGCGGTATGCTCTTGTCCTAATATCGCATGCAAACTGTCATAAAGCGGACGTAAATACGGATCGACTTTTTCTTTTAAGTCACCAGGTAAAAACCCTAAACTTTCGCCAGCCTCAACCGCTGGCCGCGTAAGAATAATCCGTTTAATCTCGCCCTTTTTTAAAGCTTTTACCGCCATAACGACAGCTAAAAAGGTTTTCCCTGTACCAGCGGGGCCAATACCGAACACAACGTCTTGTTTTTTCATTTGATTCACATAACCACGTTGCCCAATGGTTTTCACTCGAATCGGTTGACCGAGGTGAGTACGCATAATTTCTTCTTCAAATAATTGATGAAATTGATCAATACGCCCTTTCTTCGCAAGATCAACGGCGTAAATAACGTCGCGGTCAGTAATACTGTTGCCACGTCTAATAACATCAATCAACGCTTTTAATACGGCATCCACTAGCTCTGCATCAGCTTCACTACCTTCTACACGGACTTCTTCTCCGCGTGTAATAATGGTCACCGATAATTTATCTTCGATAAGATGAAGGTGGCGATCTTCTGTCCCAAATAACGCCTGGACTTCATCATGGTCTCTAAATACTAAATCAATCAATTGTGTCATAAATAAACTCCCTTAAGTTAAATAATCATTCAATATGATACGTTTCTAATACTGAAAAAAAGACGGTCACGTTTACTTTACCATTCTCAATCGATTGATGCAAAATTTTTTCATCATAAATGTGTTGGACATGCGGTTCATATAATATCCGCTGCCGTAATTGCTTCTGTGCGAGTTGGTAAAGGTCGGTTTGATTTTGTTTGTTGTCTACTTTATAAGGGGTTATCGGCCAAACTTCCTCAAGCCTTAAAGCTAATTTAGGAAGGTAAAACTTTTCCGTTATTACTTGTTGTTCACTTGAATCACGATGAAAAGTTAACGGGAGCGTCCAATCGTTCAAACGTAATTGATAATAACTGCCTGCCTTAGTATTCACCGTATTGTATAATGACTGCATGTAATAAGTACCAGTTATCTTTAACCATGTATTGAGCATCACCTCGGCGCGTATGGGCACGCGCACTGACTCTTTTGCGCTATCTGGTTGATCTTCTTCGTTAAGCTTTTCATTCAATTCACCTGTTATTAGTAAATCGCCTTTTTCAACGACTTGATTAACTTCGACGCATTTTCTACCTTGATAGACAATAACAGAGGTTATAAGACCTTTTTTAGGCGCGTGAAAGGCATATTGATTTGTCGATTCAACATCTTCAATAGCTTCTGCTTCACCAAAAATGGTCATCACCCCCCCTTTTCGGGATATATCAAAGTATTGATACGACGGAAACTTTTCTTTCAAAGCTAATCGAATAGAATCGGTCTCAGGTAAGCCATCAAGTGGTTGAAAAAGTGAGACACCTAAGGTTTCGAGCGTCTCCTTCATTACGACTTCATCAAATGGATTCACGACATCAATCCTGACAAATAGTAAAATTTGCGTTAAATATAGATAACAGCTCAGACTAAATAGACTGAGTATCACTGTAAACTTATGTAACATGAGGCTATTTTTTATATGTTCGAGTGAGGGACGCGTCAAGAAATACACTTTAATGCCGCGGCGCTTAATCACTTTTAATTTTCGTATATCCTGTTTTTTGATATAAAAAGTCACACTTCGGTCATGACATGTGACCGTGTGTATATCAATAGACGCCAGGCGCAATCTGTCTAAATAATTAGACGTGTGTGCTAGTTCCCCTCTTACTTTTACTTTAATGAACCTCTCCCACACCAAAGATTTACCTCCCTTCAAACTGAATCATTGAGAGCGTACCAGATACTTCTAACTTTTCAGCCGTTAATATTTTTACGACTAAATGTTCACCTTGGATGATTAAATCTTTATGTTGTAATCCAACACGAATATTTGTTTCACTCAGCCATAACAACTGTTCATATCGACTAATCATGATTCTATTCTCACCAATCACACTCATATGGACTTATTTTGTTGCCTCTTTCATCTCAGTTATTTTTGACAGTGACGATTTCATCACAACACCACATTTCTCTTTGGTCTCCATGTATTAGTCTATGCACGGGGAGGCGATATATACTTTGCGTCCATTTTAAGCACAACTAAAAACCCTTAACGCAAGAAACGTTAAGGGTTTTTAGTTATTTGTAATTTCTCATTCGATAAGG